>JBBIOE010000031.1:0-45983 GCA_037443525.1 Archangiaceae bacterium | reverse complement strand
CGGCGGCCGGCTGGTGCTGGGGCGCGACTTCGTGGCCGTCAGCGCGCCGCGGGCGCTGCACGTGTTCTCGCGCGCCGGCCGCTCGCGCCGGGAGCTGCGCTCCGCGCGCGGGGTGGCGCTCACGCCGCGCGGCGAGATCCTCCTGGCCGAGGAGGCGCGGCTGCTCCTCTTCGGCCTTTCCGGCGGCGCGCGGTGGCTGCGCGATCACGACGGGGTGCGGCTGGGGCCCTGGCTCGTGGAGGCCGACGGGCGGCTCCTGACCTCGCTCGACGGGCGTGGGGTGGTGGCGTTCGACCAGCTCACCGGGCGGGAGCTGTGGCGCTTCGCGCCGCCGCGCACGGCGAGCGTGCAGGTGTCGCTGTTGGGCGGGCGGGTGCTGGTGGGCACCGATGGCGGCATGGTGCACGGCATCGATCTGAGGGACGGCACCACCCGCTTCCGCATTCGCGGCCCCCTGCCCTGCCTCTCGCCGCCGGTGGCGTTCCACCGCGGGGCGGCCTGCGTGCTCGGGCGCGGCGAGCAGGTGGTGCTGTTCGCCTTCGACGCCAGCTCCGCCGACTTAGGCCAGGGCGCGGGGACGATTCGCTTCAGCCGCGAGCTGTTGCTCTCCCGGCCGAGCCCGGCGGTGGCGGCGCGCCAGCGGCTCTACGTCGGCGGGGTGCGCGACGGGCGGACGGTGGTGGTGGCGCTCGGCGAGAGCGGACGGCTCTTGTGGGAGCGCAGCGTGCCCTGCGAGGGCCAGGGCTTGTCGCTGATGCCCTTCGAGGGCGGGGTGATCGCCACCGACGCGCGCGGGGCAGCGACGCGCCTGCTCCCGGACGGGCAGCCGGCCTGGGTGGTGGGCAGCGCGGGCGAGCCGCTGGAGACGACGGTGGCGCCCACGCTCCGGCGGCAGGTGCTGGTGGTGCCGGGGCCGGTCTTGAGGCTCATCGACCCCAAGGGCGGCCGCACCCTGGGCGAGCTGGAGGTCGGGCCGCACCTGGCCGACGTGGCGCTGGGGCAGAACTTCGACGTCTACGTCTACGCCGAGCCCGGGGAGCTGGCGGTCTTTCGCCCCGGGGCCCTGCTCAGCGTGGTGTGACGGCTACTTCTTCGCCGTCTTCTTTCCGGCGTTCGGGTCGATCTCCTCTTCCGGACGAATCGACTCCTGAGCGCCCTTCCAGGTCTCGCCGACGCCGAGCTTCCACTCCGCCGGGGCGTCGAGGTTCCACTTGTACTCGGCGTTGATGTCGCCACCGGTCACCGAGCGCGAGCCGATGTTCATGGTGATCTCGACCTTCTTCACCTCGGGCGGCAGCTTGCCGATGTCCCAGTAGCCGAGCACGAAGCCGGGCGGGAAGTACTTGATGTAACGGTCGGGCCAGTCGACGCGGCCGGAGAGGCCCTCGCCCGGCATCTCGCCGATCAGCTTCCCCTTCTCGTCGAGGAGCCGCCAATTGAACTTGAAGTTGCCGTTCACCAGGATGCGGTGGGTTCCCTTCTCGTCCGTCTTGTCGTCGCGCGGCAGGCCCCACACCACGATCGGCATGTGGATCGACGGGTCCGGCCCGACGTTGGTGGCGCTGGCGGAGACGATGTCCAGACGGATGCCCTTGTCGGTGCCGGTCCAGTAGGGCGAGTAGTTGTTGCCCTTGAAGGACTCGAAGACCTTCTTCACTTGCTCGTAGACCTGCTTGCGCTCCTCGAGCTTCTCCTCGCCCTTGCCGCCCTTGCCGGCGCGGTTGTCGAGCTCGGTGAGGTAGTCGTCGAAGTTGCGGTTGCCGCCGAACTTGTTGAGGTGATCGTTCACCTCCTTGAAGTACCAGCGGAAGAAGGTGGTCACCTCGTCGCGGTAGCTCTTCTCGTCCGGGTTCACGCGAACCCAGGCGATGCGCTCGAGGGTGTCGGCCTTGATGCGCAACAGGCTCTGCTCGCGGCCGGCCTCGGCGGTCTTCTCGTTGAACTTGCGGAACGTGAAGACGATGGCGACGACGACGAAGACGAGGGCGACGATGATGCCGAAGTAGCGCTTCATGGAGGCGTTCGACTCCTTTGGGGAGACCGGGTTTCTAGGCCGACTGTGCGGTCAAAGGAAGGCCCGCTGCGCGGGCAGGTAGGTCACCGCGCCAGGCGGTGCAGGCGGGCGCGCAGGGCGCCGACCAGCATGTCGATGGCGATGTCGTTGTTGCCGCCGTGCGGAACGACGATGTCTGCCCAGCGCTTGGACGGCTCGACGAACGCCATGTGCATGGGGCGCACGTGCCGGAAGTACTGGCTGATGACGTGATCGAAGTCGCGCCCGCGCTCCTTGATGTCGCGGGTGAGGCGCCGAATGATGCGCACGTCGTCCTCGGTCTCGACGAAGATCTTCACGTCGAGCTCCTTGCGCACCCGGTCCATGTGGAGGACGAGGATGCCCTCGATGAGGATGATGTCGGCGGGCGCGACGGTGACGCTCTTCTTCTCGCGGGTCGAGGTGACGAAGTCGTAGACCGGCTTCTGCACCGGCCGGCCGCCCTTGAGATCCTTCATCTGATCGACGAGGAGATCGGTGTCGAAGGCGTCGGGGTGATCGAAGTTCACCTCGCGGCGCTCCTCGAGCGTCAGGTGCGAGAGGTCTCGGTAGTACGAGTCCTGGTCGACGAAGGCGACCTTCGAGTTGGACAGCGCCTCGTGAATCTTGCGCGCGACGGTGGTCTTGCCCGAGGCGGTGCCACCAGCGATTCCGACGACCAACGGGAGCGACATCGAGGACCCGCTTAGCAGACGGCCCGCTTGGCTTCAAAACTCGAAGAGATCGCCCAGCTCCAACACGCGCACGGGCAGGTGCGCGACCTCTTCCTTGAGCTTGGCCACGAAGGCCGGCTTCAGGTGGTACAGGAAGACCTGGCAGTCCCGGCGGTCGAACTTCAAGAGCTCGTTCTCCATGGTCTTGGGCGTGAAGTGCCCGGAGATGTCGGCCAGGGTCTGCAGCTCGTTGGGGAAGCTGCACTCGAGCAGGAGCACCTTGAGGTTCTTCACCTCGTTGATGATCTTCCAGAAGCGCTCGGTGGGGCCGGTGTCGCCGGAGATGGCGAGCGACGACTTGCCGTCGCTGATGACGTAGCCGCAGCTCTCCACCGGGTGCGCCACGGGGATGGCGCGCACCGTATACCCGCCGATCTTCACCGTGGCGGTCGGCTTGAACCCCTTGAGCTTGAACACCGGCTTCTTCGGGGTGGGGATGCGCGTGAAGTCGGGCCACATCACGTCGTTGAAGAGGTTGTCCTTCAGCGTCTTGATGCACTCGAGGTTGGAGTGGATGGTGACCGGAGTGTCGCGGCGGCCGACCAAAAGATCGGCGAGCAGCGGCAGGTCTTTGACGTGGTCGAAGTGGCTGTGGGTGAGCAGCACGTCGTCGACCTGCTCGAGCTCGTCGAGCTTGAGCTGGCTGGTGAGCGAGCCGGCGTCGAGGGAGAGGCGATCGTCGACGAGAAAGCAGGTGCTCCGGCACCCGGGGAGTTCGCCACCGTGAGGCCCGAGCACCTTCAAGCGCACGTCAGAGATCTCCGAACTTCCACTTCATCTCCAGGTAGCGGAGGAAGTCGAAGAGACGCGCGGTGTCGCGCACCAGCACCCGGTCGCCTTGGGACTCGACCAGCCCCGAGCGCTCGAGGCGGTGCAACAGGTAGTGAATGGCGGGCTCGCCCACGCCGAGCTCGCGCGGCAGGTCGCGCACCGGGAAGTCGACCTCGATGCCCTCCTCGGTGGGGCGGCCCCGGTTCTGGCAGACGGTGAGCAGGTGGTGCACCACGCGGCTGTTGGGGTCGGACAGCAAGAGGTTCTCGATCTGCGCGTCGGCGTCGGAGAGGCGCTCGGCGAGCTTCTTGATCATGCGGACGGCGATCTCGGAGTTCCCCCGGATCATCGACTCGAACGTGCGCGGGTCGATGATCAAGAGGCGGGCGTCTTCCTCGACGCGGGCGCTGGCGTTCCTCGGCTTGTTCGAGATGATCGCCATCTCGCCGAAGAACTCGCCGGGCCCCAGGATCGCGAGCACCTTCTCGACGTCGCGCACCTGCTTGGAGATGGCGATGCGCCCGGCCTGGAGGACGTACATCTCCTTGCCCGGCTCCCCCTCGCGGAAGAGGACCGTGCCCTTGGGGTATTCCTTCCCGAACTTGTTGAAGAGTGTTTCTTCGGCGCCCATGGGCAGTCACCAGCGATTAAGCGACCGAACGCAGTCGCGGTCAATTTTCGTTCAGGCGGCAGCGGCCTGTGTCACTTACTTCGTCTTCATGGTGACGACACCGTCCCAGTCGGGCGGCGGCGGCTCTTGGCGGAAGGTGGCGATGTCCTCGAGGTAGCTGGTGGCCGGGTAGTCGTCCTTCCAGATGTTCATCACGACCTTGAAGAGCCGCTCGGCCTCGTCCCAGTTGCGGTGGACGTACGCCTGAATGCCGGCCTCGAAGGACGCGATGGCGGTGGCCTCGTCGCCCTTGGGCGAGCCGATGCCGCGCAGCTCGTAGATGCCCACCGGCACCTTCTTGCCCTTCACGCGCACGGCGCCGAGGCGGCGGGAGATGATCTCGTCCTTCGCCATCGACCAGGTGGACTCGCTGATGATGATGCGGGTGTCGTATTCCTTGTTGGTGCCCTCGAGGCGGGAGCCGAGGTTCACCGAGTCGCCGAGCACCGTGTAGTCGACGCGCACGTCGGAGCCCATGTTGCCGACCACCATGGGGCCGGAGTTGATGCCGATGCCGATCTCCAGCTCGGGGTAGCCCTTGGCGCGCCAGCCCGCCTTCAGGTCCTCGAGCTTCTCCAGCATCTTCACCGCGGCCCGGCAGGCGCGCAGGGCGTGATCGGGCTGATCGAGCGGCGCGTTCCAGAAGGCCATCACCGCGTCGCCGATGTACTTGTCGAGGGTGCCCTTCTCCTCGAAGACGATGTCCGTCATCGGGGAGAGGTACTCGTTGATGAAGGTCGACAGGACCTCGGCGGACATGCGCTCGGACAGCGTGGTGAAGCCGCGGATGTCGCTGAACATCACCGTCATCTCGCGCTTCTCGCCGCGGTTGAGGCGCTCGGGGTCCACCAGGGCGACCTCCATGACGTCGTCGCCCAGGTAGCGCGCGAAGGTGGTGCGCATCTTGAGCTTCTCGCGGTCGACCGAGAGGTAGCCCAGGAAGACCACCGCGAACGACGAGAGGAGGATGTCGATGGAGGGCATCACCAGGGACACGTTCACGCCCCGGTTGAACTGGAACATCGCCACGCCCCACCAGCCGGCCAGCACGGCGACGATGAGCAGGCCCTTCATGGTGAAGCTCTTGAAGCGGGGGATCGCGACGCTGAAGAGGATCGCGAGCACGAGCATCATCAGCATCTCGACGAGCACCACGTTCACGGTGCGGGTCATGAAGCGCTGGGAGAGGATGTTCGAGAGCACCGCCGCGTGGGTGTAGACGCCCGGCTCCATCTCCGAGAACGGAGTGACGCGCTGGTCGCCGGTGAGGCCGGTGATGGTGACGCCGACCAGGACCGCCTTGTCCTTCACCTTGTCCTTGTCGAAGGTGCCGTCGATGACGTCGGCGAAGCTCAAGGTGGTGAAGCTCCTCTTGCCGTTGCCGGGGTAGTCGATGAGCTCCAGCGCCGAGAGGCCCTCCATCGGCACGCTGACGGTCGTGCCGTCGGGCTTGCGCAGCTTCACCTCCACCAGGTCCTCGTCGACGATGACCGGCTCGATGGTGGCGTCGAGCATCTGCGCGGCGGCGAGCAGCGCGATCGACGGGTAGAGGGCCTTGGGGCCGGTGAGCTTGGCGAGCACCGCGGCGCGCCGGATGGAGCCGTCGGGCTCGGTGATGGCGGTGAAGTGGCCGAGGCGGTTGCCGGCGCTGGCGAAGCGCGGGAGCGGCGTCTGCACGCTGTACTGCTGCCAGGCGTTGATGCGGTCGGTGTTGAGCTCCTTGAAGATGCCGGCCTTGAAGGGGACCTTGCGGATGAGGTTCGGCTCGAGGAGCCGCGACTGCTCGTCCTGGAGATCGATGGAGAAGTCCTTCAGGTCGGCCTCGGTGTACGGAATCGAGCCCTGAATGATGCGCTTGCCGCCCTTCTTGAAGACGGCCTCCAGCGCGTCGTCGGGCGAGTGCGAGGCCTTCTCCCTCAGCTCGGCGCGGAGGGGCTCGAGGGCCTCGGGGAGGTTCTCGATGCCGTCGAGCTTGCCGAGCAGCTCGGTCGAGGCCTGGGAGGCGGCGGTCGGGTCGGTGAAGCAGATGTCGAGCGCGATGGCCTTGGCGCCCGCCTCGAGGAGCTGATCGAAGCCCTTGGCCACGACGTCGCGGGGCCAGGGCCACAGGCCGTAGCGCTGCGCCGCCTTCTCGTCGGCCGCCAGGATGAGCACGTCGGGGTGCGCCGGCATCTCGCCGCGGAGACGAAACTTGAAGTCGTCGGCCCGGCCCTCGAGCGACTGCACCGCGCGGGTGAGGATGCCGGAGAGCGAGCTGCTGGCGATCGCGCGGCCGCTGGGGGGCTCGCGGGCGATGAAGTGCACGGCGCAGGTGATGAGCGCCACGGCGATGGCGATCGCCTCGTATCTCCACTTCGACAGGAGCGCGAACATGGGCGAGCGACCCTACCGCACCGGCCCTCTGCTCTCCTCTATTTTGGGCGGGCCTCTTCGGTTACAAGCGCCCACCCGTGGGAACGACCTACAAGCAGGCAGGCGTCGACATCGACAAGGGCGACGAGCTGGTCGAGCGGATCAAGCCTCACGCGGCGCGCACGCGGCGGCCGGAGCTGGTCTCGGGGGTGGGCGGCTTCGGCGGCCTCTTCGCCATCCCTCCCGGCAAGTACCAGGAGCCGCTGCTCGTCTCGGGCACCGACGGCGTGGGCACCAAGCTCAAGCTCGCCTTCGCGCTCGGGCGCCACGACACCGTGGGCATCGATCTGGTGGCCATGTCGGTGAACGACGTCTTGACCAGCGGCGCGGAGCCCCTCTTCTTCCTCGACTACTTCGCCACCTCGCGCCTCGACGTCGACCAGGCCGAGCGGGTGATCGCGGGCATCGCCCGAGGCTGCGAGCAGAGCGGCTGCGCGCTGCTGGGGGGCGAGACCGCCGAGCTGCCGGGCTTCTACACCCCGGGCGAGTACGAGCTGGCGGGCTTCTGCGTGGGCATCGTGGAGAAGAAGAAGCTCATCGACGGGCGCCGCATCGCGCCGGGCGATCGGGTGATCGGCCTCGCCTCCTCGGGCCTGCACAGCAACGGGTACTCGCTGGCGCGGCGCGTGCTCGCCGACCGCAAGCTTCCCATCGACGCGACGGTGGAGGGGGTGGTGCTCGCCGACGCCCTGCTCGAGCCGACGCGGCTCTACGTGAAGGACGTGCTGGCGCTGATCGACGCCGTCGACGTGAAGGGGCTCGCGCACATCACCGGCAGCGGCATCCCCGGGAACCTGCCGCGCTGCCTTCCGAACGGGACGCGGGCGGTGCTGTCCGAGGGGGCGTGGAGGCGGCGGCCGATCTTCGATCTGCTCCAGCGGTTGGGCGAGGTGGCGCGCGACGAGATGTTCTCGACCTTCAACATGGGCCTCGGCATGACCGCGGTGGTGGCGAAGGAGTCGGTCACGAAGGCCCTCGCGCTCTTGGCGTCGCGCGGCGTCGAGGCCTGGGACGTAGGAGAGATCGTGGCCGGAAAGCCCGGCGCCGAAGCGGAGGCCGTCGTCCTGCCATGATGAAGGTCGGAGTGTTGGCCTCAGGCAGCGGGTCGAACTTCCAGGCGCTGGTGGACGGCCTGAGCGGCGCGTCCTCTCCGGCGCGGGTGGTGGTGCTCGTGTGCGACGTGCCGGGCGCGAAGGTGCTCGAGCGCGCCCGGGCCGCGAGCGTGCCGGCGGTGGCCCTCGCTCCGAAGGCGTTCGCGAGCCGCGAGGCGCACGAGGAGGCGGTGGTGAAGGCCCTGCGCGAGCACGGCGTCGAGCTGGTCTGCCTGGCGGGCTACCTGCGGCTGGTGGGCGCGCGCTTCCTCGAGGCGTTCCCGGGGAAGATCCTCAACGTGCACCCTGCCCTGCTCCCTTCGTTCAAGGGCCTGCACGGCGCGCGGCAGGCGCTCGAGGCGGGCGTGCGCGTCACCGGCTGCACGGTGCACTTCGTCGACGCGGGCATGGACACCGGGCCCATCGTCGCCCAGGCGGCGGTGCCGGTCTTGCCGGGCGACGACGAGGCCAGCTTGAGCGCGCGCATTCAGATCGAGGAGCACCGGCTCTACCCGCGCGTCGTCCGCGCCGTCGCCGACGGCACGGTGAAGCTCTCGGGCCGCGCCGTGACGCTCTCGGAGCCCATCGCATGACCGCCGCTCTCGCCCGCCGCGGCTCGAGCCCGGGCCGCCACGTGTACGACGCCATCGTCCTGGGCGGCGACGTCGGTGCCGCGATGGCCGCCGGCCTCTTGGCCAAGCACGGCCTGCAGGTGCTCTACGTCGAGCACGAGGCGCCGGGGCCGGGCTTCGAGCACGAGGGCTGGCTCTACCCGTGGGAGCCCCTGGTGGCGCCGCCGCAGAAGAGCCTGCCGCTGTTCGACGGGCTCCTGGCCGAGCTCGGCGTGGCGACGGAGATCTCGCGCCTGCTCAAGCCGGCGGCGGTGCCGGTGCAGTGGCTCAGGCCCAACGAGCGCTTCGACTGGCCCGCCGATCCGGAGGCGCGGCTCAAGGAGCTCACCCGCGGCATCGGCGTGGCGGAGGGGAAGGCGCTGGTGAGCCAGCTCGAGGCCGTGGGCACGGCGGCGGGCGCGACCGACGCGTTCTTCCAGGCGAAGCCCGAGCTCGGCGCCAGCGGCCTCTTCGAGCGCTGGAAGCTGAACCGCCTTCTGGCGAAGACGCCCGAGCTGGCGACGGCTTGCCCGCTCGACGTGAAGTCGCCCCACGAGAAGCTGTGGCTCGCCCTGGCGCGGCAGTGCGCCTCGGTCGCGCAGCCGTCGGGCATGCCGCTGGCGCGCGTGGCGGGGAAGATCGCGCCGTCGCCGTGCCTGTTTCCAGGCGGCCGGTCGGGCCTGCGCGAGCTGCTCGCCAACCGGGCGCGGGAGCTCGGCGTCGACGTGGTGGCCGAGGGCGAGACGGTGGGCGAGCTGTGCTTCGACGGCTCGAGGCCAGTGGGCATTCGCCTCGCGCGCGGAGAGACCATCTACAAGGCGGCGGCGATCGTCTCGACGCTGGAGCCGGCGGGCCTGTCGCGCCTGGTGCCGCCGGAGCGCGCCAAGCCGCTCGCCAGGCTCGCGCCGCGGCTGTCGCCCACCCACACCCTCTTCACGCTGGGCATCGTCCTGCCCGAGGCGGCCCTCCCACGAGGCCTGGGCGAGCTCGCGCTGCTCGAGCCCAAGGAACCGGCGCTCGATCTGATTCGGCTCCACGTGAGCCCGGCGCGGCGCTTCGGCGCCTCCGACGACACCGCCGGCGAGCGCCTGGTGCAGGCGGTGGTGACGGTGCCCCTGGCGATGCGGCAGGCGGGCCGGGAGGGCGCGACGGCGCTGGTGGAGCAGCTCTGGGGCGAGCTCGAGGCGGTGCTCCCCTTCGCCAGGAAGCACGTCATCGATCAGGCGACGCCCTGGCTCGACGGCCCCCAGGTCTCGGCGGGCGAGCATGAGCTGCACCCCTTGTTCGAGCTGGCGCCGGACGCCGCGGCCGGGGTGGTGGGGCTGCCGACCACCGGCGCCTGGTCTCACTTCTTCTTCGCCGGGCGGCCGGTGCTACCGGCGCTCGGCCTCGAGGGCGAAGCGCTGGCGGCGATCCTCGCGGCGCGGCGCGTGGAGCACCTCGTCAACAAGTCCGACCCGCTGAAGGCGCGGAGGGCTGGCGCATGAGCAGCGTCAACGTGATGGCTCGGGAGATCGCGGCGAAGGTCGTCGTCTACGGCCCCGGCCTCTCCGGCAAGACGACGTCGCTCAAGCGCGTGTACGAGTCGGTGAAGCCGTCGCTGCGCGGCGAGCTCTTGTCGCTGCCCACCGAGGCCGACCGAACGCTCTTCTTCGACTTCCTGCCGGTGCGCGTGGAGAAGGTCGGGGACTACAGCTTGCGGCTCGCGCTCTACACGGTGCCGGGCCAGGTCTTCTACAACGCGACCCGGAAGCTCGTGCTGCAGGGCGCCGACGGGGTGATCTTCGTCGCCGACTCGAACCCGGCCGCGATGGATTCGAACGTCGAGTCGATGGCGAACCTCTCCGAGAACCTCGCCGAGCAGGGCATCTCGCTGCCGCAGTTCCCGCTGGCCATCGCGTACAACAAGCGCGACCTGCCGCACGCGGTCCCCGTGGAGGAGATGCGCAAGGCGCTCAACCCGCGCGGCGTGCCGGACTTCGAGTGCTGCGCCACCAGCGGCGAGGGCGTGCTCGACGTGATGAAGGCGATCATTCGCCTCGTCATTCGCGAGCTGAAGGCGAAGAAGGTGGTGCCGACGGACAAGCCCAAGCCCTCGGCGCCGAAGGTGATCGAGCAGGCCTCGGCGGGCCTGGAGTCGCAGATTCAGGAGCACCTGGCCATGAGCAAGGGTCCGCTGCCGAAGACCTCGCCGCCGCGCCCGGCGCCCCCCGTGGCGGAGCTCGGCCCCGCCGCCGCGCTCGCTCCTTCGGCCCTGGTCGACCCCGCCAAGGTGGCCGACGCCTGCTACGCCCGCGGCGACTGGGACGGCTGCGTGCGCGCCTGCCAGGACGCGGTGCGCCGGGCGCTCTCCTACGCCGGCGAAGGGCCTCCGGGCGCGCAGAGCCACCTGCTCGGCCTCGACGGTCGCGACGTCCTCGCCCTGCTGCAGCGGAGCGAGCGCACGGCGCGCATCGACGACGCCGCCTTCGCGCTCTACGTGGTGATGCAGGCCTTCGTGCGGCTCGCGGGCGCCGGGCTGCCGGCGCGGTTGGACTGACCTTCGGCTCAGGTGGACCGCGGACGCGCGATCCCCGCGCGCACGAACCGCACCATCGCCTTGAGCGTCTCGAGCTCCCGCTGAGGGCTGGCGAGCACCAGCGCCGAGACGTCGAAGCCGGCCTCCATCCACGACATCAGCTGGCGCTCCTCGGAGCGAAAGGAGGCGCGCGCCGGGTGATCGCGCTGCACGTCGAAGCTCGTGACGGGCGGCAGCTCGCGGTACAGCGAGGCCACGTGCTCGCGCTCCACCATGCGCACGAAGTCGCGCACGCGCCGGTCCGCCGGGTCCTTCTGCAAGAGCGCGGTGAAGACGAGCTGCGCGGCGTCGAACTGCCGCTCGCGCAGGAGGATCGCGCCCTTCTCCAGCATGTCCGCGACCGGGTCGGCCTCGGGCACGGAAGCGCCGTCCACCGCCACTCTCCCCTGCCGCCACAGCTCATAGACCGCGCGCGCCACCAGGTTCTTGGCGAGGCCGAGCTGAATCCACAGCCGCCCAATCGAGGCGGTGCCCGACCGCGACGCGCAGCGGATGATGACGCGCGAGAGCGCCTGCGCCGGCAAGGGCCCCGGTATCGCCCGCACCACCAGCCCATCGCCGGAGAGGGCGCTGTTCAGGTCGGGCAGCTCGTCCAGCCGCCGGAGCGCCTCGTAGAGCAGGTGCCGCACCGGGAGCTCCACCTGCACCCACTCGTCGTCACCGCGATCGGTGTCCTCGGTCCAGTGGAAGCGGCCGGTGGGGGTGGCGGTGAAGTCGATGAGGGCGCCGATGACCTCCTCCTCGGCGAGCTGCTGCACCGCCTGGCGCAGCGCACCTTCAGGGGCGTGGGCGCGCAAGGCCTGGAGCACCGCAGCGCCGCTCGCCTCCTCGCCGTGCTCCATCACCCGCGCCAGGCGCTCCCACTGGCCGGCGCTGCTGGTGGCGATGACCACGCCCTGCTCGAGGAAGAGCTTGCGCTCCCCTCCCTCTCCGACCAGGTGCAGGGCGCCCGACTTCCGCGAGCCGTCGAGCCACTGCAAGAGGTCCGGCAGCGGGTAGCTCGCGATGTCACCGTGGAAGGCCATGGGGAGGCCAAGAGGTTACAGTCGGCGCTCGTGCGCGTCGCGCTCCTCTTCACCGATGGGGTCGGAGTCGGGGCCAGGGACCCGGCGCGGAACCCGCTCGCCCGGGGGGAGTGGCTGCTGTCGCAGTTCGACGATGGCTCGGGGACGCGGCTCCCGGGCGGCGCCCGGCACGATCTCGACACCACCTTCGGCGTCCCCGGGCGGCCGCAGTCCGCCAGCAACCAGACGGCGCTCTTCACCGGGCTCGAGGCGCCCAGGCTCATCGGCCAGCACGTGTTGGGCTACCCCACCGCGCCGCTCAAGGCGCTGCTCGCCGAGCACTCCATCGCCCGGAAGGCCACCGAGCGCCGGCGCACCGTGGCCTTCGCCAACGCCTTCCCCGCCGTCTACCTGCACGCGCTGGGGCTCGGCGAGGCGTCGCCCCACGAGCCGGCCCCAGCTCTGCCCGAGCGCTGGAGGCGGCGGCTCAAGCCGTCGGCGTCGACCTTGGCCATGGTGGCGGGCGGCGTGCGGCTCAAGACCTTCGACGATCTCGAGGAGGGCCGGGCCCTCACCCCCGACGTCGACGGGCGCATGGCCGCGCGGCGGGGCGTTCACCTGCCGCCGAGGAGCCCCGTCGAGGCCGCGCGCATCTTCTGGTCCCTCGCCACCGATCTGACGCTCTTCGAACATTTCCTCGCCGACGAGGCCGGTCACGCTCAGGATGTGGACGCCGCCGTGACTGCTCTGTCGACCTTCGATGCCTTCGCCCGCGCCGTGCTCGAGCAACGCCCGCCCGACGCGCACGTCTTCGTGGTGAGTGATCACGGCAACGTCGAGGATCTGTCGACCCGCAACCACACCCTCAATCCGGTGGCGGCGCTGTCGTTCGGACCCGGCGAGGGACGCTTCGGGGCGCTCCGAACCCTGGCCGACGTGGGCCGCGCGGCGTTGGCGCTGTTGGAGGCCGCGTGAGGCGCGTCGTCCTCCTCGCCCTGCTCGCCCTGGCCGCGTGCACCAGCGGCCTCGAGAACCTGCGCCAGGCGAAGAGCGTCGACGCGGCGGACGCGCGCTTCACGGTGAGGTGGTCGGACCCGGACGAGCTCGAGCCGCCCCGCGTCAGCCGCGCGCTGGAGAAGGCCCAGGGACCGCTGGCCCGCTGGGGTGGCCTGGTCGAGCCGGTCACGATCTTCATGGTGCCGTCGCACGAAGCGCTGGAGCGCGCCGTCGGCCACCACGGCTACGGCTGGCTCAAGGCCTGGGCCCAGTTCGACTCGATCGTCGTGCAGTCGCCGCGCACCTGGGCCGGGCACGTGGACAGCCAGGTCGACGAGCTGCTCTTGCACGAGCTCACCCACTGCGCGCTGTTCCAGCACAGCGCCACCGCGACCACCTGGACCTCGAGGAAGATTCCGCTGTGGTTCCGCGAGGGCATGGCCACCGTCACCGCCAACCAGGGGTACCGCTTCCCCACCCTCGAGGATCTCGCCACCTGGATCCGCGAGCACCCCCAAGTCGACGTCTTCAAGGACGCCGAGGCGCTCTCCCAGACGGCCTACGAGCAGATCTACGGCCTCGCCCACCACGCGATGAGCTTCTTGGTGAAGCGCTACGGCGATCGGGCGGTGCTCGCGACCATGGCGGAGATGAAGCGTGGCGCGGACTTCGAGTCGGCCTTCCTCGCGGCCACCGGCCTCGGCGTCGAGGCCTACCAGCGCGAGCTGCTCAACTACGTGCGGCTGCGCGGCTTCCGCGGGGCCGGCCTGCCGATCCACTCCACGCACCGGCAGCTCATCGACGAGGCCCTGAAGAAGCGCCTGGTACCCGGGGGAGCGGGCGACTCAATTCCCCAGGGCGGGCGGTGACAAGAGCGGCGGGCGGTCCTTCCCCTCCGCGACGCGCTGGAGCTCGATCTCCTGCAGCACCACCGGCGGCGAGACCGTCGACACCGGCACCATGCCCGACTCGGCGCCGCAGAAGCCGTTGAAGATGCCCTCCTTCTGGCCGGTCGCGAGCACGCGGTTGATGGCCGACAGCGGCGTGCCGACGATCTCCACGCCGCGCACCAGGGTCTCCTGCCCCGTGGCCACGTCGACCCGGTAGACCATGCGCGGCATGCCCTTGAAGGCCTGGTAGCCGTAGCCGGCGGTGTTGGTGTTGCCGCCGGTGATGTCGCGGATCAGCAGCCCAAAGGGCTTCCCCTGCCGCCTGGCCTCGTCGACGAGGAGCTGCTTGAGCGCGGCTTCGGTGACGCCCTTCTTCGATTCGACCACCAGGTTCGCCATGCGCGCGATGGGCTTGCGGTTCCCCTGCGCCCGGCCGTGGCCGTTGCTGTGCAGGAAGCCCTGCACGGGCTTGCGCGACAAGAGGTACGTCTCGAGCACACCGTCTTTCACGAGCGTGGTGCGCTGTGCCGGCACGCCCTGCTCGTCGTAGCGGTAATAGCCGTTGAGGGGGCGCCCGCCACGCTCGCGCAGGGTCGGGTCGTCGACGATGGAGAGGAAGGACGGCAGCACGAGCTTCCCCACCTGCCCGCGGAAGGTCTTGCCCTCGCCGTCCCCGTCCTGGCGCTCGCCCTCGAGGCGGTGCCCCACGGCCTCGTGAAAGAGCACGCCCGCCGCGTCCGACTCGAGCAACGCCGGCCCGGTGTAGGGATCGATGGTGGGCGCGCTCCGCAGCGCGAGCAGGTCCTGCACCAGCTTGTCGGTGGCGGCGCGGACCTGGGCGTCGGTCGGCAGCCCGCTCTCGAGCGGCGCGTACCACTCGCGGGAGTTCTCCAGGAGCTGGCCGTCGTCGGCGCGCGTCCACGCCTGCACGTGGAGGCCGTAGAGCGTCTCCTCGGTGACGAGCCGCGTGCCCTCGCTCGAGACCAGGTAGCGAACGACCTTGTCGCCGCTGACGCGCACCTCGGAGTCGAAGAACTCCTTCTGCCTGGCGAGGCGAGCCGACAGCTCTCGGGTGAGCGCCACCCAGCGATCCTTCGACCAGCCGAACGAAAGCCTTGGGCCCACCGAGACCTGCGGCTCTTCCTTGGTGAACGAGGGCGGCCGCTTCGGGTCTTCGACGGCGTAGACGTCCTCGCCCTTCTTCTTGAGGTACTGAAAGAGCGCGGCCTTGTACTTCTCGTCGGTGATGAGCCAGAGCGCGGTGCGCAGCGCGGCGGGCGAGTCGTCGAGGGGGCCGGTCTTGCGCACCAGGTAGCTCGTGCCCTTGGTGGAGAAGCTGAAGTCGGCGTCGTCGCCGGTAGAGTTGTCGAAGCCGTAGTCGCCCACGCGCACGTCGACGTTGATGCGCCGATCGCGCCGCGTGTCGTCGACGAAGAGCGCCCCGTAGCGCGCCTGCACCTCGCGCTGGTCGTAGTCCTTGAGCTGGTAGCTGACGAAGTACGGCGCCTGGTTCTCGCGGAGCTTGAGCTCCTTCTTGTTGCGCTCGAGCTCCGCGGCCATGGCGTCGAGCAGCGTCGCCCGAGGGTCGGCGGGAGCGGGAGAGGCCGTGAGCGCGGCGGCGAGGACGAGCGACGAGACCATGCGCGGCACTCTACGTCACGCGGCGCAACGGCGCCGTGGGACTGCGAGCCGGGCGCCTAGGATCCCGTCTTCGGCAGCGGCTCGGGCGCGCCCCAGTCCACCAGGCGCCAGCCGCGGCGCTCGGCGGTGCGCCAGAGCCTCGGGTCGGGGTTCACCACCACGGGCGTGCCCACGGCCTCGAGCACCGGCAGGTCCGACGCCGAGTCCGAGTAGAAGGTGCTCTCCTCGAGGCGCTCGCCCTGCGCCAGGGCGTAGGTCTTGGCGTGGAACAGCTTGCCGCGGCCGAAGCAGACGCGGTCCTCGAGGCGCCCGGTGTGGCGCCCCCGTTCGTCGCGTGCGAAGCGGTTGCAGAGCACGGCGTCGAAGCCGAGCTCGGCGCCGACCAGGTCCGCGAGGTAACCCGAGGTCGAGCTCAGGATCACGCACCCCTCGCCGCGCGCCCGGTGGAGCTTCATCGCCTCGAGGGCGCCCGGCCGGTAGTGGTGCCGCACCACGAGCTCGTAGAAGTCGCGCGTCCGCCGCTGGTAGGCCTCGGCGTCGGTGCCCACGAGGCGCGACACCGCGTCGGCGACGAGGTGCTCGGCCTCGGCGAGGCCCAGGTGGTAACCGGCCATCCACGCGGCGGCCTTGAGGGCGTCGAGCCGAGAGACGTGGCCGAGCGCGACCTCACGGCGAATCCACAGGCTGGCCGAGTTCACCGCCAGGAGCGTGCGATCGAGATCGAAGAAGGCGACGCCCACGAGCGGACACTAACGGGGGACATTGGCTGACCGCCAGCACGCGTGGTACGCCGGGGTGATGCGGTCCCGCTCCTTCCTCCTCGGCGTGCTCCTCGGCCTGGCAGGGGCGCTCGCTCCTTCCTGTGGCACGCAAGGTCCGCGCTGCCTGGTGTCGAACTGCAGCGGTTGCTGCGATCTGAACGGCGTCTGCCAGAAGGGAGATCAGGACTTCTCCTGCGGCACCGGCGCGGCGCAGTGCTCCGGGTGCCCGAAGACGCACGCCTGCCTCGACCACGTCTGCACGCTGCGCGGCGGCATCGGCGACGGCGACGCGGGGACCGGCGGAGGCACCGGCGGCGGAGCGGGAGGCGGCACCGGCGGCGGCGGAACCTGCGGCGGCACGAGCTGCAACGGCTGCTGCGACAGCGGCGGCCACTGTCGCGGCGGCAACACCTACAACGCCTGCGGCATCAACGGCGCGGCCTGCGTCACCTGCCCCGGGGGCCAGACCTGCCTCAACAACACGTGCGCGCCCTTCGCCTGCCCCGGCTGCCTCCAGGCGGGTGGCCAGTGCGTGGCGGGCAACCAGAACGGCGCCTGTGGCTCGGACGGCGGCACCTGCCAGGCGTGCTCGAGCCCCCTCACCTGCCTCAACGGCGCCTGCGTCGCGGGCGCGACCTGCGGCCCGGCGAACTGCAACGGCTGCTGCAACGGCAACACCTGCGTCACCACCGGTCAGAGCGCCACCAACTGCGGCTCCAGCGGCAACGCCTGCTCGCCCTGCTCCGGCACCGATCAGTGCGTGAACATGGTCTGCCAGCCGGCGGCGGCGGGCGGCGGGGCCGGCGGCGGCGGCGGGAGCACCGGGAGCTGCCTGAGCACCTGCTCGGGCTGCTGCGACACCGCCGGGAACTGCCAGTCGGGCAACAAGGCGAGCGCGTGCGGCGTGATGGGTGAGGCCTGCCAGAGCTGCCTGTTCTGCCTCGGCGGCCTCTGCATCTGAGCGACGCGCACCGACGCTCAGCGCTTGGCGCGCTCGGTCTCGGCGGCCCAGCGCACGGGCACCGCCGGCCGGGTGCTGGAAGAGCCCGGCAGGGTCCACATCGGCGCCGCCGAGTGGTCGGTCGCGCGCATCACGTCGGAGACGAAGAAGAAGGTCAGGCTCGCGGTCGGGTTGAGCGTCGGCATGCGGCCATGGTGCCTCGGCCGATCGATCGCACAAGTTTTCGGATCGACTGAGGATTTCCCGATCGAAGCCCGATCATTCCGCGAGCGGGCGAGGCGGGAAATCGGGCCTTCGCGGGCTCGACGTGATCGGCGCCGATCAGATGGCGCAGAGCAAGCGGACGTCGACGGCGGAGTCGTTGGCGCGGCGCAGGCAATCGCCGCGAAACCGGACGCGGATGACGCCGGCGGCGGCACCTGCGGGGAGCACCTCGATCCCCCCGTTCCCCGCGCCGGGGGTGGTGCAGGCCTGGGTGCTGCCGTCGGCGCGGGTGATGAGGATCTGCATCGCGTCCGGGTCGGGCACGTTGCGAATCTCCAGCACCTGGCTCACCCCGGCGAGATCGGCGATGCGCAGCAGGGTCTCCTGGTACGACTGGTCGCAGACCGAGTCGAGGTTGGCGAGGCTCGGGTCGAACATCTCGGCCATCTGGCGGTGGCGGTAGCCCGGCGCGAAGGAGTCGGGGCAGTCGATGTTCCGGACGTTGATGGCGCCCCCATCGGCCCGGGCGTCGTCCAGTATCTGCTGCACCTGCTTGGTGGACTGACCGACCGGCGCGATGGCGGCCCAGAGGACCTCTCGATTCTTCCCCGTTCCGTCGAAGACCTGCTCCGAGAAGAGGCGGTGGTACTCGGACACCGGGGTGAGCGAGTTCGTCTGCTCCAGGCAGTCGTCGATGGAGGTGTCTGACCCGATGGTGACGGTGGGCGGCCGGTTGGTCTCCGAGCAGTCGTCCTCGTCGGTCACCACCACGACGAGGAGGCGGGCGCCGTCGCGGAAGAACTCGGCGTTTCCCCCGTCGGCGATCGAGGTGGTGGCGAGCTCGGAGAGCAACGCGAGCCGCACCGCCTCGAACGGCGTCTCCTGGCCATAGCCGCCCACGCCCTGGTGCACGAGGCGGGTGAACTTGTCGTTCAGATCGGGATCGTCGCCATCGATGAAGCGCTGGTTGTTGGTGTTGATGTCGAACCACACGCCGCCGTCCGGGAGGGGAACGCGGTTCGGAATCGGCCGAAGTCGACCGGCCGTTGGGTCTTCGTAGGTCGACGCCGATCCCTTCGGGTGAAGGTACACCGACGTGGTGATCACTCCGACGTGGAAGTCGTTGCGGACGCCGCCGCCCTTCTTCAGCTCGGCGATGAAGTCGATGAGCTGAACGGCCACCCGCTCCTGCTTCGCTGCCATCGAGTTCGAGTTGTCGACCACGAACAGGATGTCGAGCTTCTGCGGGTCGATGTTCGGCACTTGGGACTGGCAGGTGCGCGGCAGCGTGCTCCCGTCGCCGTCCACCGGGCTGGTGCTGCAGCCGAAGCACCCCTGACACCCCGAGACGAAGGCCAGGCCAGCGATCAACAGCGCGAAGGGTCGTCGGGTCATGAGCGGTCTTCGGGCAATCCGGCCAGGGCTCCGCATTCTGCACTGGTTCGACGCGGAGGTCGAAATTCGTCAAGAACGGGTTGCCGATGCACGGGCGATTGCTACCCTACTTTGGACCACTGGCGGGGCTCGATGTTCCGCCTTCACCCCAAGCCGCCGAAAGAACTCGAATCCCTATGTCCGACGAAAAGAAGAAGGCGCCCGCTGCAGCCCAGGCCCTCCCGGCGGCGATGACGCCTCCCGGAACCATCAACAAGGAAGACATTCCGCAGGTCTTGCCGATTCTTCCCTTGCGGAACTCGGTGTTCTTCCCCGGTGGTGTCCTGCCCCTTGCGGTAGGTCGCCAGAAGACGATCGCCCTGATCAAAGACGCGGTGCGCGATGACCAGGTGATCGGCGTGGTCACGCAGCGCAAGGCCGAGGAAGAAGACCCCGGCGCGACCGACCTCTACAACATGGGCACGGTCGCCCGCATCGTGAAGCTGCTCAAGATGGGAGAGGACAACTACTCCCTGGTCGTGCAGGGCCTGGCGCGCTTCCGCGTGCTCGAGCTCGTGCAGGAGTCGCCCTACCTCAAGGCCCGCATCGAGCCGGTCGAGGACAAGACCCCCGCCGACGCGGTGGAGATCGAGGCGCTCACCATCAACCTGAAGAAGCTGGCGCGCGAGGTCATCGAGATGATGCCCGAGCTGCCGGCCGCGGCCACCGAGCTCGTCGAGAGCATCACCCACCCGGGGCACCTGGCCGACCTCATCGCCGCCAACGTCGACGTGCCCATCGAGGAGAAGCAGGCCGTCCTCGAGACCGTCGATCTCAAGGCGCGCATGAAGCTGGTGCTCGAGCTTCTCAACCGCAAGCGCGAGATCCTCAAGCTGTCGAACAAGATCGACTCCGCCGTGAAGGGCGAGATGTCGAAGACCCAGCGCGAGTACTACCTGCGCCAGCAGCTCAAGGCGATCAAGGAAGAGCTCGGCGAGATGGGCGAGGACGAGGAGGAGCTCGACGAGCTGCAGGAGCGCCTGAAGAAGGCGCAGCTGCCGCCCGAGGTGGAGAAGGTCGCGAACAAGGAGCTCAACCGGCTCAAGACCATTCCGGCCGCGTCGAGCGAGTACACGGTCGCGCGCACCTACCTCGACTGGATCGCCGATCTGCCGTGGAACAAGTTCACCGAGGACAACCTCGACATCGAGAACGCCCGCCGGCAGCTGGAGAACGATCACTACGGCATCGAGAAGGTGAAGCGCCGCATCCTCGAGTACCTCGCGGTGCGGAAGCTGAAGAACGAGATGAAGGGCCCGATCCTCTGCCTGGTCGGCCCTCCTGGCGTCGGCAAGACGTCGCTCGGCCAGTCGGTGGCCAAGTCCGTCGGCCGCAAGTTCGTGCGCATCGCCCTGGGCGGCGTGCGCGACGAGGCCGAGGTCCGCGGGCACCGGCGCACCTACGTGGGCGCGCTCCCCGGTCGCTTCATCCAGTCGATGAAGAAGGCCGGCACCAGGAACCCCGTGATGCTCCTCGACGAGGTCGACAAGCTGGGCGCCGACTTCCGCGGCGACCCGTCGGCGGCGCTGCTCGAGGTGCTGGACCCGGAGCAGAACCACACCTTCAGCGATCACTACCTCGACGTGCCGTTCGATCTGTCGAAGGTGCTCTTCATCGCCACCGCGAACCGGCTGGACACGATTCCCCCGCCGCTCCGCGACCGCATGGAGATCATCGAGATGTCGAGCTACACCTTCATCGAGAAGGAGCAGATCGCTCGGCGCCACCTCATCCCCAAGCAGATCAAGGAGCACGGCATCACCGCCGAGCACCTCGATCTGACCAAGGACGGCCTGGACAAGATCATCACCGCCTACGCCATCGAGCCGGGCGTGCGAAACCTCGAGCGCCGCATCGCCGAGATCTGCCGCACCGTGGCGGTCGACGTGGCCAGCGGGAAGACGGAGAAGCAGGTGGTCGACGCTCAGCGGGTCGAGGACATCCTCGGGTCGCAGCGGCACGAGCTCAACGTCGCGCTGCGCACCTCGCAGACCGGCGTGTCGGTCGGCCTGTACTACACGCCGCTGGGCTTCGGAGACATCCTCTTCGTCGAGACCACCAAGATGCCGGGCAAGGGCAGCATGACCCTCACCGGCCAGCTCGGCGACGTGATGAAGGAGTCGTGCACCGCCGCGTTCTCCTGGCTGCGCGCCAACGCGGAGCGCATGGGCCTGACGCCCGCGGCCTTCGAGAAGGTCGACCTGCACGTGCACTTCCCCGAGGGCGGCACGCCGAAGGACGGTCCGTCCGCCGGCATCGCCATCACCTCGGCGCTGGTCTCGCTCTTCACCGGCATCCCAGTGCGCAGCGACACGGCGATGACGGGTGAGATCACGCTGCGCGGCGTCGTCACGCCGGTCGGCGGCATCCGCGAGAAGGTGCTGGGCGCCCACCGCGCCGGCATCAAGCGCCTGGTCCTGTGCGAGAAGAACCAGAAGGACCTGGTCGACGTCCCGGAGAGCGTGAGGAAGGAGCTGCAGTTCTTCTTCGTCTCGCGCATCGACGAGATGCTCGGCTACACGCTGGAGCGCTCGCCCTTCCCGGCCACGCCGCCCCAGACCGAGCCGACTCCGGGCGAGGTTCGGGCCTAAGCGGACGAGAGGCCTCGGCCTGAACGAAATGCCCGCCGTTCCCTTTCGGGACGGCGGGCGTTCTCTTTTCTAAAGGTGGAGCGTCGCCCGGAAGGCCGCCACGGTCTTGGCCAGGCCCTCCTCGAAGCCGACCTTCGGCTCCCACCCCAAGAGGGCCTTGGCGCGGGAGATGTCGGGCTTGCGCTGCTTCGGGTCGCCCTTGGGGAGCGGCTTGAAGACCAGCTCCCCGCCCCCGCCCGCCGCCTTCTTCACCGCCAGGGCGAAGTCGAGAATGGTGCGCTCCTCGGGGTTGCCGACGTTGACCGGATCCTTCTCGGCGGAGAGCGCCAGGCGCACCATGCCGTCGATGAGATCGTCGACGTAGCAGAAGCTCCTCGTCTGAGAGCCGTCGCCGAAGATGGTGAGTTCCTCTCCGCGCAGGGCCTGGCCCACCAGGGCCGGCACCACCCGCCCGTCGTCGAGCCGCATGCGCGGGCCGTAGGTGTTGAAGATTCGGATGATGCGGGTGTCGACGCCCTTCTTGGCGCGGAAGGCCTGCACCAGCGCCTCGGCGTAGCGCTTGGCCTCGTCGTAGACCGCGCGCGGCCCGGTGCAGTCGACGTTGCCGAGGTAGTCCTCGCGCTGGGGGTGCACCAGCGGGTCGCCGTAGATCTCCGAGGTCGAGGCCTGGAGGAAGGTGGCGCCCTTCACGAAGGCGAGCCACAGCCCGTTCTCGGTGCCGAGCGCGCCGGCCCGCATCGTCTCCAGCCACTTCTCCGCGTAGTCGATCGGCGAGGCGGGCGAGGCGAGGTTGAAGACGAAGTCGAGCGCGCCCGTGAGCTCGAGGGGCCAGCAGACGTCGTGTTCGATGAAGTCGAAGCGTTCGTCGCTGGAGGCGCCGGCCAGGTTCGCCTCGTCGCCGGTGAGGAGGTTGTCGACGCCGACCACGCGCTCGGCGCCGTCGTTCAACAGCCGCTCGACGAGGTGAGAGCCCAAGAAGCCCGCCGCGCCGAAGACCACGCACCGCTTCCCCTGCATCGTTCGCATAGGGGGGACGCTATAGCCGAACTGCCGTAGCTAGATGCCCTCGAAGCTGGTCTGCCCGGGCAACTGCTCCTTGTTCTTCTCGAGGATGAGGTCGATCCCCTGGCGGATGTACTCGGCCACGGGCACCTTGGTCTTCTGATTCAACAGCTTGAGCCGCTCGTTCTGCTCAGGCGTGATGTAGATCGTTGTGCTGATCTTCTTGCGCGCCATGGGCACCCAAGACGCTATGCTGACTCTCGTGGAGGTCAAAAAAATGAGGTGGTTGGTTCCCGCGTTGTGCGCGCTCGCGATCTGCTCGGCCTGCTCCGGCACCAAGGCGGCCACCAAGCCCGACGAGAGCGCGGCCGCCAACAAGTCCGACGAGCCGACGGCCAACGAGAAGGTGCACACGGAGAAGAAGGGCGACGAGACGGTCACCGAGTTCGACCTCAACGGCGACAAGAAGCCCGACGTGTGGACCTACACCGTCAAGGCGAAGAACCCCGACGGCAGAGACGTCGAGAAGACCGTCCGCAAGGAGCTCGACATCAACTGGGACGGCAAGGTCGACATCAGCCGCTCCTACGACGACCGCGAGCAGATCTCGAAGGAGTCCTTGGACCTCGACTTCGACGGCAACGTCGACCAGGTGAACTACTACGAGAAGGGCGTGATCGTGCGGAAGGAGCGCATGCTCACCTCCTCGGGGAAGATCTCGGAGTGGGTGTACTTCGAGAAGGGCAAGATCGTCCGCAAGGAGCGGGACACCAACAACGACGGCAAGGTCGACTACTGGGAGTACTGGGAAGGCGATCAGGTCGACCGCATCGGTGAGGATCTCGACGGCGACGGCAACGTCGACAAGTGGACGAAGAACCCGAACGCCGAGGGGTAGCTATTTCCCGGTCACGATCGCGTTCATCTGCGTCTCGCGCTTGAAGTCCGTCAGGTAGCGGGTGGCGGCTTCCTTGGTCGAGAAGCGGCCCACCTTCACGCGGAACCAGGTGCCCTTCCCCGCCACGTCGGCGGTGACGACGTAGGGCGCGTAGCCCTTGTCGCGCAGGCCCGCCGCGAAGCGCTCGGCCTCCGAGCGGTCCTGGTACGAGGCCATCTGCAGGCTCCAGGGGGTGTCGGCCAGGGGCTCGGGAGCCTTCTGGACCTTGCCGAAGGCCTCGCGGAGGGCGCCGCCGTCGCGGGTGCGCGTGGCCACCGGCTCCTCCTTCACCGTCTCCTGAAGCTGCGGCTCGGGGGCGCGGGCGACCGCCACCGGGGAGGGCTTGGGCTCGGCGGGCACGTCGAGCCTGGCGTCGATGGGCCTGGGCGCCGGCTCTGAGGGCTCGACCTTCGCCTCGGCGATCTTCGCGGCCTCGGGCCTCTTCTCCTCGGCGCGCCTGGCCTCCACCGGCTTGGCGGGCTCCACGGGCTTCGGGGGGAGCTCCGGGAGCGGCTGCTTCTTGGTGAGCTCCTCCTGGAAGGTCAGCGACGCGTCGTACTGCACCGAGTCGAGGGCCTGGGTCTTCCGATCCAGCGTGGAGAGGAGATCACCCTTCTCCTTCGGCAGCTGCTCGGTGGCCATGCGCTTGCCGACCACGACGCCGAGGACGAAGACGCCGCCCACCACCGCCAGCGCCGCGACCGTCAACGTCACGACCTGCCGGCTGTCGAGCGACAGCTCGTACTTCTCCTTCATCTGATGCGTGTCTCTCATCGAGCGAAGACCTCAAAAGCGCCGCGCAACAGCTCCGATGCGGGCGGAACATCACGCTACCGCGAAGCGTTCCACCGTCAATTTCGGGCCGGGTGGGGCCTCCTCGAACGCGCAGGAGAAGCTCGCGGCTCCGATGGCGTCAGACGATCCACCCGCCGCCGAGGACGCGGTCGCCCTCATAGAAGACGGCCGCCTGCCCGGGCGTCACGGCGCGCGCCGGCACCTCGAGCTCCACCGCCACGCCCCGCGGGGTGGACAGGACGAGCGCCTTCGCGCCCGCGTGCCGGTTGCGCAGCTTCACCACCAGCGCGCGGTCGATCGGGGCCGCGCCCTCCACCCAGTGGGCGTCGCGCAGGGCGAAGGTGCTCTTCTCCACCTGCCCCGCCGGGCCGACCACCACGGTGCGCGTCTGGGCGTCGATCTCGCGGACGTAGAGGGGCGAGTCGGAGGTGACGCCGAGCCCGCGGCGCTGGCCCACGGTGAAGCGGTGCACGCCCTGGTGGGTGCCCAGCTTGACGCCGTCGACGCCGACGATGTCACCGCTGGGCTGCGGGCCCGCGACCTTCTCCACGAAGCGCGCGTAGTCGCCGTCGGGCACGAAGCAGATCTCCATGCTCTCGGGCTTCTGGGAGGTGGGGAGCCGGTACCGCTCGGCCACCGCGCGCACCTCGGCCTTGGTGAGCTCGCCCACCGGGAACACCAGGTCCTTCAAGGCGTCGGCGCCGAGGCGGTAGAGGAAGTAGGTCTGATCCTTGGCGAGATCGACGGCCCGCTTGAGGCGCGCGCGCTTTTGGTCGCGCTCGATGCGGGCGTAGTGCCCGGTGGCGAGCCTGGCGCCGAGCTTCCTGGCGCGATCGAGGAGGAAGCCGAACTTCACCTCGTCGTTGCAGCTCACGCAGGGGATCGGCGTGAGCCCGTTCAGGTAGCTCTTCACGAACGGCGAGACGACCTTCTCCTTGAAGAGCTCCTCCACGTTGGCGACGTAGAAGGGAATGTCGAGCGAATCGGCCACGCGGCGGGCGTCGTCGATGTCGTCGGGGCTGCAGCAGCTGCCGCACTTGGCGCCCGACTCGTAGCTCCACACGCGCAGGGTGATGCCGAGCACCTCGTGGCCCTGCTCTTTGAGGAGCGCGGCGGCGACCGACGAGTCGACGCCTCCAGACATGGCCACCACGACGCGCATGAGGTGTTCCCATGCCACCGACGGCGGGGCGATTTCAACCCGGACCGGGCGGGCGCCCCGGATTCCGGCCCCTTCGGCATGTCCGGGGCGGGCTCCCCTCAGGCAGAAGGCGGGAAGCGCTCCAGGAGGGCCTCGGTGAGCGCGCGCCCGGTATTCCGAGACGGGTCGTCGAGCACCAGCTCGAGCAGGTAGCGGGTGGCGTCTCCCACCGCCTTCGATGGGCCGACCCCGAGCGCCTGCATGATGGCCTTTCCGTCGAGGGCGAGGTCCTTGGCGGTGAGCGGCGGCCGCGCGGCGATGAGGGTGCTCAGCCGGCCCTCGAGCGCCGAGACCGCCTGCCCCTGGGCGCGGGCGAGCTCCACCAGCGCGGGGACGCGAGCGGGCGACACGCGGGCGAGGAAGCGGCGGAGCTCGGCGTCGGAGGCGTCGGGCCCGGGCAGCTCGCGGTGCCGCACCAGCGCGTCGGCCTCCTCGGCGACGGCGTTCTTGAACTTGAGCCGCACCAGCACGTCCCTCGGCGACGGCACTCCGACCAGCAGGAGCGCGAGCCGGACCTCGAGCGATGCCGGCGCGCGGCCCACGGCCTCGAAGGCGTCGCGCCGGGCCTCGGGGAAGAACGCCGCCAACAGCCCGGTGCAGTCGAGCAGCCCGAGCCCCTTCGGCGCCCGCGGAGAGAGGAGCAGCTTGGTGAATTCCTGGTTCACGCGCTCCAGGGCCACCTTCTTGAACACCGGGATCGTCGCGGCGATGGCGCCTTCCGTCTCCGGCTCGAGGGTGAAGTCGAGCACCGTGGCGAAGCGCACGGCCCGGAGCGCCCGGAGGCCGTCCTCGGAGAAGCGCTCGAGGGCGCTGCGCACGCAGCGAACGATCGTGGCCGAGAGATCGCCCTGCCCTCCGAAGGGGTCGACGAGCTGGCCGCGCTCGAGGTCCCACGCCATGGCGTTGATGGTGAAGTCGCGCCGCGAGAGATCGGCCTCCACGTCGGTGTGGAACTCGACCTTGCCCGGCCGCCGCCCGTCGACGTAGTCGCTCTCGCTGCGAAAGGTGGTGACCTCGACGTGCACGCCGCCGAGCAGCACGGTGACGGTGCCGTGCTCGATGCCGGTGGGGATGACCTTCACCCGGAGGCGATCGAAGCAGGCCTTCACCTGCGCCGGAGTGGCGGCGGTGGCGACGTCCCAGTCCTTAGGCTCCTGGCCTCGGAGCAGGTCGCGAACGCAGCCGCCCACCAGCACCGCGTGGTACCCAGCCCGGCTCAAGTGACTCACGGCGGTGCGCACCGGGTCCGGTACGCGCGCGATGTCGAGCTGGGCCAGGGGCACCGCTCCTCCAAATGACCCCAGCAAGAATCGAACTTGCGACCTGCGGTTTAGGAAACCGCCGCTCTATCCAACTGAGCTATGGGGCCTTTCGGCCGCTTCAATATCAGCGCCGCCACTCGCGCGGAACACTGGAGAACGAGGCCTGGCGATCGAGCTCGGCCAGGTCCTCCTTGGCCCGCTCCAGCGCGATGCGGTTCCGGGCCAGGCGCTGCCGGATGCGCTCGAACCTCGGATCTGCTTCGTACCAGCACGGGCTCCCGGCGTAGCCCGCGTAGGTGTTGCCGCCGACGACGGCGTTGGGGAGCACCTGACCGTTGGCCGTCACGGAGACGCCCGAGGTGGCGCCGACGATGGGGGCCGGCGTCACGTACCCGTAGCCGCAGCGCAGGTGCCCGCGAACCGGCATGCCGTTGATCTCCTCGACGACCTTCTTGTCGGTCTCGATCTCGTCCTCGAGTTGCCGAATCTTGAGGTTCGCCTCACGGAAGAGGCGGCGCCACTCCAGCTCGCTGGCGCTGGGGACCTCGGGGTCCGACGCGGAGGCCTTCGGAGCGGCGCCGGGGGTAGGCGCGGCCTCGGGCGGGTTCTCCACCGAGATGACGTTCACCTCGGAGCCCACCGTCGCCTTGACCTTCACGTTCTTCGGAATCGAGGTCGGATCGTTCGTGTAGTGGCTCGTGCCCTCGGCGTCCGTCCACGTGTAGACCGACTGGGCCCAGGCACTCGAGGCCGCCACCAGGGCGAGAAACACCGCGCGCATGAGGCGAGTATGCCGAAGGGCCATCGAGGGGAGAACACTCCGGCCGGGGGAAAGAAAAAAGGCCGAAACCCCGAGGGGTTCCGGCCTTCTCTCTGTGGGCGCACCAGGTTTCGAACCTGGGACCCCTGCCGTGTGAAGGCGTATCATTCGATTTCGGACCGTTTCACTCCAGTTCATCGGAGCCCCGTTTCTCCTATGAAGAACGACTCTGAAACGGGTTGAAAGCATCCGAGCCATGCGCGTTGAGATTTACCCTAGAAGCACGTAGGGTAAACGGCACTCGCGATGCCCTCCAAGACCCTGACCCCTACCCTCGTCGACCGACTGAACGCCCCGTGCGAGCTCTCCGACAGCCGAGAGCCCGGGCTTCGCCTCCGGGTGACGCCGAACGGCGTGAAGAGCTTTCGGTGGGCCGTGCGCGAGAGCGAGAAGCTTCGATGGGTGACGCTGGGGCGCTTCACCGTCGCTCCCCTGCCCGGCTTCCTCACCGTCGATCAGGCGCGCGAGTGGCTTCGACGGCTCAAAGCGGCCCACCACGCGGGAGAACTGGCGCGGGTCGAGGGTGAGCTCGCGGCGCATCTGCGCCCGGGCGATCAGCGCTTGAACCCCGTGGGGCGCACCGTGGACGACGTCGCCCGCGAGTTCTGGAAGGTGCTCGACGTCCGGCGCAAGCGAAAGAGCGTCGAGGCGCTCCGTACATACGATCGGTTCGTGAAGGACCAGATCGGCGGGGTCGCGCTGAGCGAGCTTCGCAAGAGCCACTGCGTCGCGCTGTTCCAGAACGCGACCAAGCAGCGCGCCAAGGTGATCGGGCTGACCAAGCAGCTTCTGGGGCACGCCGAGCTGATGGACGACGACTTCGTGAACCCCGCGGCCCGCTTCAGGGCCTCTGACTTCGGGGTCGTCTCCCGCCGGCGGAAGCGTTGGCTGACCGCCGAGGAGATCGCTGCGTTCTGGTCTGCCCTCAACGTGGAGACTCGCGGGGGACCGCGCGACGAGACGCGGCGCGAGCGCCTGAAGATGAGCACCGCCCTGCGGCTGTTGCTGCTCACGGCGCTTCGGTCGAGTGAGCTTCGCCTCGCCGAGTGGAGCGACGTCGATCTCGAGGCCCGGACGCTCACGGTCCCGGTGAAGAACCAGAAGCTGACGCCGAAGCAGGCCGAGCAGGCTCAGCCGTTCGTCGTGCCGCTCTCGCCGACCGCGATCGAGGTGCTCAAGGGACTCCGCGCGATCGAGCACGGCTCGCGTCGTTGGGTGATCCCCGGCGAGTCAGGTGCCTACGCCGAGAAGACGTTCGGCCGATTCATGAAGCGGCTGTGGCGAGGCGAGCCCGGGCGGGGCTGGAAGCCGCACCCTGCCCTCGCCGGCCTCGATCCCGCCACGCCTCACGACCTGCGGCGCACGGCGCGCACCTGGCTCGGGAAGCTCGGCGTCGAGCCCCACGTGGCCGAACGGTGCCTGAACCACAGCCTCGGGCGCATCGTTCAGACGTACGACCTTCACGACTACCTGGCCGAGCGCCGCGCCGCCCTCGAGCGCTGGGACCTCGAGCTTCAGACCTTCACCCGCAGTTCACCCCGCAACACCACGAGAGGGAGCACCCCATGAAGAACACCCCCGACGTCACCGAGATCACCAAGGGCACCAAGGTCCGCGCCGCCGTGCGCATCACTGAGGAGGGCTTCAAGCGAGCCGGCCGCACTCACGTTCACGCGAGGCAGGGCGAGCGCGGCCAGGTCGTCAACGAGATCGGCTGCGCGCCCGGCTTCGTCACCGTTCGGTTCGAACGCTCGGGCACGGCTTGCGACGTCCACGTCGAGGAGCTCGTCGCCTAGCGTTCAGCGACACCGAGCAGGCTCGAGGCCCGCGGCTCGTTCGGCGCGGGCCTTCGTGTTGTCAGATCGACGATCTAGAAGGCGGAATGACCGACACGACCGAGATCGCGCATCGCCTCCGCACTCGAACAACGTGCCGAAGCTGTCGACGAGATCGACTAAGACGCGAGCATGCCCAAACGAACGCCGGGGGATTTCGTGTCGTGGTTGTCGAAGCAGACGAAGCGGGACGCTCCGATCGGGGACCTCGCGACCGACGTCGCACGCGATCCTGATTTCCCGAAAGGCTCCTACGAAGAGGTGAAGGCGTACCTCTCCCGAAAGGGGCAGCACGTCCGCGAAGCTCTGGCCGAGGCGCATGCGGAGTGGCTACGGAGCCAGCGAGAGGCGCGCAGCGCTCCGCGGGTTCTCCCTCTCTGTCCAAGCCCGACGTGCCAAGGGATCATCGAACAGCCCGCGGTGAAGCTCTGGGCCACCGTCGCGGGCGATGTTGCGGCGATCCTCTGCCAGCACTGCGGAACGGTCCTCGGCGTTGTGCGCGGTCACGACGATCGCCCGAGCGACGACTAAGCCGCTTCCCCGATCGCGGCCTTCGGCTTCCGTCCCCTCGGCCGACCCGTCCCGTGGACGTGGACGGGCTGATCGAGAAGCGCGTCGCGGATCCAATCGGCGTAGACGCTCACGAGCGCGCTGGTGATCACGCCCGTGCGAGAGAGCGCCACCGCGACGAGTTGCACGACCCGACGAACGGCGCGGAGCTCGTGGGGCAGCACGAACCGATCGCGGGTGATCTCCTCGAGCAGGGCCGGTGCGACGACCTCAACGCCGAGGGCCTCGTCTTCGCGCTTCGCGCACGTCGTCTTCGCCAGGTGCTCGAGGCGCGCAAAGTGGTCCTCGAGCTTCCCCTCGAGCTGCGCCACGCGCTCGGCGTAGCACTCCACGACCAACACCCATCGCGCGTGACCGACCGCCTCGAACGGGTTGGTGGGCATGGCTCAGGTCGGCCCCGCGGTGAATCCAGGAGGCGTGGACGTGAAGACCACAGGGCCACCGGTCGGAGACGAGGTGCCAACGACGGCGTGCTTGTGGCCTGACAACGACACGGTGCCGGCCTTCACGTCGCCGGTCGCCTTCACGTCGCCAGTCGTCTCGAGATCTCCGGTGAGCTTCAGCTTGCCCGAGCTCGGCAACAGCTCAATGTCGCCGTTCGTCTTGAGAACGATCCGCGATCCGCTCTTGTCGTGGATCGCGACCTCGCCGGGCTGCAGGCCAGTCGGGCGGTAGCGCCGATCGTCCACAGCGATCACCAGGCCGTGATCTCGCCGGCCGCCTACGAAGACGGTCACGATCTCGGCGTCGACATCGGGGACGCTGGTAAAGCCGAACTCCTGGAAGCGCTCGATCTCTCCCCGCACCTCGCCTTCCAAGAACTCCGCTTGCAGCTCCTGCAGCTTCTTCGAATCGTCGACGTTTCGGATCACGCCACGACCGATGGTGTTCGCGACTCGCGCCGCGAGCGGACGGAGAAGCCTGCCAATGTCGTCGAGGGTCATGGTGGTTCCGTTCAGGTCAGCGCGGTGATGTCGAGCTCGCTGATCGTGTACGTGACGCGGACGTGGAAGACTTGGACCTCGTAGGACGTGCCCGTCGGCGTATCGAACGACACGTCCACGTAGCCCTCGTCAGTCGTCTGAAATGGTCCGGCCGCCATCGGCACGCTGCGGTAGCTGGGATTGACCGCGTCACTCGGGATCGCCACCGTCTCGCCCGCGCCCGTGTTCTGCAACTGCGTCGCAGTCGTGGCGCGTTCCGTCGCGCCGTTCACGAGCGGAAGCTCTTGCAGCGTCGCCTTCACGTTCGCGAGGTTCTTGCTCGCTGCGTTCGCGTTGCGCGCCAAGATGTCAATCGCGGTGATCGTCGCCCCGCGCGGGATCGCCACCTTGCAGCGAATCGCCGAGGAGATTGTCGACGTCACCATGAGCGCCGAGTCCTGATCGGTCGCGTTCCACAGCACCGCGACGTCGGGGTTCTGGATGATGTTCCCACCCGACATCGCGACCGGGATCACGAACGAGTCCGGGTGCGCGATCGCGTAGCGGGTCCGGGTGTTCCGTCCTCCCTTGCGGATCGCGTCACGGAGCTGCGTGCGCGTGCCCTTGACGAGGGTGATCCCTGCGGCCTCGACCGCGTTGCAGATCTCTTCCTGCACCTCGTTCAGCCAAGGGGGGTCGACCTGCGTTGGCGGGCGCGGCACAAGCGGGTCACCCGCGTCGAACAGGTTCCCCACGTTTGCGTTTCCGTCGGTTCGGTAGGCCATGTCATCTCCAGGGGTGTGGGGTGTGCTTCGGACTCGAGCGAGAGCGCGACGGGAGAAGGGCCGTCACGCTCTCTGTCGAACCGCCGAGGGTAACCAGCCCTCAGCCAGCGACTCTTGGGCTCAAGCGGGGGCGCGAACGGAAAGGAAACGCTCGCGCCCCCTGATCAGCCCCCGCGCGTCCACGGCGCGCGGAATGGCGACTCTCGGCGAGGGCTACACGCCCGCGTTGGTCACGGCGCCCTTCGGATCCTGCGCCTGCACCTTTACGTCGAGGCGCACCTTCCACTCCATGCCGTCGATGTCGAAGCCCAGCTTCTGATCCATGAACGGGGTCTGCGCGCCGTTGAGGAACGCCACCACGATGACCGGCACCAGGCCGGGATCGGTGAACATGTACCGGCGCGTCCCGGTGAGGCGAGGCGTCGAGATGACGTCGGAGAACAGGCCGAGGACGTAGTTCGGGCGCTCGAACGCGCTCGAGGCGGTCGGGTCGAACCGGGCGGTGTTGATGGTCAACGCCTCGCCGCGCAGGCCCTCGGGCACGAGAAGCACCTTCGGCGTCAGCGCGAGCACTTCGTTGTTGTTGATGTCCTTCTGGCTCGCCATCTTCACGCGGTCGAGCTCGATGGACGCCATGGAGATCGCCGCACCCGTGCCGACGTTGCCCCACGCGGTGTCATCGAACAGCGGCGCCGTGACGTCGGAGCCGTTGAGCTTGAGCGTGATCGTCGGACCGAGGCCGCCGTTCTGCGCCAGGAGCGCGAAGACGTCCTTCTCGATGGAGAGGCCCGCGGCGCGACCGAAGCGGCCCGCCATCTCGGTGATCGCGCCCATGTCGTCATTGATGATCGCCTGGCGGGACACCGAGATGATGTTGCCCTTCGTCTCGGTGGTCAGGCTGAACTTCAGGCCGTCGGGGATGCTCTTGTGCTTGAACTCGCCGCCCTCAGCGACGATGTCGAGCGGGCCGAACGTCCCGGTGCGGTAGCGGTTCGACGGGCGGAAGTCCTGCACCGAATCCGTCGCACAGAAGCGGCGCCACGTGTCGCTGACCTGCGCGTACCCGCCGAGCAGGGTCTTGTACATGACGTTCTCGAGCACGACGCCGAAGTCGCTGATCGTGTTCTCGCCGCCCATGCGCGCGAACTGCAGCTCGCGCCCGACGATGTCCATGCGGGACATGCCGCGGGTCTTCCCGCCGCGTCGCTCGAACGACTCGCGCGCCATGTCGAAGAGCGAGAGCGAGCGGAACTCGCCGCCGTGATCCTTCGGATCGAAGCCGGCGAACTCCATCTCGACGCCCGGCGCCACGCTGCGGCCATCCTTCATGCTGGCGACCACCGCAGACAGCACGGGGAGCACGCCCGCGCGCGAGAGCAGCGACGCAGTGGCCCCCTGGCGCCACTTGTCGCGCTCGTCGGTGCCGCGCTCGTACGACCGGAGCTCGTGCCCGGTGCCGATGTTGCTGTTGATCTCGGGCGACCGCGTCGCGAGGATCTCGAGGATCGTCTCGCGAGCTCCGCCCTTCCCGTCGAGGGGAGTCCCCGAGGAGATCAGCCGCGTGGCGATGTCGTCGCCCAGCCGCGCCATCTTCACCGCGCTCCTGATGCCGTGGACCCGCTCGGTCTCGGCCCTCGCCAACTTCTCCGCTTCGGACTGCGCTTCCGTGCCTTCCATGGTGCTCCTCGTGCTCGTGTGCCCACGCGTGAAGACCACGCACGGGTTCTTCTCTTGAACGCTTCGGGTCGCCGCGCCCGCGTCGGCGGGAATCGTCACCGCGGAGATCTCCAACGGCTCCCAGTCGCGCGCGATGACCGTCGGGACCTTTGTCCCCGCGGTCTCGATCTTCTCGGCGCGGTGGATCCGGTAGCCCACGCTGATGTTGCGAACGATCCCCGCGGCGATCTTCTCGAACAGCTTGTCGGCCTCGGGGTCGATCCCCTCGGGCGTGAACCGCACCTGAGCGATCCCCTGCTTGCCGGTGACCTTCGCGGACTCGATCACGCCGGGCTGACCTGCGACGTCGTAGGCGTCGTGATTCGCCAGGAACGGGGCCTTCCCGCTCGTGAGGCGCCCCATGCGAGCGCCGGCCATGTCGAGCTCTTCCATGAACGGCCCGTCGAGCCAGGACACGCGGGGCACCGCGGCGCCCGTGCTCCACGTCACCTGAACGGTTCGCGCCTCGCGGTCGACGGTGCCGAAGGCGGCGGGGCGACTCTGCGCGGGGATCTCTCGGGTCTCAGTCCGCTGGTTCACCCTCGAGCGTAGACCACGCCCGATTGTCGGAAAACGCCCCCCGTTTCCGACAATGGGAACATGTCGTCATAGACCGCGGAGCGCGCGAGGGGCTTGCCCTTGTTCACGAGGAGCGCCGCGCGCAAGGCGCCGTCAGTGGTCGCCAGGTCGATTGGCACGACCGCGAGGGGAAGCCGCGCGAGCTCGCGCATTCGGCGCCAGAGACGGGAGGCGAGCGAGCGATCGTCCCCGCCGGCCAGAGCTGCAGCGATCCGCACGTACTTCGCCCGCTCCCGCACGCGTTGGCGGGCCCCGGCCGCCTCGAGCATCGCGGCGATCAACGGCGCGAAGTCAGGCCCCGCGTTGTGCGCGCGGACCAAGATCGCTCCGTCGAGCTCTGGCAGGGCCTCGCGCACGGTTAGTTCTGCGGCGTGGGCGCCTTCCCCAGCACGTTGCCCAGCTCGCGCTTGACGAGCAGCCGCGCGGCCTCGTCGAAGTCCTCGGCCTTGTCGAGGTCGATCAGGGCGTCGGTCGCCAGCTCTTTGAGGATGCGCGGGACCTCGGCAGCGAGGCGCGAGCTCAAGCGCTTGAGCTGCTCGGGCTTCATCTCCTGACCGAGCATGCGCCGTTCGGTGATCTGCTCGGTCGCGTACCGCATGAGCTTCGCCAGGGTGTGCTTGAACGCCTTTTCGTAGCGCTCGGTGAGGTTCTCGATCTTCGCGGTCATCGGGCCTTCTCCATTGGTGCGGCGGGTTAGAAATCGACGGGCGGATTCCACGGCGCCCCGAACACCTGGCGGACGACGCGAGCGAACACCTGATCGAGCGTCTCGCGGGGGCGCTCGAGCCAGGGGCGCAGCATCACGCACCGCTCTTCGGCGCTCGCCGGCGGGTCATCGTGGAAGGCGCGGCAGATCTCGTCGCGGTCATCCGGGGCGACGTGCGGAAAGAGATCGTCGACGAGCTGCCGCACCTCGTCGCGGGCGTAGAAGCCCACGTGAGGCCCCAGCCACACGCGCACTTCGGCCGCGTCTCGAGGCGTGAGGTACTCGCTCGCTCTGACGCGAGCCTCGAACTTCGCCCGGGCCTGCCTTTGCTTTGCGATGTTCACGCGCTCTTCCTCCATCGGGCGTTCTTCTGATCGCCGTCGGTGGCGAGGTCCGTCAGCACGTGGTGGATCTGCTTCTCGATCTCGGCGACGTCGGGGAGCTCGAGGTGCGGCCGGGCCTGCTTGACCATCGTGGGGATCGCCAAGAGCTTGTCGCGAGCGGACCGAAGCATGTCGGTCCACGCCTGCAGGACCGCGTCCGCGGGAACGAGCCCCCCTTCCTTCTCCGCGAGATCGATCTCCGCGAGGCGGGCCAGCGCGCGTTCCTTCCGTGCCCGCTCGGCGTGGTAGTCGGGGGCGTTGACGTCGGCGCCAGCGGTCGGTGCAACGTCGGGCGTCTGCGCGTGCGCCGGGTCCGTCAGGCGCTCCCACTCGAGATCGGCGAGGCGGGGATCGATGGTGATCCGCCCCCTGGCGTCCCTCGAGATCGAGGACTTCAGGCGCTCGGTCTTGATCGCCTGCATGACCGCCTGGCGGCTGCAACCCCTTCGACCTGCGTATTGCTTTGGAGTCATTGAGTTTTCTCGCTTCGCGCCGCTCCCGCGGCAACTGGTGCAACCGATTTCAAACCCTTGGAACTAGGTGGGAATCACGCCTCTGCGCACCCGTGATGGGTGGGGGCCTAATAAGAACCTAGGGTTACCGGTGCTCAGTGATTTCAAGTGGTTGCGCGCGTGAGACACCGAGCCGCGCTGAGTCGCGTCACCCGCATTGCGTCTCTGTATGGGCTCTCTGAATTCCATATCTTGATTCGTTTGATTGACTCGCAATGGTTTGGACCGCGACTCACTGCGACTCAGCACGAAGCCGAACCCCCTCGTAGTGCCGTGCCTGATGACCCTCGACGCGAGGGCGAACGATGCGCACCGAGGGCAGCGCGGCCGACAGGTCACGGCCGAAGATCTGGATCGTCCCCGTGTGCGTGCGTCCCTGCCCCACGGCCCACGCCTGCCAGGCGTTGAAGAGCACGCTGCACTCGACCGTCGCCCCCGGCGCGATCTCGCAGCATTCCTCGATGAACGTCTTGATCGGGCTGGCGAGGTTCTCGAGCTGCTTGACCATCTCCAGCGAGGCGGCCGGCTGGCAGAAGTGACCGCGGCGACGAAGTCGATCGAGCCCCTCGAGCGCCCAAAGGAGGATCCCTGGGAGCTCGGCGAGGAGCCGGTTCGTCAGGGAGCGATCCTCGCGGCCGAAGAACGACTGCGTGAGGCGCAGCACGATGAAGCGCGACGCGAGCGCGCCCGACTGGTCGACGAAGTGAGGGAGCTCGTTCGAGATCAGGAGGAAGCGCGTCGAGAGCTTCGCGGTGTAGTTCTCGCGGTGCTTCCTCGGCACCGACTGCATGTCCTCGCCGCTGATGCGTAGGAGGTTCTCGACCACGGCGCCCAGGTCGGTGCGGTTGCTGATCCGCGCGTCGGGCATGATCGCCAGGGTCTTCCCGATCAGCGGCTCGAGGCCGAAGTGCTGCCCAAGGCTCGCGATGGTCGGGGCAGTGACGTTGCTGGGGCCGACGAGCTCAGTCAGAACGCGCGCGATCGTCCCCTTGCCGCTTCGCTTCGGGCCGATCAGAAGAAAGAGCTTCTGGTGTGAGGTGTCACAGGTGAGCGCCAGGCCGGCGAACTCCTGCAGCGTGGCGATCGACTGCCGGTCATCGCCCCACAGCTCCTGAAGGAACGCGAGCCACTGCGCAGGGGCTTCGGCGTTCGGGTCGTAGGGGAACGTGACCGCGTTGAAGCCGAAGAAGCGCCGCGTGGCCGGGACGAACGCGCGCGAGGGGACGTGAAGCAACCCGTTCGGGAACGCGAGGATCTCGTCGGGCGGGAACTCGCCCTGACCGAGCCACGCGGGCGTGCGATCGGCGTGAATGAGCGCCGCGGCGCGTAGGGCGTGCTCGGTGGTCTCGACGAGCGCCCGATCGGGCTTGATCGGCGCGCCGGTCAGAGCGTCGCGCTTACCGTCGGTGAAGCCGTAGAGGTCGGCGCGGACGATCTCCTCGTGCCGGCGGTCGTAGTTCGTCCCGCTGGCCTTCCAGTAGTCGCCCTGCCAGCGAGCCAGGTCGGGCATGGACTCCGCGTCGTGCGTGGCCGCGAGGAATTGCTTGGCTGTCGTGTGCGGTGCTCGGGGGTCGATCAGCTCCGGGTCGCCGCGCTTGAAGCGCTCGAGGCGCTCGCGCTGTTCGGCCAGAGCCTTCGGGTCGACCGCCTTGGGCAGGTCCAGCTTGCGTGGGGTCCAACCGGTCTCGCCCTGCAGTAGGCGTTCGACCACGGCGCGGGAGTGATGCCCGACGCCATCGCGCATGCGCTCGCAGATCGGGGCGAGCAACGCGGGGATCGTCTCCTCAGTGCGCGGCCACCTGGCGATCTGCGCCTTCGCGAATCCGACAATGTCGAAGGGGCGATCACAGCCGAGCTCGGCCTCGCCGTACTTCGCGCCCCCGCGCATCTTCGCGGCGAGCTCGTCTTCGGACCATGGCGGGGAGCATCCGGCGCTCCACTCGACGAGCAGGGGCCAGGCTTCGTCTTCGGTCAGCGCGAGGTTCCGCCGCAGGTAGGCGCACGCGATGAACGTGTGCTCGTCGCCGCCCTGGCCCTCGATGGCTGGGCCGTGGCGCTCGAGGAACGCCCGCGCGAGCTCGATGACCTCGGCAGACGCTGGCGGGAACGACTCTTCAGGCTGAACGACACGCAGAGCGGGACGGGCGCGGAGGAGCTCAAGCAACCAGGCGGGCGCGGGCGCAACGGCGATCGACCACGGTTCGCGACCCGACACCCACGAGTAACGCCCCTTGGCGCTCATGCTCGGCGCGACCACGATCTGGCCGTTTTCACCTCGAACATCGAGACCAGGCCCGAGTCGGCCGGCGCTGTTCGAGACCGCGAAGTCGGGCCACTGGAACAGGTAGTGCGAGCCACCGGAGCCGGTCCGCTGCTCGACGGTCACCGGAAGCGGTCCATGGTTCTCGACGAGCGCGGCGAGCGACTCGCGCCCGCCCTTGTCGGGGTCGACGTCGACCACGAAGAACCCCGAGCGCGAGCCCGTCGCGATCCCCAGGTTCGCCCGGGCGTACCGCTGGCCCCACTCGGCGATCTTCTGCGCCTCGCGAGTCGCGGCGAGCTGCCAGCCCTGGATCGCGGGGTGTTTCCCGGCGCTGGGGCACGCGGAGCCCTTCGCGCACGAGCACACGCCGCCGATCGCGCTGTGCAAAGGGATCACCGCCCACTCGCGCGCGTAGGCGGTGGCGACCTTCTCGAACGGGAACGCCACGTCAGCGCCCCACCGAGGCGACGGGCTTCGACGAGCGCGTGGCGATCCACTCCTCGACGTCCGCGAGTCGCCACTTGCGATCGCGCCCGACGTAGATCGGCGCCGGGAAGGTGCCCGCCGAGCACCAGCGCCAGATCGTGACCCTGCCCACGTCGAGCTTCTCCTCGAGAGCCGAGATCCCGAGGAGCACCGTCGCTTGGAGAACGTTGGTCGCCATGCGTCCTAAATCGCCTGAACGCGCGTGGGCTTCAATGGAGCGAAACGGCGTGATAACGTCTCGCCAATGTCATCCGTTATCAACGAGCGCTCCGACGCCCCGCTACCCCGCTTCTTCGTTGACTTGAACCCGGAGAAGTTCGTCGCCAGGTTCAATCGGAACCTCCGGGCGGAACGGCGATTCGCAGCTCCCGTCCGTCGCAGCGAGCTCCGCGAATGGGAGAACCAACAGGCCGAGGTGCGTGCGATTCTCCATCGTTGGGATGCGCCCGCCGGCTCGATCGACCGCGGGGACCTTGAGAAACGCCTGAACGAGGGGCTCACGAAGTACGTCACCCTGCGCGTTTCCCCTTCGCTGAAGACTCTGGCGCCGTTCGCGAAGGTTCCCCCGACGGACAGCCGCGCGATGCTGGGGATCGTGTGGATCCACATGGCGCGGCTCGTGACGGGGGAGATCGCAGAGTCGAGGTGCGATCAGTGCGGCGCCCCCTTCAAGCCCTCGCGGTCAGACGCCCGCTTCTGTCGGCCCTACTGCAGACTCAAGCACCACAGGCACCAGACGCGCGGATCTACCCCAGGATCTACCTTGCCCCGTTCACGCCCCGAGTAATCCCCAAAGAAAAAGGCGGTCGGGATTGCTCCCAACCGCCCAAAGTCTTTCGGCTTATTCCCTTGTGGGCGCACCAGGTTTCGAACCTGGGACCCCTGCCGTGTGAAGGCAGTGCTCTACCGCTGAGCTATGCGCCCGAATGCGGGGCGGTACGTGCCATGAGCCCCAACCAGTGTCAAACCCAAACGAACTCAGGCGCCGACGCGCTGGCGGGGACGGGCTGACGGGCGAGGTGACGGAGCCTCGAGGCGCTCGAGCTTCTCGGTCAGCTCGCGCACCCGGCGCTTCAGCCCCGAGAGCTGCTTCCCGAGGTCCTTGAAGTCGGCCTTGGTGGCGAAGCTGAGCTGGTGCATCGCCACGCGGTGCGCGTCGTCGAGGGCCTGCTTGCCGCGCTGCAGGTTGCCGATGGCCACGGCGATCTTCTCCGCGCGCTTCTCGTCGGCGAACAGGCGCTCCATGGCCTTCTGGGTCACCCCGAGGGCCTGGTCCTTCAATCGGCTGGTGATGCTCATGACTTCTCCCCCCTGCGAAGCGCGTCGAGCCATCGCTCGGCGAGCCCCCGGTAGTTGAGCCGTGCGACGACCGGCGTGAGATCGCCGCGCACGACGAGTCGCTTTTGCACCACCGCCGCGATCGGGTCCAGTGCCCCGTCGATGAGCGCCAGCCAGTCGGCCTCGCTCGCCCGGGCGAAGTAGGTGGGGCGTTTGTCCTCGAGCTCACCCAGCGGAAGCGCCACGGGCGGCGGCAGGCGCCCCGCCACCGGTGGCCCCACGTAGAAGGCCAGCGGCGCCTTCTCGGCGTCGATCACCACGCCGAAGTCCCAGGTCCAGCCCTTCGCCGCGCCGGCCGACTCCGGGTCGTCGTTGAAGCGCTCGATCGCCCACGCGCAGAAGCCGGGCGAGAGCCGCCTCGTCACGTGCCGCCTCCGAAGAAGCGCTTCAGGGTGGCGACCATGCCGCCCTCCTCGCGCACCCGCTGGTCCTCCGCCTGGGTGCGGCGCGAGAGCTCGTCGGCCACCGCCTTCTTGAGCAGCTCGGGCGTGTCGTGGGTGGCCAGGCGCACCTCGCGCGACGCCCCGCCCTCCTCCACCTCGACCGAGAGCAGGCACTCCTCGGTCAGGCGGAAGTCGAGGCGCTTGCCGATGGCCGACAGCGGCAGGCGCACCGTGCCCAGGTACTCGTTCTGCACGATCGTCTCTCCGTCGCCCTGGAAGACGTCGATCTCCACCACGTCGGCGCTCGGCCGGTGCGGGGGCGGCACGCGGAAGCTCTTCACCGCGGGGATGCGGCTGTTCTTCTCGATGATCGGCCGGAAGCGCCCGCTGGCCAGCGCGTAGCCGATGGGCATGGAGAGCGCGTCGACCAGGGTCACCGCCTCACCCTCGTCGATGGCGTCGCCGAGCAGCGCCGCGCCGAGCGCCACGCACTCGTCGGGGTGCACGCCCTTGCGCGCGGGCTTGCCGAAGTGCTCCTGAATGCGCCGCTGCACCAGCGGCATGCGGCTCTGGCCGCCCACCAGGATCACCTCGTTCACCTGCGAGCGCGCGATGCCCTTCTCGGTCAGCACCTCGTCGCAGATCTCGAAGGTGCGATCGACGAGATCGCGGGTGAGCTCGTCGAGCTGGCTGCGCTGGAGCGGCACCTTGAGATCCACCGGCTTGCCCTTGCACTCGTCGACGTAGGGCAGCTCGATCGTCACGTGCTGCATCACCGACAGATCGATCTTCGCGGCCTCGGCGGCGCTGCGCACCCGCTGCATCGCGATGGGGCTCTGCGACAGGTCGATGCGCTCCTCCCTTTTGAAGGTCTCGAGCACGAAGTCGATGATGCGGTTGTCGAAGTCCATGCCGCCCAGGAAGGTGTCGCCGCCGGTCGCGAGCACCTCCATGGTGTTGCCGTCGACGTCGAGCACGCTCACGTCGAAGGTGCCGCCGCCCAGGTCGTAGACGAGGATCTTCTGCTTGAGCTTGCGGTTGAAGCCGTAGGCGATGGCCGCGGCGGTGGGCTCGTTGACGATGCGCCGCACCTTGAGCCCCGCGAGCCGTCCCGCCTCCTTCACCGCGTGCCGCTGGGCGTCGGTGTAGTACGCGGGCACGGTGATGACGGCCTCGTCGATGGCGCCGCCCAGGAACTGCTCGGCGATGACGCGCGCCTGGGACAGCACCATCGCGGAGATCTCCGGCAGCGTGTAGACGCGATCGCCGAGCCTCACCGCCGCGTCGCCGTCCGGGCCCGGGACGATCTCCCAGGTGACCGCGGCCTTGAGCTCCTGCACCGCGATCGAGTCGAACTTGCGCCCGATCAGCCGCTTGGCGCCGGAGATGGTGTTCCTCGGGTTCGTCACCATCTGATCGCGGGCCATCGCGCCGACCACGATCTCGCCGCGCGCGGTGAGCGAGACCACCGACGGCAAGACGAGGTTGCCGCGATCGGTGGGGACGATGCGGGCCACCCGGTTCTTCACCGAGGCGACCAGAGTGTTCGTGGTACCGAGATCGATACCGACGATGCGCGGCTTCTCCGACATGGGGCTTCCCGTATTGTGACACGTCCCGCCGCCCTTGGCCGGTTTCCTCCCTGCCCCCCGGCCTTCCAGCGCTACCGGACGTTCAGTGAGGCCAAGAGCCGCCCGGCTGCTTCGCGCACCGAGGCCTCGGGATCGCGATCGCGCACCAGCTCCAGGGCCAGGGCGACGTCCTTGGGGGGCTTGGCCTTCAGGGCCTCCAGGGCGTCGAGGCGCTGGCGCTCGGCCACCGCCACCCGCTCGACGAAGGAGCGGTCGGCGCACCGCCGGGCCCGGGCGTCGGCCTGCACCAGCAGCAGCTCCGCGTCCTTGAGCCGCGCCTCGGCGAGCCGGGCCGCGTCCTCCACGCGCACGCCGAAGGCGTCGAGATCTTCCGGGAAGTCGGTCTTCGCGGTCTTGGCGGCCGCCACCACCCCGCGGGCGAACCGGGTCAGCTCGACGCAGGTGCAGGCGTCGCGAGCCAGGGCCAGGGCGCTCTCGGCGGTGGCCGGCCCCCGGCGATCGACCTCCGCCTTGGCCCACAGCGCGAGCTGGCGGGCGGCGACGGCGGCGGAGAACGGCTGGCGGCGCTCGGTGCGAATCTCGACCCACCGCTTGAGCACCACCGGGTCGGGCGCCGCGGGATCCCACACCTTCTGGTACTCGGCGGAGGCGCGCTCCAGCTGCCCGGTGAGATCGAGGAGCGCCGCCGAGGTCAGGTGCGCCTGCGCGTCGGAGGCCTTCTCGCGCAGGGCCTCCAGCCGCGTCGCCACCTCGTAGTCCGCCACCGGCCGGGGCAGCGTGCGCAACAGCCGCCCCAGGCTGGTGAAGGCCTCCAGCCGCACCGCGGGCACCCGCGAGCCCTGGAGCGCGTCGAGCAGGGGGTCCAAGGCCTTCACCGAGACGACGAAGCCGAGCTCCCGCGCCGCTTCCCAGCGATCCATGGGGTCGGGGGCCGAGAGCGCGCGGGCCAGATCGTCGAGTGCGCGCAGGTGGTAGCCGACGAGGGCCTTCCTCACGCGCTCGTCGGCGCTCTTGGCCACGGCGCGCTCGGCCCTCGCCCGCGCGAGCCGTTGGGGGAGATCGGCGAGGCCCGCTGCGAGCGGCGAGCGCTTGGCCTGGCCTTCCGCCTCCTCCACCAGCCCCGAGAAGAGGAGCCCGTCGAGCTCGAGCGAGAGCAGGCGGCGCCTGGCGTCTTCGCGGTGGGTGCCGGCCGGGAAGTCGCGCAGGTAGGCGTAGAGGTCGGCCGCGCCGGCGCTCTTCTCGAACGCGGTGTCGTCGAGGCGGGCGGTGGCCTCGGTGGCCTTGGGGTCGTCGGGGTGCTGGGCGACGAAGCGCTCGAGCTCGGCGGCGTCGGTGAGGTTCGAGACCTCCTTCAGCTCGAGCTCGGAGAGGCGCTGCTCGGCCTCGGCGCGGTGGGCGCCGTCGGGGTGCTCGCGGATGAAGAGCCGCATGGCGCGGGCGGCGCCGGCCTCTCGAGCGGCGTTGAAGCGCAAGCCCTCGAGCAGCGCCTTGGCCCTCGGGGCCGACTCGGTGTCGCCGAACTCGTCGAGGAAGCGCTTGTAGGCGACGACGGTGTGGAGCTTCTGTGCCTCGGCGAGCTCCAGCTCCGCCAGGCGGGACCTGCCCTGCGAGGCGCTGTCGGCGTCGGGGTGCCCGGCGAGGTAGGCGCGCCAGGAGGCCGGCGTGTCGGCCTTGGACGCGGCCGAGTAGGCGGAGTCGCGGCAGGCGGCGGCGACGATCAGGAGCAGGAGGAGGCGGCGCACGGGGAAGCTCGTCCTAGCAGGGCGCGGCGAAATGCGCCTCACGCCAGCAAGTGGGCGCTTGAACGTTTCTTGACGGTCCTCCCCCGTCGGCGACGCTTCGGCTCGTGTCCCGCGTCCGCGCCTCGCTCTTCACCGCCCTGCTCGTCCTGAGCGGCTGCGCCACCGGGCTCCCGGCGGGCGCTCGCCTCGCGCACCGGGACGGCTACGAGCCGATGGTGCGGGGAGCCCGCCCGGCCGAGATTCCCGCCCAGGCCGAGGAGGCCCCCGCCGCGCCGCTGGTGGTCTCCCCCGGTGCCCGGCCCCTGGCGGTGCAGACCGCGCAGGCGCTGGTGGGGCGCAGCGCCATCGTGCTCAAGGGCAAGCGCTGGGGTGACGACTGCACGGGGCTGGTCCGCGCGGTGTACGCGCAGGTCGGCGTCGATCTGCTGAGCGCGGCGCGGCCCGACGACAACGGCGTCACGGCCATCTGGCGCTTCGCTGCCCGCTACGGCCACACCTACGACGGCGGGCACCCGGTGCCGGGCGATCTGGTCTTCTTCAAGGACACCTACGATCGCAACCGCGACGGCCGCGACAACGACGGCCTCACCCACGTCGGGCTGGTCGAGGCGGTGGGCGAGGACGGCACGGTGGTGGTGATCCACCGGGTGGCGAAGGGCGTGGTGCGCTACCGCATGAACCTCGCCTTCAAGGATCAGGAGAAGGGCCCCGACGGGAAGCCGGTCAACGACTGGCTGCGCATGCCCGGGCCGGGGACGAAGCCGCAGCTCACCGCGCAGCTCTTCGGCGGGTTCGCCACGGTGCTGCCGCTCGAGCCCCGCCTCGCCTCTCGGTGAAGGGCCGCCTCAGCGCGGCGCCGGGTGCTTCTGCAGCCACTCGTTCAGCTCGATGGCGACGTCGTGCTGCTTGTCGAGGTTGATCACGTTCGACAGCTCGTTGGAGGCGGCCTCGTACTCCCGCCCCAAGAGGTGAAGGCGCGCCGCCAGGACGTAGGGCCGCAGGAAGGTGCTGTTGAGCTCGCGCTTGCGCACCACGTCGATGCGCGCCAGGGCCTGGGCCCGGTACTCGGCGGAGGTCTGCCCGTTGACCACGGCCTCGGGCATCACCAGATCGATCCAGTCGTCGGTCTTGTCGGAGAAGCGATGGAAGGCCTCCTCGAGCGCCTGGGCCTCGACGGTGCGGCCGGAGACGGCCATCACCATGGCGCGAGCGCGGAGCATGGCGACGTGCGACGGCGAGCCCTCGGGCTCGTCCTTGACCGCCTTCTGCAGCTTGTTGTCGGCTTCGACCAGGCGCCCGTGCACGGCGCTCGCGGTCTCGGCGAGGGTGTCGTGCTGCTTCTTCAAGTCGTTGGCCTGGGCGGCGGAGACGTCGCGCCGCTCGGACCACCCGTCGGGCTTGTCCTTCTCCAGCCTCGCCACCTCGGCGGTGAGCTCCTTGTGCTTCTGCTCGTACCGAACCAGGCGCTGCTGAAGGTCGTCGTATTGGAGCGCCAGCGCGAGCACGAGCCCGGCCTTGGCCTCGGCGTACTCGGGGTACTGGGCGATGAGGCCGTTGAGCGCGTTGAGCGCCTCCTCCTTGGCGCCGGAGTCGTCCTTGCGCAGGCGGCCAATGGCCCCCTCCAGCGTCTGCACCGCCTCGAGCGGCGCGGCGCGCTTCCCCAGGAAGACCTTCGACACCGCGTAGCCGACGACCCCCAGCACCACGAGGCCCACGAGGCCCAGCGCGAGGCGCATGCGGCGACGGCCCTGGTTCGCGATCTCGGCCGACACCGCCTCGAACTGCGCGGTCATCGAGGTCGGCTGTGACGCGACCGGCAGCTGAGGCGCGTCGGCGAAGGACGACTCCGGAGGCAGCTCGAGCGACCTCGGCGAGCCGAGCTGAATCGGCGAGAGGTTCGGCAGCGTCGACTGGAGGCCCGGAGGCTGCCCCGGGCTCGTCGCCGGCTGGCCGTGGCCGGGCTCGTTCATCATCGGGTCGGGCAGCGTGGTGACCAGCGGGTCGGCCGCGGGCTCGAGGGCCTGGTGGCGATCGGTGTCGCTGAGCGAGAGCGGGCTCATCACCGCGGCATCGGGCGGGAGCGTGGTCGACAGGTCGAGCGGCGACTGCGACACCGGCGCGACGGAGGGCTCGGTCTCCGGCGGCAGCTCGAGCGGCTGGCTGGTCTGCTGGAGCATCGCGCGCAGCTCGGCCGGCGGGTCCGTGAGCTGGATGGTGGCGCCGGTCGAGGGATCGGGCTTGGGCACGTCGCGCATCGCGAAGAGCTGCGTGCGGTTGTGCCGATCCTGGACGGCGTCGGTCCCCTCCGAGGGCGTGGTGGCGGGCACCTCGGCGGGTTGTTCGCTGAGCGCGAACAGCATCGTGCGGTCGTGCCGCGACGGCGCGGCCACCTCGCCCTCGGGCGGCGTCATGCCGGAGGAGTCGGCGCGCCCGCCCTCGTCATCGGCGTGATCTCGGCGGATGCTGTCGAGATCGACGCGCACGGTGTTCTCGGTGCGGCCGGTGCCGGTGACCTCGTCGGCGTCGTGGCGAATCTCGACCGTACCGGCGGTGACCTTGGGCAGGTTCGGCGCCGGCTTGGCCTGACCGCCGGCGAGGGGCGAGCCGAAGATCATCGTCGAGCTGGCGGGCTTCGGGCCGGCGGGCGCGGGCGCGAGCGGCGGCGGAGGGGCCAGCGGGTTGCCGAACATCATCGTGGAGGTCGGCAGCTTGGCGGGTGGCGCGGGCGGGGCGGCGGGGGACTGGGCGACCGGCGCGCCGAACATCATCGTG
>JBBIOE010000030.1:0-46074 GCA_037443525.1 Archangiaceae bacterium | reverse complement strand
GGGCGCGGGAGGAGCCGCGGGCTCGACGCGCGGCGTGGGGTCCACCGCGACCGGCTCCGGCTCGGTGGCCACGGGCTCCGCGGGCGCGGGAGCCTTCAGCGCCTTCTTCGAGATCTTCGTCTTGTTCGGCTTCGTCGGAGCGGGCGTGGCGCCGGCGAGCAGCGCCACCGTCAGAAGAACGAGCATCCCGCGCGGATAGCACGGGGAGCCACGCGTCGCGCCGATCGCGTCGAATTTGTTTCGGCAGGCGCGGCTTCCACCGGGCCTCGCCGGTACGGTACAGATCGCTGGACGCCGCCGCGCTCCGTCCCCCGCTTCTCGAGAGATTCCATGCGAACCCAACTGCTGTGCCTCGGCCTCCTCGTCGTCGCCTGCGCTTCGGGCTGCCAGAAGCCCGTGGCCGAGAACCAGAACCGCCCGCCGGCCTTCGACCCGATCTCGCCGGTGACGCTGGAGGGCGGCCAGACGGTGAACGTGGACGTGAGCGCGAAGGACCCCGACGGCGACGCGCTCACCCTCGCGCTGGGCCGCGACGCGCCGGGCTTCGTGTCGCTCCTGGGCACGACGCTGACCATCTCTCCGGGCCAGGTGGACACCGGCGCCTACGCCGTGGTGCTCACCGCCACCGATCCCGCGGGGGCCTCCGCCACGGCCACGCTCTCCATCACCGTGAAGCAGCGCCACAACACCGCGCCCACGCTGGTGCCGCCTCTGGATGTCACGATGGTCGAGGGAGACACCCAGACGGTGACGCTGATCGCCACCGACCCGGAGAGCGATCCGGTGACGTTCTCGCTGCAGGGGGCGCCCACGTGGATCACCGTGTCCGGCGCCAAGGCCACGTTGAGCCCGCCGCTCGCCAAGCTCCAGGCCGATGGCGGCACGCCGCCTCCGAGCGCGGTCGGCACGCAGGCCTTCGCGGTGGTGGCGAGCGACGGCGCGCTGTCGGACACCAAGGTGTGGAAGGTCGTCGTCACCGAGAAGCCGGTGGTGCTGGTGAGCGCGATTCAGCTCGACGACGCCGGCATGGCGCTCTCGGCCGGCGCCCAACTGGTCACGCCGCCCGCCTTGCGGGCCTCGATCGACGAGCCGCACGGCAGCCCGGTGCGCCTGGAGGTCGAGGTGCAGCCGCTGGGCACGGCCTTCACCAACGCGCCGACGAGCACCTCGCCGACGGCGTCGGGCGCCGTGCTGGGTGACGGCGGCATCGGGCTCGTCACCACCACCATCGCGCTCACCAGCCTGCGGCCGGCCGACTACCACTGGCAGGCGCGCGCGGTGACCGATCAGTCCAAGGCGACGGCGTGGCAGCCCTTCGCGAGCGGGGCGACGGCCTTCACCATCATGCCCCAGGCCGTGACGCTGGGAGACGGCGGCATCCTGCTCGCGGGCGGAGCGCAGTACGTGTCGAACCCCAACGCGGTGCCGCTGTTCATCGACGCGGTGGCCTCGCAGGGCGCGACGCTCTCCACCATGCAGGTCACCGGGGACATCACGGTGCAGGACTCCTCGCCCGTCACCTACAACCAGATCCGCTCCCTCAACCTCACCTCCGGTGACGGCACCAAGACGGTGACGGTGGTGGTGAAGGACAGCTTCGGGAACACCGGCACCTTCACGGAGTCGATCATTCTCGACGCCACGCCGCCGAGCATCCCGGCCAACCCCAAGGGCACGGGCCTGCGTCGGACCGCCGCCTTCTCCTGGTCCGCCTCGACCGACGCCACCAGCGGCCTCGCCGGCTACGAGGTCGCGGAGATGACCTCGTCGACGGCCTCGCTCGTCTTCCAGCCGCTGCAGACGGCCCTGTCGTTCACCGACGCGACGCTGCAGAACGCTCCGGACCCGCTGCCCGCAGGCACTGTTTCCCAGGCCCGCTATTTCTTCGTCCGCGCTCGGGACAACGCCGGCAACGTGAGCCCCGTCACTCAGCCGGTCACGATTCTGCCGCGGTTCGCGTTCACCTATCGCTTCCGTCCCGCGGTGGTCGACATCACCAGCGTCGCGCGCCGGGGCAACAACGGCGTCGCGGTGGGCATCGCCGGCCTGGTGCTCTCGACACAGGACGGGTTCTCGACCTTCCAGCGAAACGATCCGCAGACCGACGAGCACCTCTACGGCGTGGCTCTGGTCGACGCGACCACCTTCGTCGCCGTCGGAGATCACGGGACTGCCCTACTCAGCACCGACATCGGCGCCACCTGGAAACCCATCGCGACCTCGCTCGCCACTGCGCTGCGTGGGCTCGCGCTCTCGAAGGGCCCCACCGTGGTCGGCAACGACACCACCACCGAGTTCATCGCCGTCGGCGACGGCGGCAAGATCCTCAAGCTCAGCGTGGTCATGCACGTCGACCCGTCGACCTCGGCGAAGTCGTACTCCGCCACGGCGAGCGCCATCGCCCAGTCGGCGGCGACGTCGAACCTGCTCAGCGTCACGGCGTGCCCGACGACGTTCGCCTGCGCCGGCACACTGATGGCCGGTGGCGCCTCGGGGACCATCATCTCTTCGACGGACTACGGCGCTACCTGGGGCCTCGAGCCGGCAGGCGCGACCGGCGACGTCGTCGCGCTCGCCCACGACGCTGCGCCTGCCACCAGCTTCCTCGCTGGAACCAACACCGCGAAACTCTACAAGCGCACCGGCACGACCTGGGCTGCGTACTCGCCGACGGGCATGAGTCGCACGCTAGCGACGACCTCGTACATCTCGATGACGGCGGGCACGACCGCGAACACCGTCTTCGTCACCAGCGCCGGGTTCTCCGGAACTGGGAGCGGCGCCTGTGGCTTCTACAACAACAGCATCTGTACCTACACGTACCTCGATCGCATCAACACCTCCGCTGGCACCGCGAGCACGGTGATCACCGAGCGCGAAGATCCCGAGTCGGTGCGCGTCGTCTCCTTTGATGGCACCTCTGGCGTGGCGCTCGGCGGCTACGGCTCGGTGTACACGAGCACCAACTCGGGGACGAGCTTCGCCATGACGCCCGCCGCTCTCGTCACGCACAACAACCACTTCACCAGCGTGGCGCCCTCGACCACGCCGGGGAAGACCACCTGGCTCGCTGGCGCGGGCTCGACCTACTTCACGAGCGCAACCTTCCAGCAGCAGAGCTACGACCTGACCCAGCACCTGCTCACCAACTCCACCGGGAGCGTCGGTGGCCTGCCGCCGGTGGTGTTCGCCTCCCCGCTCGGCGGCTCGCAGTACGGGATTCAGGCGATGGCCGCCCGGAGCGAGACTGACCTGGTGGCGGTGGCTCGCTATGGCGAAACGTACAACTACATCGTGCCCACCCCAGCGCCCGTGACGGCCCCGACGTGGACGGCGGTGAACCCGATCTTCGGCTGCGAGAACTTCTTCGACGCCGAGTGCATCCCCAATGGCAAGTGCATCGCCGTGGGCGGCAACTGGATGATCGAGACCTTCACGCCCGGCTCCGGTTGGTCTCACAGCGGCGGGACCTGCGCGCCGGGAACGACGACCGGAAACGGCTTCTACTACAACCTCGGCGTCACCTATTACACTGACTCCACGGGCGTTCGCCGTGGCGTGATCGTCGGCACCGCTCTCACGCCGTTCTTCGCGACCGCGCACTACTTCACCGGCTACAACGACGTCTGGGACTGGCTGAACCCGAAGGTGCTGCCGGGTGGCCCGCTCAACGACGTCGCCGGCCGGCCGGAGGGCACCGTGATCGCCGTCGGAGTCACGGGCCGCATCTTCCGCTCGACCGATCACGGCACGAGCTGGTCGCCGATCACCTCGGGCACGGCGGCGCAGCTCAACAAGGTCGCCTACGCCGGCGGCTCCACCAACACCTGGTACATCGTCGGCAACGGCGGCACCCTGCTCAAGAGCACCGACGACGGCCTGACCTGGAGGTCGATGGTGACCAACTCCACCCAGCAGTTCGTGGCCGTGGCCGCCGAGGGCGACAACCTCTGGGTCGTGCCCTTCGGCCCCGCGGTGCTCTTCTCCTACACCGGCGGCGAGTAGGCGGACGCCGCTCAGCGCACGAAGGCGAGCCGAGTGGCGGACATCGTCTTCGTCGCCGGATCGTAGAGGAACTCGCCCAGCGAGGTGGTCAAGGACACGCAGCGGTGCCCCTGGAAGACGACCTGGTTGGTGCGGAGCGTGGCCGGGTCGAAGAGCACGTCCGCCTTGGCGAGGGCCTGCGCCCGCAGCTCCGCGCTGGGAATGCCGCCGGTGCTGAGGAAGCGGCGCAGCGCGCCCTCCAGCACCGCCCGGTCGTAGGCGGACGTCTTCAGCGGAGCGAGGTGCATGCCGTCGGGGACGGTCGCCCCGCCACCGCCGGCGCGGACGATCTCTCCGTTCTTCGCCACCACCGAGAAGAAGCCGTCGGACAGAGGGAGCTGCGGGCCGTCGGGCGCCATCACCGTGGCCTGGAAGACGTACTTGGTCAGCGCGCCCACCTTCTGCGTGGTGACCGGAACGTAGCGGACGTTGGCGTCGTGCCCGTCGGCGAACGCGGCCTTCAGCGCCTGGGGCAGCCGGGCGGCCAGGGTCTTCTCGGTGGTGCCGGCGGGGAGCGCCTTCACCAACGCCTCCTGCGCCGCCGAGGCCACGCCCACCTTCGGCGCGTAGCCGGCGGGGACGAGCCCGCGCCGGATCGCCTCGTCGAGGAAGACCTTCTCCAGCGCCGCCTCCTGCTCGGCCGGCAGCGCGCCCGAAAGCCCCTCCTTCAGGCCACCCACCAGGGTGTCGACGAAGTCCTCGCTGGTGAGCGCGTAGGCCGAGGTGAACAGCGCCGCCTGGCGGGTCAACACGCCCAGCATCAGGTCGTCGGCCTTGCGCGAATCCCCCACCAGCTTCACCAGCTCGTCGCGCACCACCCACGCCGAGCCCGAGTACACCTGCCCCTTGGCGTGCGGCTCCCACATGTCGGGATCGCCCGCCTTGGCGTCGTTCTTCACCTCGCGCATGAAGCCGTTCTTCTTCCAGTCGGCGAGGTCTTGCTCCGACATCTGGCTGGAGGGCGCGAGCGTGGAGACGTCCTCGGCGATCTCGGGATCGTCGAAGGTGAGCGCGGCCATCAGATCGCCGAAGCCCTCGTGGATGGCGGCGCCCTCACCGGCCCCGAGCATGTTGGGGTTCAGGTGATCGAGCGCGTAGTGGCCGAACTCGTGCGCCACCACGTCGGCGTCGGAGCCCAGGTGCCACACGCCGTCGTCGGTGCCGAACTGCACCTTGTTCTCGGTCGGCGTGTACCAAGCGTTGAGGTCCGTGGTGCCGTTCACCTCGGCGCGCGCCACGCCGCTGTTCGCGAGGCTCGAGCGCTGCAACAGATCGAGGTCTACGCCCGCGGCCTTGAGGCGCGCGAGCACCGTGTTCACCGTCCACAAGACGTTCACCTGGTCGAAGCCGTCGCTGGTGACGGTCGCGCCGGAAGCGAAGGGCTGTTGCCCCTCGGCGGTGTCGAGCACGGTGGTGCCGGAGACGTGCACCCGCGCGGTGTAGAGCCCGTCCTGGGTCGCGACCACGCCGCCCAACAGGCCCGCGCTCACCGTCTGGCCCGAGCTGGCGACGGCGCCCTCGCGCGCCCACACCACCAGCTTCCCGGAGCCGTCCTTCCGCTCGGGCACCGAGGCGGCCGCGTCGGCCAGCCCGCTCGCGGGGTTCGGCGGCGGCGGCGGCGACCAGCGCGCGCCGTCGGGCCACACCGCCTCGCCGAGGACGTCTCCTGTGGGCGAGCGCAGGTGCACCGCCCAGCCCTCGCCGTTGCTCTGCACTCCGAGAGGGACGTCGACGGCCAGCGGCTGCGTGCGGTTCCGGGCCGGCTCGTTCGCCCCTCGGTAGGCCTGGTAGGTGACGAAGATCTCGTGCGTCGCCTCGTCGACGCGCGTCTCGGCGAAGACGTGCGCGGGACCGCCGGGGACCGACCCGGTGAGCGTGACCTGCGCCTTCGCACTGCCGCTGGAGCGGGCGTAGAGCTGGGCGTCGAGGAGCGTGGCGCCGGCCGGTGGCTTGGGGCTGAGCGCGGTCTCCGGCGGCGACGGGTTGGGAACGTTCAAGTGCGCGAGCACCGTCCCGCTCGTGTCGCGCACCTCGACGTCGTAGTCGCTGTCGGCCGGCGGCGGAGGGAGCGGCACCGTGGCGCTGACCCTCACCGCGCGATCGTTCGCCGGCTCCGAGGGGGCGTGCCAGCGATCGACGACCACCACCATCTTGCCCGTCGCGGCATCGACCTCGGTGCGGGTGCTCAGGTGGAGCGGTCCCGTCTCCTCCCCCGAGATGCCCAGCGAGTTGCCGCCCACGGAGTAGACGGAGAGCCCGCCCAGCGCGTCGTGGATGGCGTCGGCCGGCGGCGCGGCCTCGAAGGCCGTGAGGTCGGGCTGAGGCTTGGGCCGGAGATCCAGCCGGAGCAGCGACGCCCCCGAGGGGTTCTTCACCTGGACGGTCCAGGCGCGGCCGTCGTCGGGCCAGGCCAAGGGGACGGCCACGGTCGCCGGCTCCTCGGGCGTCGCCCCCGCCGGAAGGTAGGACTGGAGGACGACGTTCAGCTCGTGGGTCACCGGGTCCGGCGTGGCCACCGCGAAGAGCTCGGCGTTCTGCGGCGCGATCACGGAGAACGACAGCCTCCGCTCGCCGGTGAGCTCCGAGGAGCTGAAGCCGCGCACCTGCACCGGCTGGCTGGTCGCGCCCGGCGGCGGCGGGGTGCCAATGGTGATGCCGCTGCTTCGCGGCGGCGCCGGCGGGTCCGTCACGAAGCCCGCCTTGCGGCGCGGAGCATCGAAGCCCGAGGCCGCAGTGGAGCGGGCGCGCAGGGCGTCGAGCGCCGGCGTCTTCCCCGTCCTCGTCGGGCTCACGGTCGCCGGGGCGGCGCCTCCCGGCCGGGGCTGGCTCTCCGCCCGCGGGTTCCGTCCGATGCGCGCGACCACGTCAGTACCCTCGCTCCTCGCGGCACGAGAGGCACCGCGCGAGCCATGCGTCTAGCACGCCCCTCACCTGGAACGCTGATCGACGTCAGACGGCGCGCTTGTCGCCCTTCATCTGCTGCACGGTCACCGACTGGTTCCGGCCGTGCCGCTTGGCGTAGTACAGGCACTGGTCCGAGAGATCGAAGAGCGCCTGCTTCTCCTCGGCCACGTCGGGGAAGGTCGCGACGCCCAAGGACAGCGTCACCTTGAGCGGGCCCTGCTCGGTCTGGAAGACCTCCTTCATCACCCGCTCGCGAATGCGCTCGGCGATGACCAGGGCGCCCTTGGTGTCGGTCTCCGGCATGATGATCGCGAACTCCTCGCCGCCGTAGCGGGCCACCACGTCGGTGTCCCGGGCGACTTCCTTCAGGAGGCGCGAGACGCCCTTGAGCACCTGGTCGCCGGTGGGGTGGCCGTAGGTGTCGTTGACGCTCTTGAAGTGATCGATGTCGGTGAGGATGACCGAGAGCTTGCGGGAGTAACGCCGGGCGGTGGAGAGCGCCTCGTCGAAGCGGCTCTGGAAGGTGCGGTGGTTGAGCAGGCCGGTGAGGCCGTCGGTGGTGGCCATGCGCTCCATCTCTTCGTAGAGCTGGGCGCGCAGCACGGCCTGGGCCGCCTGAATCGCGATCACCTCGAGCATGCGCAGCTCGTCGTCGTCGAAGCAGGCCTTCTTGCGCCCGCCCGCCACCAGGGTGCCGAGGATGCGATCGCCGGCCACCAGCGGGAAGATCTTCAAGGACTGCAGCCCGCGGATCTGGGTGTCGTCGTCGAAGATGATGGTCTTGTCCATCGCGCCGGCCTCGCGGCCCGGCAAGGGCGCCCCGTAGCGCACCACGTTCGCCACCAGGCCGTTGTTGTCGGGGAAGGTCTTCCCCTCCAGCGCCCGACCGGCGGTGGTGACGCCCGCCATGCGCACGATGCGGTGCACCCGCTTGCCCTCGCTCATCGAGACCAGGGTCACCGCGCAGAAGTCGATGGGGGCGACCTGCCGCGCGCTCTCCAGCACCGCGAGGAAGACCTGCTCGGGCGAGCCGGCGCGGTTGAGCTCCTCGATGGCGCGGAAGAACCGATCCTTCTCGTCGCGGGAGCGGCGGATGTAGGTCATCACCCGCTCCACCTCCATCGCCCGCACCACCTCGTTGGCGATGGTGACGAGCAGCCGCTCGTCGTCGTCCGAGAAGGGCGCGTTCTGCAGCCGGTCGGCGACCAAGACGCCGCGCAGCAGGCCCGAGCCCTCGAGGATCGGCACCGCGCAGATGGCGCCGATGGAGGGTCCGCCCGGCTCGTAGTGCGTCACGCCCTTGAGGCCGCCGTTGGAGTTCATCCGCACCGGGACGCCGCGCTTGAGCAGGGCGCCGAAGATGCCCTCGCCCGCGGGGAAGCGCTCGCGCTGCACCTGGTCGGAGGCGCTGCGGCAATCGTGCAGCTTGAGCGAGCGCTCGTCGGAGGTGAGCAGGAAGACGCCCACGCTGTGGGTGCGCAGCGCCGCCTCGGCGATCTCCAGCGAGCTACCGGTGGCGCCCTCGATCTCCTTCACCGCCGCCACCAGCCACTTCTCCTGGTCCTTCACGCCGGGGAGGCTGTCGCGCGTGCCGCTGGAGACGAGCCGGAAGGTGCGGGCGCGCTCCTCGAGATCCTTGATCTTGTTCCGCACCGCCTCGTCCTCGGCCTTGCGCGACGCCGAGACACGGGCCGAGAGCACCAGGTGGTAGAGGCCGGCGAAGAGCACCAGGAAGGCGGTGCGCGCCCCGAAGACGACGTAGTGCTCGGGCAAGGTGAGCAGCGCGTCGAAGACGATGGCCAAAGACGAGAGCGCCACCGCGGCCGGCCGCGAGAGGAACGTCACCAGGAACGCCATCAGCAGATAGACGAGCGGGAAGCTGACCTCGCCGGTGATCGCCACCAGGACGAAGGCCGCAGCGATGAGCGTCCCGCCGAACTCGAGCTCGTCGCGCAGGGAGAGCGGAATGCCCAGGGTGGTGCGGCGCACCCGCCGGACCGTGGTGAGGACACCGCCCAGCAGCAGGGCGAAGAGGGCCACGCCCTCGGTGACGCCGAGACTCTCGAAGGAGAGGAAGCGGCCGCGCGCCACCAGACCGAAGACGGTCAGCACCGCCAGCCCCGGGACCCACCGCACCGCGGCCGCCAACCACCGCTGGGGCGTGAAGCCCAACCCTCCTCCGAGCCGCTGGCGTTCGGGCAACGACGAAGCGGGGGTCATGGGGCCTCCAGGTTGAAGACGACTTCGCCGGGGCGTACCCAGCCGAGCTCCTCGCGAGCGGCGCGCTCCAGGGCCTTGGAGTCGCTCCGCAGGGCGGCGATCTCGCGGCGCAGGCGGGCGTTCTCCGCGGCCACCGCGGCGTTCCTCGTCTTGAGCTGCTTCACGTCCTGCGAGAGCCGGAAGTAGCGGCGAAACCCGCCCTCGTTGGAGGCCGATCCCACGGCCAAGACCAGCGAGATCACCACCATCGCCCAGACGACTTTCGTACGACGCGCCATTCGCGATCGAAGGTACCAGCGGACCTCGTCGCGGCAAGAAAACCGCTACAGGCTGCAACGCCCTGGAACCGACACGTGCGCTGAAGGTGCGCGCGACACCGACCCACGCTCGAGGGCGACCGCGCGGGCGAGGCCGCGCATGAGCTTGCCGTTGGCGTTTCGGGGGACCGCGTCGACGAAGTGAAGAGCGCGCGGGAGCTTGAAGCGGGCGAGGCGCTCCTTCGCCCAGTCGAGCAGCGCGGCCTCGGTGACCGCGTCCGCGACCACCAGCGCCACTGGCACCTGCCCCCACTCGGGGTCCTCGACGGGAACCACCGCGACGTCACGGACGCCGGGGTGCGCCGAGAGCACCTGCTCGACCTCGGCCGGGGCGACGTTCTCTCCTCCGGTGACGATGAGATCGGTGCGGCGCGACCAGACGGCGACGCGGCCCCGGGCATCGAGGCTTCCCAGATCGCCGGTGTGGAGCCAGGGGCCGTACGCCGGCGCGACGGTGGGCCCGCTCACGCAGAGCTCGCCGACCTCTCCGGCGCCGAGGTCGTGGCCGGCGTCGTCGATGACGCGGACCAGCGTGCCGGGCAGCGGAGGGCCGGCGCTCGCTCCGTCGGCGTGACCCACGCGCTCGGTCGCGACCTGGGAGCAGGCCTCGGTCAGGCCGTAGGTCTGCAGCACCGGCAGGCCGGCCGCGCGCGCCTGCCGCAGCAGCGAGGGGCTCATCGGCCCGCCGCCGATGAGGAGCGCCTCGAGCCGCGCGGAGAAGCCGCCGGGGCGCGCCTGGAGCACGCGGCCGAGGGTGGTCGGCACCAGGCTGGCGTGGGTGACGAGGCCGGCTGCCAGAAGGTCGGCGGCGCGTGCGACGTCGAAGCGGGGCTCGAGCACGAGCGACGCGCCGGCCATCGCGCACCGGTAGGCCATGGCGAGGCCACCGACGTGGAAGAGCGGCAAGGAGCCGAGCCAGGCGTGAGTCGGCGACGCGCCGAGGTTCGACGCGCTGGCCGTCGCGCTGGCGGCGAAGTTGTCGTGGGTGAGCGAGACCAGGCGCGGCGTGCCGCTGGTGCCCGAGGTGAAGAGGCCGGCGGCGATGGAGGGCCCCAGGATGTGCGCGTCGGCGGCGCCCAGGGCGGGCGCGACCTCGGGCCACGCTCGCGCGGAAGGGACTCGGTCGGCGAGCTCCGGGTCGGCGAGGACGAGCTGCACCAGCGCGGACGCGAGCAGCGCCTCGAGCTCGTGCCCGGTGAGGCGGGTGTTGAGCGGGACGGCCGTGGCCCCGAGGCGCCCGAGCGCGAAGAAGGCGAACACGAGCTCCGGGCGATTCGAGGCCAGGAAAGCGACGCGGCCCCCGGCGACGATGCCCTCTCCGGCGAACCAGGCGCGCCAGCCGTCGACGGCGCGGTCGACTTCTCGCCAGGTCCACGAGCGATCGCCGAAGCGCAGCGCGGGCCCGGCCGGGCGCTCTCGGGCCGCCGCGCGCACCGGGCAGACGCGGCTCAGCACGGGGGAACCTCCGTGACACCAAGGTGCCTCACCGCGCCGATCCACCGTTCACCCCGAGCGAAGTCAAAGGGTGCCGAATTCGGCTCGCGGTGTTCGGCCGGCTTCGGCGAGCGCAGCCTGAACGGAGGCGACTCGGCTTCAAACGAACAGGCACCGCCAGCCTGGCGGTATTCACGCGCTTCGACCCACCGTTCACCCTGAGCGAAGTCGAAGGGTGCCGAACTCAGTTCGCGGTGTTCGGCCGACTTCGACGAGCGCAGCTTGAACGGCGGCGACTCGGCTCGCTCCAAGCGGGCACTCGCTTCGCCCCACCGTTCACCCTGAGCGAAGTCGAAGGGTGCCGAACTCAGTTCGCGGTGTTCGGCCGGCTTCGACGAGCTCAGCCTGAACGGCGGCGACTCGGCTCGCTCCAAGCGGGCACTCGCTTCGCCCCACCGTTCACCCTGAGCGAAGTCGAAGGGTGCCGAATTCAGTTCGCGGTGTTCGGCCGGCTTCGACGAGCTCAGCCTGAACGGCAGCGACTCGGCTCGCTCCAAGTGGGCACTCGCTTCGCCCCACCGTTCACCCTGAGCGAAGTCGAAGGGTGCCGAACTCAGTTCGCGGTGTTCGGCCGGCTTCGACGAGCTCAGCCTGAACGGCGGCGACTCGGCTCGATCCGAGCTCATCGCAGCCCCCAGCCCGGTCCCTCCGGCAGCCGGAGCACCCCGCGCGTGGGCGCGAGCGCCGCCGGCCCGGCGTCGGCGAGCAGCGCGCCCGTCGCCACGCCGTGCGCGAGCCGGCCCGACGACGGCACCACCGCCGCGAGGTGCAGGGCCGCGGCCCGCGCGACCGGCCCGTCGATCAGGCTCGTGACGTACACGTCGACGCCCGCCTTCGCCGCGCGCGCGCCCACCGCCAGCGCCGGGAGCACCCCGCCCAGCGCCATCGGCTTGAGCACCAGCACCTGCGCCGCCGGCTCGGGATCCACGGCGAGGAGTCGATCGATCGCGCCCCGCTCGAGCAGCGCCTCGTCGGCCGCGACGGGCACCGGCACGTGCCGCCGCAGCCGCCGCAGCCCGTCGACGTCTCCGGCCGGCAGCGGCTGCTCGCACAGCTCGAGGCCGAGGCTCTCGAGCCCGCGCAACGCCGTGCGCGCCTCCCCTTCCGACCACCCGCCGTTGGCGTCGATGCGCAGCGCGATCGACGGCCCCACGGCGACCCGCACCGCGTGGAGCCGCTGCGCGTCGACCGAGAGCGGCCGCCCGGCGACCTTCACCTTGAGGCACGTGAAGCCGTCGGCCACCGCGCGCTCGGCCGCCCGCGCCAGCTCCGCCGCCGAGTCGGCCTCGAGCAACGCGTTCACCCGAACCTGTGGCGCGACCCGGGGCGAGAGCAGCTCGGCCACCCGGACGCCCTTCATCTGAGCGACCAACTCCAGCAGCGCGCACTCGAGCCCGCACCGCGCCGCGGGCGTCGCCTCGAGCCCGACCAGCGCAAGGGTGACGTCCTCGAGGCTTCGCGGAACGGCCATCAGCTCGAACCTGGCGAGCGCCGCGACGGTCGCCTCGGCGTCCTCCGTGCCGAACGCCGGCAGGGGCGCCGCTTCGCCACGCCCGAGCACCTCCCCCGCCCGCACCGTGACCCGCCACGCCGGCCGCGACGCGATGGGCCCGCGTGCCGTCACCAGCGGGCGCACCGTGGCCAGCTCGAACGCCGAGAAGTCCACCTTCATCGCGACAACCCCAGGGCGAAGAGCAGCCCGAACACGAGCTGGAAGCGCGCGGTCGCGGCGAGGGCACGATTCAGCGCCGCGCCGGTCTCGCGACGGACGATCCGCGCCGGCTCCACCGCCAGCACGAGCGAGGCCAGCGGCGCGAGCACCCACGGGGTCGCGAAGCCCGCGAGCCACATCGCCACCGGCACCGCCGAGGCGAGGAGCACCATGGCGAACCACTCGCTCCGCCCGAAGCGGCCACCGAGGCGCACCACGAGCGTCCGCTTGCCGGCGGCGCGATCGGTCTGTTCGTCGCGCGTGTTGTTCACCGCGAGGAGCGCCACGCCCAGCGCGCCCACCGGCACGCCCGCCCAGAGCGCCGCCGCGGTCACCGCGTGCGCCTGCACGAAGAACGTCCCACCGACCGCGACCAGCCCGAAGAACACCAGCACGAAGACGTCGCCGAGGCCGTGGTACGCGAGCGGGTACGGCCCGCCGGTGTACGCGTAGCCCGCCGCGATGGAGACGAGCCCCACCGCCACCAGCCAAGGCCCAGCGACGGACACGAGGTAGATCCCCACCACCATCGCCAGCGCGAAGCACACGAGCGCCCCGCGCAGGACCACCCGACCCGACAGCCACCCCTGCTGCGTGGCGCGCGGAGGCCCCAGCCGCGCCCCGGTGTCGGCGCCGCGCTGGAAGTCGAAGGCGTCGTTGGCGAGGTTGGTGCCGACCTGAATCAAGAGCGCGCCGGCGAGCGCCGCGAGCGCGGGCCAGAGCGAGAACGCCCCGCCCTTCGCCGCCAGCCCGGAGCCGACCGCGACCGGCACCACGCCCGCGACCAGGGTCTTCGGCCGCGCCGCGGAGAACCACGCCGCCCAGAGGCTCGGGCGAGCGGGAGCGGCCCCGACGCCCGTCGCCGCGGTCACGGCCGCCTCGGGAACTTCGAGAAGTCGGGCTTGCGCTTCTCGACGTAGGCCCGCTTCCCCTCCTGCGCCTCCTCCGACATGTAATAGAGAAGCGTCGCGTTCCCGGCGAGCTCCTGCACCCCGGCCTGCCCGTCGAGCGCGGCGTTGAAGGACGACTTGAGCAGGCGCAGGCTGAGCGGGCTCTTCTCCAGCATCTCCAGGCACCAGCTGACCGTCTCCTCCTCGAGCCTGGCGTTGGGGACGACGGCGTTGACCAGGCCCATCTCGAGCGCCTGCTTCGCGTCGTACTGCCGGCAGAGGAACCAGATCTCCCGCGCCTTCTTCTGGCCGATGATCGACGCGAGGTACGACGCACCGAAGCCGCCGTCGAAGCTGCCCACCCGCGGACCGGTCTGGCCGAAGCGCGCGTTCTCGGCGGCGATGGTCAGATCGCACACCACGTGCAGCACGTGCCCGCCGCCGATGGCGTAGCCCGCCACCATCGCCACCACCGGCTTGGGCAGCGAGCGAATCTGCTTCTGCAGATCGAGCACGTTGAGGCGCGGCACGCCGTCGGTGCCCACGTAGCCCTCCGAGCCGCGGATGCGCTGATCGCCGCCCGAGCAGAAGGCCTGGTCTCCCGCCCCGGTGAGGATGGCGACGCCGACCTTCGGATCTTCGCGGATGTCCTCGAAGGCCCGCTGCAGCTCGAACAGGGTCTGCGGCCGGAAGGCGTTGCGAACCTCGGGCCGGTTGATGGTCACCTTGGCGATGCCGTTCCACTTCTCATAGACGACGTCGCCGAACTCCTTGCCGACGGGGCTCTTCTTCCACTCTGGCTTCATGCGCGGATCTCCTGGGGGTGGGGAAAGTCGTCCGGTGCGGCGGCGTGCAGGAACAGCCGCACCTCGTCAGCGAAGGCGCGCGGGCGCTCGACGTGCGTCACGTGGCCGGCATTCGGAATCAAGGCGTGCCACGCCAAGGGCAGCTCGCCGGCGGCCCGCTTCGCGAGGCGGGCGTACTTCTCGTCCAGCGCCCCAGCGAGCAGGAGCGTCGGGGTCCGCAGGGCGGGCAAGGCGGGCCAGAAGTCCGGCTGCACGCCCTGCCCCATGCAGCGGAGCGCGCCGGCGAGGCCCTCGGCCGTGTGATCGAGGCGCAGCGCGCGGACCGAGGCCTGCACCTCGTGAGGCTGGGATCGGAGCGGGGCGAAGAGGGGGTGCTGCTCCCACCGCGCGACGAAGGCCGGGACGCCAGAGGTCTCGAGCGCGAGGGCGGTGGCCTCGTCGAGGCTCCGGCGCTGGCGTCGCTCCGCGCGCTGCCGAAGGCCCGGCGAGACGCTCTCCAGAATGAGCCGCGACGCCAGGCGGGGGTGCCTCACCGCGACGCCCAGCGCGACGCGCGCGCCCTGCGAGTAGCCGACCAGCGTCGCGCCCGGAGCGACGAGCGCAGCCACCGCGTCGACGGTCTCCTCGAAACCCTCGGCGCCGGGCTGCGACGGGAGCGGAGCGCCGTGATGCCCGGGGAGGTCGACGCAGGTCGCGGTCACCACGTCGCCGAGCAGCGGCTCGAGGTGATCGAAGGCGTGCCGCGAGCCGGTGAAGCCGTGGAGGAAGACGGCCGAGATGGGCCCGCGTCCCCAGGTCGAGGTCGGGAGGCGGATCACGGCGCGGCCTCCGCGGCGGCGGCGAGGCGCGCCTGCAGCGCGCGGTGCCGCTCGACGTTCTCGGCGCGGCTGGTGCGCACCTCGACCACGTGCAGCCCGCCCTCGAGGGCCGACGCGAGCGCCTTCTTGAAGCCCGCCGCGTCGCCCGGCCGGTGCAGCGTGGCGCCCGCGAGCCCGGCCGCGTGCGCGAGATCGACGCCGTGCGGCGTACCGAAGAGCGCCTCGAAGCGCGCGGTGCGCCCGGCGATGGGGAGGAAGCTGAAGATGCCGCCGCCGTCGTTGTTCACCACCACGATGACCAGCGGCACCCGCGAGGACTTCGCCAGCGCCAGCCCGCCGAGATCGTGCAGGAAGGCGAGATCGCCGGTGAGCAGCGCCGTCGGGGCGCTGGTGGCCGAGGCGATGCCGAGCGCCGTCGAGGCCAGCCCGTCGATGCCGTTCAGCCCCCGGTTCGCGTGCACAAAGAGCGCTCCCGATGGCCTCAGCGCGAAGGCGTCGACGTCGCGGATCGGCATCGAGCTCGACAGCACGAGGTTCGCGCCGTCCGGAAGCGCCGCCACGAGCGCGCGCGCGACGCCGGGCTCGTCGAGCGGCTCGGCCTCGGAGGCCAGCGCCTCCGCCAGCCGCGCCTGCGCCGTGAGCCACAGGTCGCGGTAACCATTCGCCGCGGTCCTCACGTCACCCAGCGCCTCGCTCACCTCGACGGCGTCGCCCTCGACGACCGCCTCCGCGCGATGGGAGGGATCGACGAGCGCCGCGCGCTCCGGGAAGACGAAGGTGCGGCAGCCGGCGCCATCGACCCACCGCTGCATCACCTTGGAGGTCAGGCCGCCGCCGAAGCGGAGCACCACGTCGGGGCGAACCGACTCCGCGAAGCGCGGCGAGCGCAGGAGCGCGTCGGAGAGGCCGATCGCCTCGGGGAAGCCGAAGCGAAGGTTCGACGCGGCCTCGGCCAACACCGGCGCCCCGAGCTGCTTCGCCAGGGCGTGCAGCCGGTGGGCGCTCGCGTCGGCGAGGCGCGGGCCGCACACGAGGACCGGGCGCTGCGCCTGCTCGAGGGCCGCGCGCAGCGTCGCAACGTCGGGAACGAGCCGCCCCATGGCGTGCGTCGCAACTCGCACGTCGACCACCGGCCCGGGCGCCGTCGACTCCGGCTCGAGCGGCTCGCGGAACGGCACGTTCAGGTGCACCGGGCCGGGCGCTCGCCCCCGCGAGGCGCTGACGGCGCGCGCCGTGACGGCGACGAGGTGCGTGAAGACCTCGGCGCGATCCTCCGGCGCCGGGAGCGCCTCGCGGGCCCGGACGAAGTCCGCGAACAGGCCGCGCTGCTCCGTCGTCTGCGCCGCGCCGAAGCCCTGCAGCTCCCACGGCCGATCGGCGGTCAGCACCACCAGCGGGTGGCCGCCGTGCGCCGCCTCCATCACCGCGGGGAGGAAGTGCGCACCGGCCGAGCCCGAGGTGCACACCAGCGCCACCGGCTCGCGCGACGCCTTCGCCTGACCGAGCGCGAAGAAGCCGGCGCTGCGCTCGTCGAGCACCACCGTGTGCCCGAGCGACGGGTGCTCCGCGATCGCCAGGGCCAGCGGCGTGGAGCGGCTCCCCGGGCAGATGACCGCGCGGCGCACCCCCGAGGCGGCGAGCGTGCCGACGAGGTGCGCAGCCCAGCGCTGGTTCAAGGTCGCGCTCATCGCTCGCGCCCCATCCGTTCACCCTGAGACGGTCGATGGAGATGGCGACTCCGTTCAGCCCGAGCGGAGTCGAAGGGCTCGGACCGAAGGGTGCCGCACGCGCCGCGCAGCACCCCACGGGGCCGGAAGTCGGCAGGCTCGGACGGGCTCAGCCCTGGGGACTCGTCACCTCTCGAGACGTCGCCGATCAGCCCGAGCGAGGTCGAGGGCCCGCTGGGTCCGCACCTGGTCGGCTGGCCCCTCGACGCAGCCTGTCCTGAGCGAAGCCGAAGGGCTCGGGGCGAACGGATCTGGGCCAGATGCGACGAATCCTCAGGGCTGAACGGCTGCGAGTCCGGATGTGATGAGTCTTCAGAGCTCAGCCTGTTCGGGAGGGGAAGCTCACGCATCGGCCACCCCCAGGCTCTGCAGCATCGGCCGCGCCTTCCGCTCGGTCTCGGCGAGCTCGGCCTCGGGCTTGGAGCCCTCCACCACGCCCGCCCCGACGAACACCCGCGCCTTCGCGCCCAAGAGCCACGCCGATCGCAGCGCCACCACCAGCGAGCACCCCGCCGCGCCGCGCGTCCCGAACGCGCCGGCGTACCAGCCCCGCGCGAAGCCCTCGTGCGCCGCGAGCCACTCCCGCGCCGCGTCCGTCGGAGTCCCCGCGACCGCCGGGGTGGGGTGCAGCGCTCGCGCGGCGAAGAGCGCGTCCACGCCGGGCACGAGCCGCGCCTGAATCGGCGTCCACAGGTGCGAGACGTTGGCGAGCTCCTTGAGCCGCGGCGTCGAGGAGGCCTCGAAGCCCACCACCATCGGCGCCAGCGCCTCGCGGATGCCGTCCACGACCGCCGCGTGCTCCCGCCGCTCCTTGGACGCCGACAGGAGCGCCTCACCCTGCCCCGGCGCGCTCGTCCCGGCCAGGGCCTCGGTGCGCAGCGCACCGTCGACCACGTCGCACAGGCTCTCCGGCGTCGCGCCCACGAAGGCGCTCCCGTCCGCGCCGCGCACCAGGAAGGTGCAGCAGGTGGGGAAGCGCGCCTCCAGCGCCTTGAGCACCGCCCGCTCGGGAATCTCCCGCTCGCACGCCACGTCGATGGCCCGCGCCGGCACCAGCTTCGACACCCGCCCCGAAGCGATCTCCGCGAGCGCCGCGCTCACCAGCGCCTGGTACGCCGGGGCCCCGTCGCCGACCCGCCGCGCCTCGAGCCGCCCGGTGAACGGCTCGACCTCCTCCACGCGCCCCAGCCGACGCCGGAGCGTCTCCTCGCTCGTCCCGTCTGGGCCGAACGCGAACAGCCACGCCCGCTGGCCGTCCCAGCTCGCCAGCACCTCGGGCACGAACCACCGCTCGCTGGCGTAGCCGGCCCACGGCCGCGCCGCGTCGAAGGCCCACCCGCCGAAGCACGGCCCGGGAGGCTCGTGCGGGGGCCGCCCGCCGATCCACGAAACCTCCGCCGGCCCTTCCACCGCCACGCCCAGGCCCACCGCGTACACGCCCAACGACGGCCGGCTCATCACCACCGACGGCGCTTCGGGCCCCAGCCGGAACAACGCGCCCACCCGCGCCGGCGCGGCGATCCCGACCACGCGGCTCTGGACAGGCGTGCTCACGGCGGAGTTGTTTCTACACGCGCTGCGCGTTAGATGCACCACCAAGTTCAAAACGACTTGAACTCCATGAACCGAAAGGCACCCATGACGACGGCCGATGCGCGGAGAGCCCTGAGGAAGCCGGGCGAGGCGACGGTGCGGGTCTCGCTCGGGCACGGGCACGACGTGGGCCAGGGCGACTTTCTCGTCATCGCCGGGCCGTGCGCGGTCGAGGGCGCGGAGCAGATGGAGCAGGCGGCCGCCTCGGTCGCGCGCGCCGGCGCCCACGCCATCCGCGGTGGCGCCTTCAAGCCCCGCACCAGCCCCTACAGCTTCCAGGGCCTGGGCGAGCCGGGCCTCAAGCTCCTCGCCGAGCAGGGCCGGCGGCACCGCCTGCCGGTGGTCTCCGAGGTGATGGACGCGACCCAGCTGCCCCTGCTCGTGGACTACGTCGACGTGCTGCAGATCGGCGCGCGGAACATGGCGAACTTCTCCCTCCTGCGCGCGGTGTCGAAGACCGGCCGGCCGGTGGTGCTCAAGCGCGGCTACGGCTCGACCATCGACGAGTGGCTGCTCGCGGCGGAGTACCTGCTCGACGGTGGCAACGAGCAGGTGATCCTGTGCGAGCGCGGCATTCGCAGCTTCGACACGGCCCTGCGCAACACGCTCGATCTCGCGGGCATGGCCTACGTGAAGGAGAAGAGCCGGCTGCCGGTGATCGTCGACCCCTCGCACGCCACCGGGCAGCGCTCGCTGGTGGTGCCGATGGCGCTCGCCGCCGCCGCCGCGGGGGCCGACGGCGTGCTCGTCGAGGTGCACCCGAACCCCGAGATCGCCCTCTGCGACGGCCAGCAGGCGCTCACCGCCGAAGACTTTCAGGGCCTGATGCGCACCCTGCCCCCGCTCCTTCAGGCCCTCGGCCGGCGGCTGGTCGGGCAGCCACCGCTGGCCACCGCGGGCGGCTCCCGGTGAGCGACGCCGTCCACCAGATGTTCACCGCCATCGCGCCGAAGTACGACGCGACCAACGACGTCTTGTCCTTCGGCACTCACCGGCTGTGGCGGCGGGCGGCGGTGCGGCTCTCGGGCGTGAAGACCGGCGACCGGGTGCTCGACTGCGCCACCGGCACCGGAGACCTCGCGCTGGCCTTCAAGCGCGCGGTGGGCAAGACCGGCGAGGTGCTGGGCACGGACTTCTGCGCGGCGATGCTCGAGACCGCGCCTCAGAAGGCGAAGGAGAAGGGCCTCGACGTGCGCTTCGAGGTCGCCGACGTCACCAAGCTCCCCTACCCCGAGCGCTCCTTCGACGTGGCGTCGATCTCCTTCGGCATCCGCAACGTCGACGAGCCGAAGAAGGGCCTCGCCGAATTGGCGCGGGTGGTGAAGCGAGGCGGCCGCGTGGTGGTGCTGGAGTTCGGCCAGCCCAAGGGCACGTTCGGCGCGCTCTTCAAGGTCTACGCGCGCTTCGCCATGCCGGTGTTGGGCGCGATCGTCACCGGCAACCGCGCGGCGTACGAGTACCTGCCCAAGACCGCCGCCGCCTTCCCCGCCGGCGACGCCTTCCTCGCGATGATGCGCGAGACCCAGGCCTACGCGAGCCAACAAGCGCACCCGCTCTTCGGCGGCCTGGCGTGGATCTACGTCGGGACGGTCTGATCGCTCAGCTCGGCGCCGCGCTGCTCCGCCGCGCGAGCCACCGGCCGAGCCACAGCACCAACACCAGCGCGGCGCCCGCGGCCAGGGCCCGCAGCATCGTCTCGCTCTTCGCGCCCGCCGCGCCGTCGGCGATCGCCGCCGCGAACCAGGTGTAGACGCCGACCTGCGGCAGAAGCCCCAGGCCCGAGCCGATGGCGAAGTCCCTCCAGCGGATCGGCGAGGCGCCCGCGGCGACGTTCACCCCCAGAAACGGCAACGGGAGCTGCCGCAAGGCGGCCATCGCCACCACGCCCTCCCGCTCGAGCCGCGCCGACACCGCGCCCCAGCCGCGCCGCGCCAGCCACCCCTGCACTTGGGCCCGCCCGGCAAGACGGCCCAGCCCGAAGTGCAGGTTGGAGACGGCGTTGGCCAACAGGAAGTTGAGCACCACCGCCCGCTCGAAGCCGAAGGCCGCCCCCGCGGCCACGTGGAAGACCACCGCCGGCACCAGGAAGGAGGTCCCCACCACGTAGAACCCAGCGAAAAACCATGCCGCCCCGGCCGCCGCGCCCATCGCCCGCAATTCGTGCACCAGGGTGTCGAGCTCGAAGCGCTCCCCGAAGGCCCGCACGCAGATGATGCCGCAGGTGAAGGCAGCGAGAAGGAAGATCCATGGCCAGCGGCGAGTCACGGGGCGCAAACTCCTCTTTTTCGTTGAATCGTCCGAGTGGCGAGTGAAAGGTCTGCACATGCCCAAGGACACCCTCTCCGTCACCGACAACCGCACAGGCAAGACCTACGAGATCCCCATCGAGAACGGCTGCATTCCTGCGCCGAAGCTCCGGGAGATCAAGACCGGCGCCGACGACTTCGGCTTGATGTCCTACGACCCGGCCTTCCTCAACACCGCCAACTGCAAGAGCACCATCACCTTCATCGACGGCGACAAGGGCATCCTCGAGTACCGCGGCTACCCCATCGACCAGCTGGCCGAGAAGTCGTCGCACCTCGAGACGTCGTACCTGCTGATGAACGGCGAGCTGCCCTCCAAGGCCCAGCTCGACGAGTTCACCAACATCATCACCCACCACACCTACGTCCACGAGAACGTGAAGCAGTTCATCGACGGGTTCCGCTACGACGCGCACCCGATGTCGATGCTGGCCTCCACGGTGGCGGCGCTCTCCAGCTTCTACCCCGAGGCGAAGAACGTGAAGTCGAAGGAGGTCCGCCGCATTCAGATGATGCGGTTGATCGCCAAGATGCCGACCCTGGCCGCGTTCTCCTACCGGCACTCGCAGGGCCTGCCCTACGTCTACCCGAACAACGACCTGGGCTACGTCGAGAACTTCCTCACCATGGTGAAGTCGATCGGCCGCACCAGCTGGCGCCCGCACCCGGCGCTGGTCCGCGCCCTCGACATCCTCTTCATCCTCCACGCGGATCACGAGCAGAACTGCTCCACCACCTCGACGCGCGTGGTCGGCTCGTCGGAGGTCGACCCGTACTCGGCGGTCGCGGCGGGCATCACCGCGCTCTACGGCCCCCTGCACGGCGGCGCCAACGAGGCGGTGCTGCGCATGCTCCGCGAGATCGGCGACAAGAAGAACATCCCCGAGTTCATCAAGCGCGTGAAGGGGGGCGACGGCACCAAGCTGATGGGCTTCGGCCACCGCGTGTACAAGAACTACGACCCGCGGGCGAAGGTGATCAAGAAGGCCTGCGACGAGGTCTTCGAGGTCACCGGCAAGAACCCGATGCTCGAGATCGCCGTGGAGCTCGAGCGCATCGCGCTGCAGGACGAGTACTTCATCTCCAAGAAGCTCTACCCGAACGTCGATTTCTACTCGGGCCTCATCTACGAGGCGATGGGCTTCCCGGTGGACTTCTTCACCAACCTCTTCGCCATCCCCCGCACGGTGGGCTGGGCGACGCAGTGGGAAGAGATGATCACCGACAAGGAGCAGAAGATCGCCCGCCCGCGGCAGGTCTACCTGGGCAAGCGCGCGCGGAACTACGTCGACGTCGCCAAGCGCGGCTGAGCGACGGCGTTCGTCGAAGCACCGGCGGCCGGTTCCCGAGAGGGGGCCGGCCGTTCGCTTTGCACTCAGAGCCTGTGAGGATATCGCCGGACCGAGCGGGAACGGCGAGGCGCGAGCCGCCCAAGGAGCATCCCCGAAGGCGCAGTTCGTGCTGCGTCGAGGGGTTGCGACGCCGGCCGGCGACGCGCATCGGCGTTCTCCGCGACGGGAGGCGGTATCTTCACAGGCTCAAAGCGCGTCGCCCGATCCCCGCCAGCCCGGGCTACGCTGCGCCGCCGTGCGTCTCGAGATCGTCTTGTCGGTGCTCGTTCTGGTCGCCGTCGTCGGCCTGATGGCGCTGGGCGGGTTCGGGCTGGTCCGGGTCGGTCACGCGCTCGTCGAGAAGGTGCGCGAGGCGCAGGCGTCGCCCAAGGCCCCCGAACCGGCGAGCGCCCCCGAGGCCACCGTGCCTGAAGCGCCGGAGCCGGCCGTGGCCGAGCCCGCGCCCGTCGAGCCGGCCCCCGAGGCAGACCCTTCCGCGCCGCAGGGCGAAGCCCCTTCCGAGCCGCTGGTGCTGGTCGAGCCCGCGTGCAAGGCCCAGCCGCGCGATCACCTGCGCCTCGACGCGCTGGTCGCCGACGAGGCGCTGGCGCGGGTCTGGCTCGACGGCTTCAAACCCTCGCTGCCAGTGGGGACGGCGCTGCCGGCGCCGCTCGTGGTGCAGGGCCTCGCCGTGGTGGTGCTCGCCCGGCCGCCCCGGGAGGATCAGCCACCGCGGCTGTGCCTCGACGCCGATCAGGCGCTGGCCGACGAGCTCGCCCTCGCGGCCACCCGTCCACCGCCGTCGCCGCTCGGCCAGGGGGCCTGGCTCGTCCCGGCGACGGCACCGGGCACGACGGTGGCGGCGCTGGTGGCGCCCGAGCTGGGCAAGGCGTTCCCCACCAAGGGGCCGCTCTTGGCCTTCGCGCCCACCGACAACCTGGTGGCCTTCGCCGACTCGGCCGATGCCACCGCGGTGGCGCTCGCGGCGAGCACGCTCTCGCGGCTGATCGGCGAGCGCGCCGAGGACGGGTGCGTCACCGATCTCCCCCTGGTGCGGACGAGGACCGGCTGGACGCCGTGGAAGGCGCCTCCGCGGCACCCCGCCTCCGCCGAGCTGCGCGCCTACGCCGCCCAGACCTTGGAGTGCCGCCTCGCGCTGGCCGTCTCGGTGGTGGGCTTCGCCCGGGACCAGGCGGGCGACGCGGGGGTGCTGGGCTACGAGCTGCCCGAGCTCGCGCTGGCCGAGCCGCTCTCGGCGACCGACGGCGCGCACCGGCTCGTGAGCCTCGATGGAGAGGCGAGCGCGCAGCTCCTTGCCGGCGTCGACGTGGTGGAGGCCGACGTCCCCGAGAAGGCGCAGCGCCTCTCGATGCCGTGGGCCACCTTCCAGCGCGCCGCCGGGAAGCGGCTCCGGCCGCTCGAGCTGGCGCACCGGAAGGTGCCGAAGATCTGGCGGCTCGAGCCGGGGCTCTCCGCGGCGGAGCTGGCCAACGTGCCGGGAGTGAAGACGTCGCCCCTGCCCGAGGCCACCGACGAGGCCGAGCCGGCGGAGTGAGCGGCGGTTCGGTCTCGGTGTTCGGCCCCCTTCGACGGGCCCGGGGTCAGCCTCGGCTCGCTACGACGCCTTCGCCGCGGCGTCGGCATAGAGGGCGTCGATCACCGCCGCGTACTTCTGCTCGCACACCTTCCGGCGCACCTTGAGCGTCGGCGTCAGCTCTCCGCCCTCGACGGTGAAGTCCTGGGGCAGAACCTCGAAGCGCTTGATGGTCTCGAAGCGCGCGAGGCGGGGGTTCACGTCGGCCTCGATGCGCTGGGCGAGGTAGGACTTGAAGTCCGGGTGCGCGGCGAGCTGCTTGGGGTCCATCGGCAGGCCGCGGGCGACGGCGAAGGCCTTGGCCCTCTCCGGGTCGATCGCCAGGAGCGCCACCAGGTGGCTCCTCCGGTCGCCGATCACCAGCGCGTTCCCCACCGGGTCGATGCCCTTGAGCATCAGCTCGATGGCCGCCGGCGCGGTCTTCTTCCCGCCGCTGGTGACGAGGATCTCCTTCTTCCGCCCGATGATCTGCAGGTAGCCGTCGGCGTCGAAGGCCCCGGTGTCGCCGGAGTGCAGCCAGCCGCCGGAGATCAGCTCCGCCGTCGCCTCTGCCTCGCGGTAGTACCCGAGGCACACGTTCGGGCCCCGCACCAGGATCTCCTGGTCGTCGGCGAGCCTCACCTCCACGCCGCGCATCGGCCGGCCCAGCGTCCCCAGGCGCGTGGCGTCGGGCGTGTTCACCGAGGTGGGGCCCGTCACCTCCGACTGGCCGTAGACCTCGCGGATCACCACGTCGAGAGAGGCGAAGAAGTCGAGCACCTCCTTGGAGATGGGCGCGGCGCTGGTCGCGAACAGGTGCGTGCGATCGAGCCCGATGCGGGCCTTGAGGCCCTTGAAGACCAGCCGCTTCGCCAGCTCGAACTCCGCCTGCAGGGTGATGGAGACCGGCCGGCCCTGGAGGTTGGTCTTGTGGAAGCGCAGCGCCACGTCGCGGGCCCAGCCGACGAGGCGACGGCGCGCCAGCGGCTGCGCCGCGATGCCCTGCTCCACCTTCGTCTTGAACTTCTCCCACACGCGGGGGACGCCGAAGAAGAGCGTCGGCCGCACCTCGCGCAGGTCCTCGGGCAGCTTCTCGAAGGACTCCGCGAAGCTCACCTCCAGCGCGTTGAAGATCGGCCCGTAGATGCTGCACACCTGCTCGGCGATGTGGCTCAAGGGCAGGTACGACAAGAGCGTCTCTTCCTCGCGCCGCCGCTCGAGCCCCATCGCCTCGGACAAGGTCACCGCCGTCCAGCAGACGTTCTGGTGAGAGAGCATCACGCCCTTGGGGTGGCCGGTGGTGCCCGAGGTGTAGATGAGCGTCGCCAAGTCCTCGGGCCTGGCCGCCTCGAGCCTCGCGAAGTACTCGGCGTCGTCCGCCCGGCCGCCCTTGTCCAGCACCTCGGCGAAGGAGTGCACGCCCTCGGGGAGCGGCTGCGCCGGCTCCATCACGATGAGGTGCTTCAACGCCGTCAGGCCCTCACGTACGGCGAGCACCCGGGCCAGCGCCTGGTCGTCCTCCACCACGCACACCGAGGCCTGCGAGTGGTCGAGCACGTAGCGCAGCTGCTCCGGCGAGAGCGTCTGGTACAGCCCCACCGGCACGCCCCCCGCCGCCATGGCGGCCAGGTCGGCCACCACCCACTCCTCGCGGTTGAAGCCCAAGATGGCCACCGGGCTCTGCCGCGAGAGGCCCAACTGCAAGAGGCCCAGGGCGAAGAGCTTCACCTTCTGCGCGTACTCGCGCCACGAGGTGGCCACCCACTTACCGCCACGCTTGGTCCACAGCGCCGGTCGATCCTGTAAGCGATCGGCCTGCGCGTTGAGCTCGTGCACTACGGTCTTGGGGATCGCCCGTGCCATCGCCGGGGAGGTTCTTTGAACGCCGTTGACAGGTCAATCCTCGCGCCATAATCCACCCGCGCGATGAACATCGACTTCACGTGCCAGAAGTGCGAGGGCGGCTTCGAGATCGACTCCGACGATCTGCTCGACGGGTCCGAAAAGCTCGAGTGCCCTCATTGCGGCGTCAAGGCGAGCCAGGCCTCCGTCGACGACCTCACGGCGGCGCTGCAGGAGCTCCTCACCCAGATCGCCTCCCTCTCCAAGAAGTTCGCCGTCAGCCTGTCGATCGACGCCGAGGAGATCGGCGCCACCGACGTGGAAGAAGACGAGGATGAGGACGACGACGACGACGACGATGATGATGACGACGATGACGATGATGACGACGACGACGACGAGGATCTCGACGAGGACGTCGACGACGAGGCGTGACGTCTTCGCGCGCGCGGGGTGAGCTCACCGCTCCCTCGCGCCGCCCCAGTCTTCGGACATGCGAAAGCCCGGCCCCCCTCCCAGAGGCAGCCGGGCTTTCGTTCCTTCAGCGGCGGTGCAGCTTACAGGTTGATCTTCTCGGAGAGGTCGGCAATCACCGGAATGCGCCAGCGCTGACCGCCGAGGGCCTTGACGATGCCCATGACGACGCACACCAGCACGGCGACGTTGCCGGCGCAGCCCAGGATCCACCCCACGAACGGGATGACGCTGACCACCATCAACACGATGGCGGCGCCGAAGAGCGCGAGGCCCTGACGCGCGTGCCACTTGACGTAGTCCGAGTCCTTCACCGTCAGAAGTGGGATGAGAGCGAGGATGCCGAGGTACGCGAGGATCAGCATGATCTTGTCCTGATCACGCACCGTCTCGCCCCCGCCGACGGATTGAATCTGCTGCTGCTGCTGGTCTTGCGGCGTCATGGACACTCCAGAGAAGAGAAAATCCTCAACGACAGCGGCGGACTTCGTATGGCGCGGCGCGCGCTCAGTCAAGGCGAGACTGGCTGCCCCTGCACCTCGAAGTGGGTGACGGTGCGCAGGCGCCGAATGGCCGAGCGCAGGGCGTTGCGATCGTCCTTCTCCAGCCGCGCGCCGTGCGGCAGCACGAGCTCGACGTTGGTGAGCTCGGCGTCGGCGAGCTGCACCAGCACCGCGCTCGCCTCCGCCAGCCGCCGGCCGAGCCCCTCGGCGCCCTTGGGCCCGTCGGCGTCGATGCGCAGGGTGGAGAGCAGGCCCTTGGCGTCGCGCACCAGCTCGTAGCCCACCTCCGCCGCGCGCACGATGAGGCGGTCGGGTTGCCAGTCGCGCTCGATCCACTCCCGGTGCCGCGAGGGCAGCAGCCACGCCGCCTGGCCCTCCATCGTCGCGAACTCCACGCCGAGCAACAGCTCGCGGTGCGCCTCCACGTCGGCGCGCTGGGCCCTCAAGCTCCGCCACAGCTCGCGCACCGCCTCGGGGTTGATGAGCTCGGCGGTCCACAGCTCGAGCCGCCGCGTCCTGGCGAAGGCCTCCACCGCCGAGAGCCGCGCGAGCTCGTCGGCGAACAGGCCCCAGCCGGACAGGCCCACCGACTCGAGCGCCGGCAGGTTCAGCGGCTGGCCGGCGAGCGCGCGCGCGATGGCCGAGGGCACCACCAGGGAACGCAGCCAGCGCAGCGCGGGCTGAAAGAAGAAGCCCTTGGGGTCGCTCTTGGTCGCGCGGTGCACCGTCAGCCGGCGCACCGTCGACAGGCGCGGCTCCGGGGTGATGGTCCCCCAGTAGGGCGCGAGCAGGTCGTCGCGCAGGCCGAGCGTCACCGGGAAGCCGCCGGCCCACTCGCAGCGGTTGAGCTCCACCGCGCCGAACAAGGCCTCGCCCAGCCACTCCCGCGCGTGCCGCACCGCGAGGCGCACCAGCTTGCGCCGCTCCACCGGCGACGGCGCGCCGCGCTCCCACAGCGCGATGGCCTCGCCCCGGGGGTCGCCCTTCTCCTGCAGCCAGTCGGAAAAGACGAGGCGGAGCGACCGATCGTCCGGCCGCTCCGCCAAGAGTGAGATGAACTCCGCTGCCTCGGTGTCCGCGCTCATCGCTCGGTGAGGAGGATGGCACCCTTCTACCGGCTCAGGGTGAACGGAACGCTCAGCCCAGCATGCCCTTGATGGCCTCGCGCTCTTCCTCGAGCTCCTTGAGCGTCGCCTGCATCTTGGCCTTGGTGGCGTCGTCGATCGTGAGGTCCTTGACGATCTCGTACTGGCCCTGGCCCTTGCAGAGCACCGGGAAGCCGTAGATCACGTCCTTGGGGATGCCGTACTCACCGTTGGAGGGCACGCCCATGGTGACCCACTTGCTGCCGGCGCCGACCCACCAGTCGTGCATGTGGTCGATGGCCGCGTTGGCCGCCGACGGCACCGAGGAGATGCCCGAGGCCTCGAGGATCGCCGCGCCGCGCTTGCCCACGGTGGGCACGAAGGTGTCCTTGAGCCACGCGTCGTCGTTGACCAGCTTCGCCACCGCGTTGCCGCCCGAGGTCGCGAAGCGCACGTCCGGGTACATGGTGGGAGAGTGGTTGCCCCATACGATCAGCTTCTCGAAGGAGTCCACCGGCTTGCCGGTCTTCTTCGACAGCTGCGAGAGCGCCCGGTTGTGATCGAGGCGCAGCATCGCGGTGAAGTTCTCGCGCTTGATGTTCGGCGCGCTCTTCATGGCGATGTAGGCGTTGGTGTTGGCCGGGTTGCCGACCACGATCACCTTGCAGTCCTTCTTGGCCACCTCGTTGAGGGCGCGGCCCTGGGCGATGAAGACGGCCGCGTTCTTCTCGAGCAGGTCGCGGCGCTCCATGCCCTTGGTGCGGGGCGTGGCGCCGACCAGGAGGGCGAAGTCGATGTCCTTGAAGGCCACCTTGGCGTCGTCCGAGGCGGTGACGCCCTGGAGCAGCGGGAAGGCGCAGTCGTCGAGCTCCATCAAGGCGCCCTTCAAGGCCTTCATCGCGCTGAAGGTGACGTTGCCCTGCGCGTCCTTCACGTCGGGCACCTCGAGGAGGCTCAAGATGACCGGCTGGTCCTTGCCGAGCATCTCGCCCGCGGCGATGCGATAGAGGAGCTGGGTGCCGATGCGGCCTGCGGCGCCGGTGACTGCGACTCGAACGGGAGCTTTCATGACGGTTCCTTTCGTGTGCGTGAGCGTCGCGCTCACATGTTCTTGATGATGGCCTGGCCGAACTCGCTGCACTTCAGCTCGGTCACGTTCTGCCCTTCGTTCTTCATCATGCGAGCGAAGTCGTAGGTCACCGTGCGGTTGGTGATCGACTTGTCCATGCCCTTGATAATGAGGTCGGCCGCCTCGTTCCACCCGAGGTGGCGCAGCATCATCTCGGCCGAGAGGATCACCGAGCCCGGGTTCACCTTGTCGAGGTTGGCGTACTTGGGGGCCGTGCCGTGGGTGGCCTCGAAGATCGCGTGGCCGGTGACGTAGTTGATGTTGCCGCCCGGCGCGATGCCGATGCCGCCCACCTGCGCGGCCAGCGCGTCCGAGAGGTAGTCGCCGTTCAAGTTCAGCGTGGCGATGACGTCGAACTCGTCGGGCCGCGTCAGCACCTGCTGCAGGGTGATGTCGGCGATGGAGTCCTTGATCAACAGCTTGCCGGCCTTGAGCTGCTCCTTCTGCTCGGCGTTGGCGGCGTCCTCGCCCTTGTCGGCCTTGGTCTTCTCCCAGCGCTGCCAGGTGTAGACCTTGTCGCCGAACTCCTTCTCGGCGAGCTCGTAGCCCCACTTCATGAAGGCACCCTCGGTGAACTTCATGATGTTGCCCTTGTGGACGATGTTCACCGACTTGCGCTTGTGCTCCAGCGCGTACTTGATGGCCGCGCGCACCAGCCGCTCGGTGCCCTCCTTGGAGACCGGCTTGACGCCCAGGCCGATGTTCTCCTTGAAGCGGATCTTGTCGTAGTCCTTCGGGAACTCGGCCTTGATGAAGTTGAGGAGCTTCTGCGCCTTGTCGGTGCCCGCCTCGAACTCCACGCCCGCGTAGATGTCCTCGGTGTTCTCGCGGAAGATCACCATGTCCACCTTCTCCGGCGTCTTCACCGGCGAGGGCACGCCCCTGAAGTAGCGCACGGGGCGCAGGCAGACGTAGAGGTCGAGCATCTGGCGCAGGGCCACGTTGAGCGAGCGGATGCCGCCGCCGATCGGGGTGGTGAGCGGGCCCTTGATGCCCACGAGGTACTCGCGGAACGCGGTGATCGTCTCGTCGGGCAGCCAGTTGTTCTTGAGCTTGAAGGCCTTCTCTCCGGCCAGCACCTCCATCCAGGCGATCTGCTTCTTGCCGCCGTAGGCCTTGGCCACCGCGGCGTCGATGACCGCCACCGACGCCTTCCAGATGTCGGGGCCGGTGCCGTCGCCCTCGATGAAGGGGATGATCGGGTTGTTGGGGACGTTCAGCTTGCCGTTGGTGAGCGTGATCTTTTCGCCAGTCGCCATTGCGTGTGCTCCGCGAGGAAAGGGGTGACTCGAACGCGGCGGATACAAGGCTTCGAGCGCGAAATCGTCAAGCGACGCCTCGACCCTATGGGCACCGTGGCGTCCGACTTCGCATCGGTATAGTCACCGCAACTGATGACCCAGGGCACCGAGCGATTGGCGAGCCCCAGCGCGCTCCTTCGGCTCGATCGCGCCACCGGGACGCTGCGCGAGCGGAGCTATCAGGTGACGGTCATCGACGGGCCCGACAAGGGGCTCACCAGGCGCATCGAGGGCACGCTGGTGATCGGCGCGCACCCCGACGTGGGGCTCTCGCTGCGCGACACGGCCATCTCGCGCTACCACGCGGAGCTCTCGGCGCGACCCGACGGCGTCCGGGTCAAGGATCTCGAGTCGACCAACGGCACCTGGCTGGGCGGCAACCGCGTCGCCGAGCTGGTGGTGGAGAGCGAGGCCGTCTTCTCGGTGGGCAAGACGCAGGTGAAGATCGCCATGGTCGAGAGCGACCTCGGCGTGCCGGCCGAGCAGCCCACCTTCGGCGAGGCGCTCGGCGCGGAGCCGGTGATGAAGCAGCTGTTCGGCGTGCTCGAGAAGGTGGCGCCGACGGACTCGACCGTGCTGCTGTTGGGCGAGACCGGCACGGGCAAGGAGGTGCTCGCCCGCGCCGTTCACGCCCGAAGCGCCCGCGCGAAGCGGCCCTTCGTGGTGGTGGACTGTGGCGCGGTGGCGCCCACGCTCATCGAGAGCGAGCTCTTCGGGCACGTGCGCGGCGCCTTCACCGGCGCGGTCGCCGATCGCACCGGCGCCTTCCTCGAGGCCGACGGCGGCACCATCTTCCTCGACGAGCTGGGCGAGCTGCCGCTGGAGCTGCAGCCGAAGCTGTTGCGCGTGCTCGAGGCTGGCACCGTTCGCCGCGTCGGCGAGGACAAGCCGCGCAAGGTCGACGTGCGCGTGGTGGCGGCGACGCACCGCGACCTGGAGGAGGAGCTCGAGGCCGGCCGCTTCCGCAAGGACCTCTACTACCGCCTGGCGGTGGTGCTGGTGACGGTGCCGCCCTTGCGCGATCGGCTCGACGACATTCCCTTCCTCGCCAGACACTTCGTGCAGCAGATGGGGCGCGGCGACTTCGAGCTGCCCCGGGCGCTGCTCGCGCGCTTCGCCGCCTACCACTGGCCGGGGAACGTGCGAGAGCTGCGCAACCTGGTGGAGCGCGCGCTCGCCGGCGCCGACATCGACCCCTTGCCGCGGGAGCCTCAGGCGGCGCGCGCGCTCTCCAGCGGCGAGCACCTCACCGATCTGCCGTTCAAGGAGGCCAAGGAGCGGCTGGTCGACTCCTTCGCCAAGGAGTACCTGGCGGCCTTGCTCGAGAAGTGCGGCGGCAACGTCTCGCAGGCGGCGCGCGAGGCGGGCATCGCGCGGAACTACGTGCACCGCCTGGTGCAGAAGTACGGCCTGCGCGGCCACGACTGAAGCGACGCGGCGCTCGCCGCGGGGAGGACCGGCGATGTCTCAGGCGCTCTCGACCTACCTGCGCAGCTTCCTGGCCGACCAGGCGCGCTTCAAGGCCACGCTCGCGAACCCGGTGTTGGTGTGGAGCATCGGCCAGAGAGAGCCGCGGGCGCTCGGCGACGACAGCCTGCAGCCGACCGGTACCGGCCGCGCGCCCCGGCGCCCGCGCCTCGGCGTGCCCGTCGCCTTCGAGGTGCGGAAGGACGCGCACAAGAAGAACCCGCTCCCCAACGCCATCACCGTGGGGCGCATGCCGAACAACGACATCGTGGTCGACGATCCCGCGCTGTCTCGCTTCCACGCCTACTTCACGAAGGCCTCCAAGAAGTCGGGGTGGACGCTCACCGACGCCGAGAGCAAGCACGGCACCTGGGTGAAGGGAGAGCCTTTGGAGGCCGGCGCGCACTGCCCGCTGGAGAACGACGTCGAGGTGCGCTTCGGCGTGGTCTCGATGCGGTTCTACACGCCCGAGGGCCTGGTGGCGTATCTGGAGGCGGCGCAGCGCCTGGGGCTCTGAGGGCCTGTCCACCCGCGCCGCGCCGGCCGCGGCGATCGACCTCGTCGTCGGCGATCAAGCCTCTCGAGCCGCCCGGACGACCGTTGCAGGCCCTCTTCCGCGCTCGGAGGTAGCCCGCCGACGCCGCCGATTGACGTCGCAGTCGACGCCTCGCCGCGAGCGGCTGAGACGCGCCGGCCGGAGTGAACCGATTCACCTCTGCCCGTCGGCTCCGGGGAGAGGTCACCCGCCGTCGTTGGCGCCTGCATCCAGCGTACCCGCGTCGCCGCCAGCGTCGGGGACGCCCGCCTGCAGGCCCGCGTCATCTCCCGCGTCCACGGCGCCAGCATCGAAGCCGGCGTCCAGGCCGCCCGCGTCGGTGGCGCCCGCGTCCACCGCCCCCGCGTCCGGCGCTCCCGCGTCGACCGTCCCCGCGTCGAGAACTCCGGCGTCGGGCGTGCCCGCGTCGACCTCCACGGGCCCGGCGTCGGCGGGCCCCGCGTCCGGAGCGCCGGCGTCGGGAGTCCCCGCGTCGGGCCGGCCGGCGTCGGGGCGGGGCGGAATGATGATGACGCTGCCGCCGTCCTTGACGCCGCCGTCGCCTTGAATCGGCAAACCGCCGTCGGGCAGCCGGTCGACCCGCATGGGCACGAAGTCGCCGAGGACCAGCGTCTCGCCGGAGAGCTCCTCCTTCACCCGATCGATGACGGCGTGGCTCAAGGTCTCCCAGTCGCCGGCGTCGCTGCGCCGGTACACGCGCAACAGGTTCACGCTCGGCACGGAGTCCACCAACTCCTTGTCGAGCGAGTAGACGACCTGCGCGGGCGCGAGGAAGACGAGCGCGGGCTTGCCCACCGCGGAGATCTGCCAGCCGTCGCCCAGCGCGGCCGGAGGCAGCTCGGTGGCCGGGGAGATCTTCACGCTGATCGGCGCGTCCAGGGCCTGCGGCGGCACCACCAGGCACACCTTGCGATCGGGCACGCACGCCTCGCCGCCCAGCTGATCGATGGTGCCCCGGACGTCGGGGCCGCCGCACGAGAGCGCGAGGCAAGACGCGAGGCCGACGGCGGCGCGGCGAATCGAGAGCACGGTCGCAAGAGCTTACGTGGAATTCTCCCCGAAGAGGCAGTCGGCTTGACGGAGCCGTTCATGGGAGGAGAGTGGACCCATGCTGACCGTCTCGCTCGCCGCGCTTCTTCTCGCCGCCGCGCCGCTGTCGGTGCAGCCGGGAGCCGCGCACCCGGGTGACGCCGTGGCCGTGGTCGTCACCGGCGCCGAGAAGCCGCCCACGGGCACCCTCGGCGGCAAGGAGCTCACCTTCTTCACCTTCAACGGCTCGCGCTGGCTCGCCCTCTACGGGACGCCGCTCGACGCCAAGCCCGGCGCGCTCCCGGTCGCGGTCTCGTTCTCGGGCGAGGGCGGCACGCCGCGGCAGCTCGAGGGCACCCTCGACGTGCTGCCCGCCGACTTCCCCAAGCGGGAGATCACCCTGGCCTCGAAGTACGTGCACCCCTCCAAGAAGGAGCAGGAGTGGTCGGCGGCGGATCAGAAGGCCTACAACCAGGCCCTGGCCACGGCCTCGGCGGAGTGGGGCTTCGACTCGTCCTTCGCCCTGCCCCGCCCGCCCGACGTCACCGCGCCCTTCGGCGATCGGCGGCTCATCAACGGCAAGCAGCAGAGCCAGCACTTCGGCACCGATCTCGACGGGCAGACCGGCGACCCGATCTACGCCGCCAACGCCGGCACGGTGGTGATGGTGCGCGAGTGCTTCGGCTCGGGGAACACCGTGCTCCTCCACCACGGCGGCCACCTCTTCACCGCCTACTTCCACATGTCGGCCTTCGCCGCGACGCTGGGTCAGAGGGTGAAGAAGGGCGACCTGCTCGGCAAGGTCGGGAAGACCGGCCGCGTGACGGGCCCGCACCTGCACTTCGGCGCGAAGCTCGACGGGCACTGGGTCGACCCGATGAGCCTGTTGCGCCTCGAGCTGTAGGCGGGGCCTCGAACCCGCTCTTCCTGGACGGGTCCGCAGTCCCTCGGCGCCGCTCAGCCCGAGTCGAGGGCCCTTATCGGTCACTCCACTTCGGCGGCCGCTTCTCGAGGAACGCGCTCACGCCCTCGGCGGCGTCCTCGGCGAGCACGTTGAGCGAGAGCTGGCTCGCCAGGTACTCGAGGGAGGGGCCCAGGGGCAGATCCTCCGCGGTGAAGAAGGCCTTGCGGCCGAGCGCCAGCACCGCCTGGCTCTTCCCCGCAAGCAGGGTCGCCCACTTCGCGGTGGCCTGATCGAGCTCCCCCGCCGGCACCACCTCGTTCACCAGGCCCCACGCCAGCGCCCTCGTCGCCGTCAGCCGCTGTCCCGAGAGCACGAGCTCGAGGGCCCGCTTCCGGCCCAGGTGCCGCTGGAGGAAGGCCATCACCATCATCGGGAAGAGGCCCCGGTCGACCTCCGGCAGGCCGAGCTCGGCCGTGTCCGCCATCACCGCCAGATCGCAGGCCAGCACCAGGCCCAGGCCGCCGGCGAGCGCGTGCCCGTTGAGGCGCGCCACCGTCGGCTTCTTCACGCCCTGGATCGCCTCGAGCAGCCGCCCGTAGCCCCGGCGCCCGTCGTGCGACGCGAGGAAGCCGTCGCCCGACATGCCACCCAGGTCGCCGCCGGCGCAGAAGACCCGCGAGCCGGCGCCGGTGAGCACGATGACGCGCACCTTCGGGTCGGCCTCGCAGGCGGCGAGCCCCTCGACGAGCCCCTCGAGAACCCCGGGCGAGAGCGCGTTCCGCTGCGCCTCGCGATCGATGGTCAGTCGCGCCGTGCCGGCTTCGACTTCGATGCGAACCTCGCGCTCATCCATGGCTCGGCCTCCGTCGACGCGCGGGGCTGGGCGAGCACCCCGTTGAGGAACGTCTGAGTCACCTGCGCGGTGGCCTGCGCCAGCACCCGCTCGTCCTTGCGATCGAGCAGCCCCATCACGAAGGACGTCAGCCCCATCTCGATGACGCCGAAGAGCATCGCCGCGCACAGGAGCGGATCGTGCCCGGGCGGAAGCTCGCCCTTCTGTTGCGCCTCGACGAAGATCGACGAGACCACGCGCAGGATGTCGCTGAAGGCCGAGCCCCGGTTCACCGCCCCACCCGCAGGGCTGCGGCCCACCTCGAGGATCAGCACCTTCACCCCGCGCGGGTCGTGCCGGTAGGCCTCGAAGGCCACGCGCACGATGCCCGACAGCCGCGCCTCCAGGGTCTCGGCCTCCGCCATGGCCGCCTGCACCCGCTCCACGAAGCCCGACCAGCCGCTCTCGAAGACGCTCTGCAGGAGCTCGTCCTTGTTGTGGAAGTAGTGGTACACGAGCCCGTAGGCCACGCCCGCCTCGCGCGCCACGTCGGCGATGCGGCAGCCGTGGTAGCCCTTCTTGGAGAAGACCTCGACCGCCGCCCGGAGGATGGTCTTCCTGCGATCGGCCTCGCGCTCCTCTCGGCGCACGCTCGCCTTGCGAATGACTCGTGCCGCGCTCAAGGGGCCCTCCTTCGCGAGGGCGCGAAGATTGATTCCAGAATCAAAGTAGACGGCACCCTAGCCGAACGCGGTCGCCGCGCAAGGGAGGAGGCGTCAGGGCGGGGGCTTCGCGCGAGCGCTACTCGATGGTGCCCGTGACGGAGCCCACGTCGAACTTCACCACGTTGCCGCCGATGGGTGACGAGGTGAACTTGCAGGTGATGGGCTGGGTGAACTGAACGGGCGGGAAGCGCTTGGGCGGGTTCGCCTTGTTGCTGCCCTGCTGCTCGATGTTCGGGTCGCGCTTGTCCTGCACCGCGAGCCGGGAGAAGGTGCCCGCCGGGTAGAGCAAGCGGATGCCGTCGGGGTTGACGTCCAACGTCGTCGTGATCACGGGCGAGTTCGGCATCTCCGCGCCGAGCGTGCAGCCGTCTCCGTTGGAGTGCGTCGCCGGGCTGTTGAACCAGGGGTCGGAGATGAAGACGGTGACCTCCACCGAGGCGGAATCGGTGGCCTCGTCCTTCGCTTGCGAGCAGGCCGTGCCGGCCGGAGGGCCACACTGCGTCTGGCCGTTCGAGGGGCAGCAGAACTTCAGCGCCGTGGTGGGGCTGATGACCTTCACCGTCGCCCCGGCGCCCACGGTGTCGAGCGGAGTCTGGGGAATGCCCGTCCACAGCAGGCGCTCTTGGACCCAGATGAGGGTGTTGGAGTCCCACTGCCCGTTCTTGCCGTTCCACTGCTTGTCGCCGTTCGCGTCGATGAAGCGCTCGTCCTCGTCCCACTTGCCGTTGTCGTTGGCGTCGACGAAGGGCTCGGTGAGGTCGTTGATGGGCTCGCCCTGATCCCACACGCCGTTGTTGTTGGCGTCGAGGTAGCCCTCCTCGCCGGAGGTGACCGCGATCATCGTGACCAGGTTGTCGCGCGGGTTGTTGCGGTACTGGGTGCCGTCGGGCTTCTTCCGCAGTGGGTCGAAGCGGGAGGGCTCCGAACCGGTGGCGTTGGCGGGCCGGGGGAACTGGAGCGGGTTCGCGATCCACATGTACGGCTCCATCCAGGTCGGCGCGAGGAGCTCGCCGGTGTGGTTGAGGTCGTTCTCCGGCGTCCACACGAACTTCCCCGGGTCGACGTCGGCAGGCAGGGGGAACGAGGTCTTGTAGAGGATGGTGGCGTTGCCGACGACGTTGGTGAGCGAGACCTCGGTGGGGCCGATGGTGCCGGCCTCGGTGAGGAAGGAGACCAGCGCGCCGGGGACGCCGTCGCCGTTGCGGTCGCCGGTGTGCGCGGTGCACTCAATCTTCTCGCCCGCGATGAGGAACCGGCTCTCGTCGTAGGCGCCGAGGGCGTGACGGCCACCCGAGGCCTCGCCGGCGATGGGGCCGCACTGGAAGGTGAACTGCCTGCCGTTGGGCACCGAGCCGGCGACCGAGATGGGCGGCGAGAGGACCGTCTTCCCCCCGGCGGTGGCCACGACGATGACCGAGGTCACGCGCGACTTCACCTGAAGCTGGGTGGTGGCGATGCCGCTGCCCTTGAGCGAGGTGAAGACCTTGGGCGACAGGTCGACGCCGGCGACGTCGCTCTGGAGCTTGAAGGCCACGTCCTGTCCCGCCAGCGGCAGGCCGCGGTCGTCCACGAGCTTGAAGGAGACGGTCACCACGTCCCCGATGCGTGGCTGGGGCGGGTTGACGGAGACGAAGGACATGGAGGCTGGGCCCGTCGAACCGCAAGCACACAGCGCGGTCACAGCGAGCATCGAGACGAACGGGCGAAGGCGCATGGGAAGCGGCTCCTCGGGGGGAACAGGGGGCGACGCGAGGAGGGCATCATCGAAGCCATGCCCCCTTGCGTCAAGGAGTGTCTCCGGAGCGCCCCCGGCCGCTCAGCGCGAGGAGCCGATGGAGCCGAACCGGGAGACGCTCACGTTGAAGCCGAGCTCGGGCCAGACGAGGAAGTTGAGGGGCGCGTCGGTCGAAGCGCGGGTGGGTGCATGCCGGGCGTAGACGTCGACGCGCCAGCAGTCGCAGGCGGGGGTGACGCCCAGGGTCATCACCTGCTGCAGCAGGACGAGGCCCGGGTTCGCGTCGCGGGAGTCCGCCGGTTGCGACATCGCCAACAGATCGTAGCGGAGGGAGAGGAACTTGAAGCGCGCGCGCGCCCCGGCGGTGAGGACGTGGGAGCGGGTCTGCGCCGTCGCCGGCAGGGGCGTCCCGAAGAGCAGGTCGAGCGGGCGGCGGGTGCGCGCGGTGCCCTCGTCGAGCACGCTCTCGTAGCCGAAGGAGAGGCCATCGCCCTTCCAGTCGTCGAGGCCGAAGCCGGCCGAGGCGCGGGTGAGCCGCAGGCCCGAGGAGACGCCGTAGGGATCGACGCGCGCCGACGCGCCCGCCGAGAGCCAGCCGAGGCTGACCAGGAGGCGGCCGAAGGACTCGGAGAGGCGCGGGCCCGAGGCCTCCGGGCTCGCCAGATCGAAGCCCTGGCCGAGATCGAGGCGCAGAAGGTCGCCGCCCAACGGCCGCGTGAGGCGCTGCTCGAGCACCGCCTGTCCCTGGAGCCGGCCGCGGGCGTCGGGGACCGCCAGGTCGACGGCGTCGTAGGGCGCGGGCTGGGAGCCGAGCACCAAGGGCACCGAGCGCAGCTCCACCGCGGGGGTGATGGAGTGGCGCAGGGAGCCGTTCGCCGCCTCGCCGACCAGCGAGGTCTCCGCGCGCGCGCCGAGCACCGGGTGGCCGCGCTGGCCCGCCTCGCCGGTCAGCTCGCCGCGCCACGCGTCCTGCCGCCAGCCGGCGAAGGCCGAGAGCGACAGCGCGCCGAAGGGCTGCGCCGCCCACAGGAGCTTGGGGAGCACGTCGACGCGATCGCGCGCCTCTCGCTCGCCCCTCTGGAAGAGGCGATCGCCCTGCCCTGCCTTGTCGAGCGCGCTCACCCCGCAGGTGCCCTGGGTGTCGAGCAGCGACGCGGGCATGAAGAGGCGCTGCTGCAGGCAGTAGCTCGACAGCTCGGTCCCGGTGGCCGGGTCGACGAGGCGCCCGTCGCCCGCGAGCGACCCCTCGTCGCCCATGAGCCCACCCCAGGGCGCCTGGCGCACGAACGAACCCGTGACCGAGACCGCGAGCCCGTCGATGAGCAGCTTCGGGGCGAGCGCGAAGGTGAGCGCCGGCGTGCGCTGCAGGGTGTTGGGGCCGTACACGGGAGCCGCGGAGCCCTCGGGCCGCGGGGTGAGCCCGAAGAGCTGATAGCCGAAGCGCACGTCCTGCCGGTAGCCGAGATCGAGGGAGAGGGAGGTGTCGGTGGTGCGGTGGGTGAGCACGGCCGACGAGCGCAGGTAGCCGGCCTCGCGCCCGAGCACGTCGGAGGTGAAGTCCTTCAGGTAGTAGCCGTCGGAGTTGAGGTTCAGATCGGCGTTGAAGGTGAGCCCGTGGCCGAGCTTCTGGCGATGGAGCCACCCGAGATCGCCGCGCAGGCCTCGCGGGCTGCCGGTGATGACGGCGCCGGCCAGAGCGGGATCGCGCTCGAGCCGGAAGTCGTCGATGATCCCTCCGAAGAGGCGCCCCTCGACCCCCTGGGCGGGCGCGTAGCGAAACTCCACGCCGAGGTGCGGGCCCTTCACGCCGTAGGGCGGCTGGAGGGAGTCCTTCGGCGGCGCCGCGCCGAAGAAGTAGCCCGGGGTGAGGGTCACGTCGGCGCTGCGCCCGAGCGTGACGTAGAAAGGCAGCTCGAGCCCGAAGCCGTTGAGGCTGCTGGTGGCCGGCTTGGGGAACAACAGCCCCGTCTGGCGATCGGTCATCGGCAGGGACAGCCAGGGGACCCAGGGGAAGCCCAAGAGAGGCACCGGCCCCACCCACACCCTCGGCCACCAGGTGGAGATGCGCTGGGCGTCGGGATCGACGTCCGCGGAGCTGGCGTGAATGGCCCACGAGGGGTGCTTCAGGTCGCAGTCGCACGGCACCACCTCGGCCCTGTCCACGTGCCAGGTGGTGCCCTGCCGCACCAGGTGGTTGCCGCGCAGGACGGTGGTGATGGTGCCGGCGTCGGCGAGGGCCTCGGGCGTGGCCGCGGCGAGGAAGGCCTCTGGCGTCACGCCCAGGTGCACCTCGGCGTGGCCCTCGAGGAGCCACGCCTCCTCGACCCGATCGCCGTCGAGGCGCAGGGTGACCGACTCAGCCACGAGGCCGACCAGCCCCCCCTCGGCGAGGCGGGCGGTCACGTGCCCGACGGCGGTGACCCGGCGCGACTCGCGCTCGTAGACGATGCGATCGGCGTCCACCGCGGCGTTCGAGGCGCGCAGGCGGGCGCTGCCCTCGGCGGTGGTGAGCCCGTGCTTCTCGTCGTGGAGCAGGCGCTCGGCGCGGAGCTCGACCTCGGCGACCGGCCCCGCGACGAGGACGAGACCCAGGAGGGACGCGAACGGCATCGACCCTCCCTTCGCCCAGCCCCGGCCCTCAGTCCAGCTTCTCGAACTCGAGCGAGAGCTCGTTGCCCTGCTGGCTGGCGCGGTACGCCACGCGGCGCTTCAAGGTCACCTTCACCAGCACCCGGCCGTCCTCGGTCTCCTCGGGCCTGACCAGCGAGACCGCGGTGTCGAAGAAGGACGCGTCGAGGATGCGCTGGTTGTTGGGCATGGTGACGCGGGCCTTCTCGAGGGTGAGCACCACGGCGCGCTCGTCGTCCTCGCCCACCGCGTACTTCACCGGCCCGGTGGTGCGCACGTAGACCTTCGCGACGCCGTTCTCCTGCTTGAAGCCGATGAAGGTGACGCGCACCCCGGCCCGGGCGAGCTCCTCGGGAGGCGGCGTCCTGGCGGCGGCGTCCTCGAGGTCCCGGCGCTTCTGGGCGGCGTCGTCGGGCCGCTTCCGGCCCGCCCCGTCGGCCGCGGCGACCTTCTGGCCCTCTTCGGGCTCGCGCTGCTTCCGCGACCTCGGCTCGGCGGCGGCGAGGCGGGCCTTCTCCTCCGCCTCCGCCTCCCGCATCTTCCGCGCGCGCTCTTCCTTCTCGGCGAGCTGCCGAGCCTTCTCGTCCTCCTCGGCCCGCCTCTTCGCCTCCTCGGCCTCGCGCTTCTTCCTCGCCTTCTCCTCCTTCTCGGCGAGCTTCCGCTGGCGCTCCTCTTCCTGGCGCTCGGCCTCCAGGCGGGCGGCCTCTTCCTTCTGGGCCTTCTCGGCGGCGACCTTCGCGAGGCGCTCCTCCTCGGCCTTCCGCTTCGCCTCCTCCGCGTCCCTCTTCCGCTGCTCGGCCTCGGCGCGAGCCTTCGCCTCGGCCTCTTCCCTCTGGGCCTTCTCGGCGGCGACCTTCGCGAGGCGCTCCTCCTCGGCCTTCTTCATCGCCTCCTCGGCCTCTCGCTTCTTCCGCTCCGCCTCCTCCTTGGCCAGGCGCGCGGTCTCCTCCTTCTGGGCCTTCTCGGCGGCGACCTTCGCGAGGCGCTCTTCCTCGGCCTTCTTCTTCGTCCGCTCGACCTCTTCCCTGGCGAGGCGGTCGGCCTCCTCCTTGGCGCTCTTCTCGGCGAGGGCCTTCGCCTTGGCGTCGGCCTCGGCCCTCTCCTTCGCCTCCTTGGCCTCGCGCTCGGCGCCGAGCCGGGCCTGCCGCTCGGTCTCGGCCTTCTCCTGCGCCACCTTCTTCTGCTCCGAGGGATCGGGCGGCAGGCTGACGATCAGCGTCGTGCCCTGCACCGCGATGTCGGTCTCCAGCTCCTTCTCGAAGCCGACGATGACGCGCGCGATGGCCGCCGACTCGCTGCCGTAGCTGGCGGTCTTGATGGCGGTGATGCCCTTCTGGCCGACCTTGGTCTCCGGGGGGACGGCCTGGAACACCGCCTCGGAGATGTCGATCACCAGCCGCGGCGGATCGGAGAGGGTGAAGGTGGTGAAGCTCGGCCGGCGCGAGCCCTGGATCTCGACGGTCGCGCCCTTCAGCTCGACGCGCGAGATGGCGTTGAGCTGCACCTTGTCCTGCGCGGCGAGCGCGAACAGCGGGCTCACCATGAGGACGAGCAGCCAGCGCCCCGGGTGGAGGCGTGGCCGCATCGCGCGCGACGGCCGCTGACCGGGCTGTGTCATCATGTAGCACCCTAGCAACCGGAGCCTGGGCCTCCAGTTTTCGACCGAGCTGAAACCCGCGAGAACGGGCTGGGGTTCCGGCGCGAGGGACTAGCGAATGCGGGGCAGAGACGGCGGCTTCGAGCGGTGCGTCTTGGCGTACTCGACCAGGTTCTTGATGTCGTAACAGATCTGCCGAATGTCGTGCCCCATCGTCAGCTCGATGTGGCTGTTGCCCTTCACCGGCCGCCACAAGAGGTACTCGGAGCGGGCCCGGCGGTAGACCGAGCGGGTCGACTCCAGCGAGGCCAAGGGGTCCATGTCGCCGAAGATGATGGCCATCGGCACCTTGATCTTCCCGAAGCCGCGCCGGAAGTCGTAGCCGGTGCGGTAGCAGACGGTCTGGTTCGAGCGGATCCACCTGAGGAACTGCTCGACGACCTTTCGGGGCTCCTTCTCGCCGCCCTCGCGCAGGAGCCACCGCATGTTGTCCATCGTCATGCGGTCCCACCGGGCGAGGTAGGTGATCTGGTCGGCGACGAACTTCACCACCGGGCTCTGCTCCGCGTAGCCCAAGGCGTCGGCGGCCAGCTTGAGCCAGGTGTCGACCGGCAGGTACCGGTACTTGAGCGTGCGCGGAGAGGCCTCGGGGGCCTTCTTGGTCAGCTTCGAGGCGAGGCCCTTGAGCGCGTGGGTCATCGAGCGCTCGACGTTCAGCCCGGCGAGCGTGGCGTCGACGGTGCTGCTCAAGGAGGGGCCCGCCCAGGCGAGCGCGCGCAGGGGCAAGGCGCCGCGGCCGATCTCACCCGGGGCGCCGATGGTGACGATGCCCTCGAAGTGATCGTGAATGCCGGCGTAGCCGTAGCCCAGGATGCCGCCCATGGAGTGGCCGCAGTAGAAGATGCGATCGCGCCCGGTGATGCGCCGGACCCCCGCCACCGCCGCCGGCAGGTCGTAGAGGAAGTAGCTGTCGATGTCCCACTCGAAGTCGAGGTCGGGGGGCAGGCGCCGGCCGGTCTTCTCGGCGCGCTCGTGCTGCAGCGCGATGGAGCTCTTGCCGTGGCCGCGCAGCTCGAGGATGTGGATGTCGAGCCCGAAGAAGAGGAGGTTCTTGACGAACTCGCCGCTCGTCCACGCGTGGCGGTTCTGGGAGAAGCCGTGCACCATCAACATCGGCTCGCCGAACAGCGGCTGGGGGAAGTGCTGCGGCACCGGCCGGTAGCGGGTGATGACCAGGCTCCAGCCGTCGCTCGTCTCCACGACGTACTTGGTCTTCTTGTAGAGCGCGCGGAACTCGACGTCGTCGACCGTCGGGTGCGGCAGGCTGCTGTCGGGCTTGGCGGTCGACGTCATCGCGGCGCGATTGTGGAGGAAAAAACGACCGCCGTCACGGCGGCGACACCGCCTTGTACTTCACCGAGATCATCGCCGGAGTCCCCGACGCGTCGTAGTACTCGAGCATCTTCAGCTTGAAGAAGGCACCCGCGCTCGACTTGACCACGTAGGTCAGCCCCGGCTTGGCCACCACCTTGTGCACGTTGAGATCGTAGTCGTACCAGCCGCCCTCCACCTTGGCGAAGACGAGGTCCTGGCCGTCCTGCAGGAAGCCGACGGCGGGCGCCTTCTCGAGCGCGTCGAAGTCCTGGCCCACGAGCACCGCGACCGAGACCACGCCGGTGGGCCCGCTGGTGCCGCCGTTCATGAAGACCTCGAAGCGCTTGAAGGCCAGGTCCCAGGCGTTGGAGGCGAAGGCGGCCTCGGCCTTGAGCTCGGTGTCGCCGTCGAGATCGACGTAGACCTGCGAGCCCTTGTTGGTGGCGTCGACGACCGCCAGGCGGGTGCCGTCGGGCTCGACGGTGACGGTCACGAGCGGGCCGGTCTTCACCTCGCCGTCGAAGGGGTGATCGTCGCGCAGGTCGGGGGCGCAGGCGGCGAAAACGACGAGGAGCGGGAGCGTAGGTCGCATGAAGGTCGCCCTCAGAGATCGAGCTGCACGCCGCCGAGCACGCTGCGCGGAGGCCTGGGGTTGAAGTTCTGGTCGCCAGAGTCGAGGAGGTTCTTCCCGTTGACGAAGACCTTGATCCAGTCGCGCACGGCCCAGCCCACCTGCAGCTCGAGATCGACGATCGCGGGGGAATAGGCGGTCTTGTCGGCGCCGAAGCCGAGCACGTTGGCGAAGCCCAGGCCGTTGCCCAGGTAGTAGGGCCTGGGCGCCGACCAGCTCCCGCGGATGAAGGCCTCGAGCTTGAGCGGCCGGTACTTCGAGGTGAGCTGCGCGGTGAGCTTCACCGGCGAGCGGCCCTCGAGCGCGCGCTTCCGCGTCACGTCGCGGGCGTCCAACAGCATGCCGCCCAGCTCCAGCCAGGTGCCCTTCGCCAGCCTGGCGCGGCCGGTGAGCTCGACGCCCTGGGTGTAGGCCTGGGCGACGTTCTCGTAGTTGAAGGTCGAGGGCGAGTCGGGGTTCGGCGCCTTGTCGATGGTGATGTTGATGAGGTTCTTGGTGTCGGTGCGCCAGGCGCTGGCCGACAGGAGCAGGCCGTCGTAGGGCGGCCGCCAGTCGACCGAGAGCTCGAAGGAGCCGCTCCGCTCGGGCTCGAGCTTGGGGTTGCCCTCGACGACGTAGCCGATGGCCGGGTTGGCGAACTGCAGGTACAGCTCGCTGAAGGTCGGCGGGCGGAAGCCCAGGCCCCAGGAGCCGCGCACGGTGAGCGCGGGGTGCGGGTCGACCTTCAAGGCCACCCGGGGCGAGGGGGCGCCGCCGAACTGCGAGTCCTGATCGAAGCGGAAGCCGGGCTCGAGGGTGAGCCTGGTGCCGCCGAGGCCGGTGGCCCAGGTGTCCTGCACGAAGAAGCCGAAGCGGTTGCGCTGCACGTTGCCCGGGTCGATGCGGTTCGAGACCAGGCTCTCGACGTAGAGCTCGCCGCCGGCCGAGACGACGTGGCCGCCGGCAAGCTTCTGGTCGGCCTGCACCAGGCCCTCCCCGAGGCGGGTGCGGTTCTGGGAGTAGTCGTCGAGGGCGCGCGAGCTGCGCTGATCGAGGAGGAACTGGTCGCGGAAGTAGCCGTAGTGCCCGCGCAGGGTGACGGTGGTGTCGCTCTCGAGGCGGGTCTGCGCGCCGGCCCAGGCGTCGGCCTGCTCGGTGCGCTGGAAGCGATCGAAGATGGCGCCGGTGTCGTTGATGTCCACGCCGCCGAGATCGGTGAAGACGTAGGCGCCGCGCAGCCAGGCCTTGGTGCGCTCGCTGGGCTTCCAGGTCGCGTCGAGGTCGACGTCGTCGCGCACGAGCTTCGGGCCGCTGGTGGCGACGTCGCCGCGATCCCAGTCGAAGGCGTCGCGCTGCCGGTAGCCGGCGCCGAGGCGAAGCCCGAAGTCGCCGAGCTTCGCGCCGACGTTGCCGCGCACGTCGGCCTCGGTGCCGGTGGGGCTGGAGCCGGCCGCGTGCGACATCACGCCTCCCGCAGCGCGCACGGTGGCCTCGAAGGGGCGCTGGGGCTCCCGGGTGATGAGGTTGATGACGCCGCCGATGGCGTCGGCGCCGTAGAGGGCCGCCGCCGGGCCCTTGGTGATTTCCACGCGCTCCACCTCGCGCAGGGAGAAGCGGGAGATGTCGGTGAGGCTGCCGCTGCGGCCCGCCACGCGCTGGCCGTCGACCAGGATCAGCACGTACTCCGGGTCGAGCCCCTGGAGGCGAATGCCGGTGCCGCGGTTGGTGTAGACGAGCTCGACGCCGGGGTGCTGGTCGAGCAGCTGGGCCAGATCGCGCGCCCCCTGCTGCTCGATCTGCGCGCGGGTGATCACCTCGGTGGGCACGACGACGTCCTCGAGCTTCCGCTCGGTGCGCGAGGCCGTGACCACCGTGGTGTGGCGCGGATCGAGCTCGTCGACCTCGGCGCCGGCGTCGGGGGTGGCGCGGGGCTCGGGCGGGCCAGCGCCTCCGGGCGTGGGGCCGGCGTCCTGCGGGGGCGAAGGCTGGGCGCCCTCGACCCTCAGCCCGGCGCTGCCCGAGCCCGCGCCGGTGGCGGTCGACACCGTAACCGGGGCGCTCCAGGAGGAACCGTCCCAGCGCCGGTAGGCGAACTGCCTGCTGTTCGCGGTGGCGTACGCTACGATCGCGTTGCCGGTGCCGTTTTCGTAGGCGATGTCGAAGCGCCGGCCGCCGCCGGTGTCGCTGCCCACCGAGACGCTCCACTGGCTCTGCCAGCTGCTCCCGTTCCAGCGCAGGAGATAGAGGTTGCCGGAGCCGTCCACGTAGCCGGCCAGGTGCTCGGCCCTGGTGGGGCAGGCGCGATCCACCATCCAGCTCTGCCCCGCTCCGGCCTGGGTGGCGGAGGCTGCGCTCAGCGTGCCGGGGGTACCGGCCTGGTAGCTTTCCTGCTGGGGGGTGCTGCTCCCGACGCTGTAGACGATGCGGCCGTCGGCGACCGGTGCCGCTGCCGCGTCGTGCGCCCAAAGCGACAACACCAACAGCGGGAAGAACATCAGGGTCATCCCGATCCGGGAAGCGCCCGGCCGTATGCCGGCAAGAATCCGTTG
>JBBIOE010000029.1:0-46421 GCA_037443525.1 Archangiaceae bacterium | reverse complement strand
AAGCTCCTCAACGCCGACTTCGGCGCGATGGACGTGGCGCTGTGGACCTTCAAGCTGGTGGCGTCGTCGCTGGTGCTGGCGCTCGCCTACCTGGCGCTCACCAGCCTGTGCAGCGCGCTGGTGCCGCAGCCGGGCGTGGCGCTGATCGTCAACATCATCGTGCTCTTCGTGCTGTGGGCGGTGGGCGTCTACGGCGAGGTGTTCCGCTTCCCCGGAGAGGTGGCCGACTCGGCGCTCGAGCAGCTGGGCGTCGGGCCCTCGGAGTCGTGGCGCGCGTACCTGCGCTACGTCTCGGTCTGGCACTTCCGGCACGATCTGCTCCACCCCTACTGGCACCGCTTCGTCACCGCGGGCCTGATTCACGTGGGCTTCGCGCTGGTCTTCTTGGGCCTCGCGCAGCTCGCGCTCAGGCGGAGGGACCTGTGAGCGCCGCCATCGAGCTCAAGGGGCTCTCCAAGCACTTCGGCGTCAAGCGCGCGGTGGAGAACGTCACCTTCGACGTGCAGGAGGGCCACTGCTACGGCCTGATCGGGCCCAACGGCGCCGGGAAGACGACCACCTTCTCGATGATGTGCGGCTTCCTCTTCCCCACCGCCGGGACGGTGCGGGTCTTGGGCGTCGACCCCGCCCAGCCGGGCGCCCTCAAGCGCAAGGTGGGGGTCTTGCCGCAGGACGCGGTGCTGCCGCCGACGTGGCCGGTGGGCGAGCTGCTCATGCACCTGGCGCGGCTGTCGCACCTCGACGCGCCGGAGAAGGAGGCCCGCGCGGCCCTCGAGCGGGTGCAGCTCCCGGAGACCTGGAACGTGTTGGCCAGCTCGCTCTCGCACGGCATGGCGAAGCGGGTGTCGATGGCGCAGGCGCTGATGGGCTCGCCGCCGGTGGTGCTGCTCGACGAGCCCACCGCGGGCCTGGACCCCAAGATCGCCGCCTCGGTGCGGAGCCTCATTCGCGATCTCAAGGGCAAGCACACGGTGGTGGTCTCGAGCCACAACCTGCAGGAGCTCGAGGAGCTCTGCGACGCCACCGCCATTCTCGACAAGGGCAAGCTGGTGTCGGCGGCCAGCATGGCCGACCTCACCGGACAGATGGCGGAGTTCCGGGTGCAAGTAGCCCGGGGCGAGGTGCCGCTCATCGAGGTGCAGGCCCTCTCCGGCTGCCGCACCGCGGTCATCGAGGCCGGGAACGTGCTGGTGGTGCACTTCGACGGGCAGGCGGTGCAGCCGGAGGAGATCATCACCCGGGTGGTGGCCCTCTTGGCGCAGCGGCAGGTGCTGATCCTCGGAGTGTGGCGCGGCAAGAAGCTCGAGGAGAAGGTGCTGCAGCTCACCTGATGAGCCCCGCCACCCGAGCCTTGCGCTTCGCCGAGCGTCACGCCGCCCTGCTCGTCTTCCTGGTGGCCTTCGCCTGCGTGGCGCCGTCGCTCCACTTCCCGCCGGCGCTGGACGACGGCTGGGCGGTGCTCGACAACCCGCTGGTCCACTCGCTCTCGAACGTCCGCCGCATCTTCAGCGAGCCCTACGGCTACGGCGGCGGCCCGACGCTGGGCGGGCCCTTTCGCCCCGTCTCCACGCTCTCCTTCGCGGTGAACTACGCCTTCCAGGGGCGGGAGACCTTCGGGTACCACCTCGTCAACGCGCTGGTGCACGCCTGGGCGGCGGCGCTGGTGGTGCTGCTCGCCCGGCGAATCCTCGGTGCGGCGAAGGCGCCGCTGGCGGACCTGGGCGCGCTCGCGGCGGGGCTGTTGTTCGCGGTGCACCCGGTGCACGTGGAGGCCTTCACGCCGCTGGTGGGACGGACCGATCTGCTCGCGGCGGCGCTCGGCTTCAGCGCGCTGTGGCTCGCCCTGCGCCCCGGAGCGAAGGAGCGTGTCCTCGCGGTGGCGGTGCTCTCGGTAGCGATCCTCGCCAAGGAGTCGGCGTCGGTGCTGCCGGGCCTCTACTTCGTCATCGCGTGGACGGTTCCGGCGGCGGCGGGGCTCACGGCCCAACCCGGGGTGAGGACGACGGAGGCGCGGCGGGCGCTGGCGCGGGCGGGTGGGTACGCGCTCGCGCTGGGGCTGGCCCTGGTGCCGTACGTCGTGCTGCGCGGCGGCGCTCTGGCCTCGCCGGCCGCGTCGCGGTGGTTTCCGCCGGGCACGCCGGCGCTGACGGTGGCCTGCTCGGCCACGCGCGTCTTGGCCGAGTACCTGCGCCTGCTCGTCGCGCCCCTCTCGCTGGGGACGGACTTCGCCTACGTCGCCAAGATCCCCGCGGTGCCGTCGCCGGGCGCCTGGGAGTGGGCGGCCACCGCGGTGTGGGTGGCGGTGCTCTTGGCGGGCCACCTGCTCCGCGCCCGGCGGCCGCTGTTCGCCCTCGCGGTGGCGTGGACCTTCGTGGCCCTGTTGCCGGTGACCCACGTGGTGCCCATCGGCGTGTTGATGGCGGAGCGGCTGCTCTACCTGCCCTCGGCGGGCTTCTGCCTCTGGGTGGGGGCGGAGGCCGCGGCGCTGGTTGCGCGCCGGTGGCCGTCGAGGACGTGGGTGCTGGGCGCGGGCGCGCTGGTGCTGGTCGGGCTCGTCGTCCGCACCGAGCTCCGGGTCGGCGACTGGTCGAGCTCGCGCGCGCTGTGGGAGGCCGAGCTGCCCAAGGCCCCGAGGAACCCGGTGGTGAACAACAACCTGGCGCTCGAGCTCATCGCGGCCGGCGATTACTCGCGGGCAAAGGAGCGGCTGCTCGTCGCGCTGGAGACGAGCCCCTGGTACTGGCAGGCCCACGTGAACCTGGGCATCGTGATGCAGCGCACCGGCGACTACGCCGGCGCCGCGCTCGAGCTCACCCAGGCCAGCGCGCTCATCCCCACCTCCTCGACGCCCCTGCTCTTCCTCGCCCTGAACTTCTCGTACCAGAGCGACTACCAGAGCGCGCTGAACGTCGCCCGGAAGGCCGCCGAGCTCGCCCCCGAGGACACCCGCATTCCGCGCTACCAGGGCGAGTGGCTCCTCAAGCTCGGGCGGAAGGACGAGGCGAAGGAGCGGCTCTCGAAGGCGCTCGCGCTCGACCCGGCGAACGGCGACGCGAAGGCGCTCCTCGACTCGCTCCAGTGACCGCCTACGCCGCCGCGAAGAACATCGGCTCGCGCTCTTGCACGAAGCGGTGAATGGCGGCCTCCGCCTCCTTGGGCAAGTCGAGGAAGTGCACCCCCATGCCGGGGAACTGCTCGGGGTCGCCGTCGTTGATCTCCCGCACCCAGCGCACCTGGCCGTGGGCCCGAATCGCCTCACCGGTGGGCAGGGTGAAGGAGAGGTCGACCTCGGTCCCCAGCGGGAACAGGTTCACGGTCGCCACGAAGACGCCGCCGTCGGACAGGTTGGCCGAGAAGCCGCTGAAGAAGTTGTGGTCGGAGGAGAGGTCGATCACGGCCTGCATCGGCACGCGCCGATCGATGCGCGCCGCGCGGCCCTTCCGCTCCGGCTCGCTCGCCGCCTTCGACGCCGATGGCGACGTCACCGTCATCAGGGAAGCCCGCTCCGCGTCGCGTGCCACGGCCCGCTGCGCCGCCTGACTCGCGAGCTGCTCCGCCGCGCGCTCGTCGGTGGTGAGCTGCCGGCCGAACGTCGACAGCTCCTGCCGCCAGCCGCTCAAGAGCGTGCGAAGCTCACCGTTGGCGCGCTGCCGGGCCGCGACCGCCTCGCGCCGCTTCTCGCGGGCGAGCGCACGGCAGGCCTCGGCGTCAGGAGCGCCAGGCGAAAGGGCCTCGAGCCGCTTCTCCAGCTCGGCGTCGGCGGCGCCCGCGGCCTTCGCCTCTCCCACCCGCCGCCGCAACGCCACGAGCCGATCTGCGGCCTCGCGACGGGAGACCTCGAGGCGATCGACCTCGGTCTGGAGCGTCGTCTCCTCTCGGGCCAGCTCAGCTTCACTGCGCGTCAACTCGATGTCGGTGTCGATCATGGAACTCCTCAGATGGGGGCGCTGTGCAGCAGGACTGCAGCCGATGTGCCCTGGCCACACCGCTCGTGACTCTCGGCGCTTGGGCGCCAGTGGGGCGGGTCGAAACGAGCCCCTGGGGGGCACCCTGCCTCACCCCACCCGGTGGACCACTGCCCGAAAGAGCCGGTCGGGTCCGATCTCCTGGCGCTCGGCGCGGTGGCCAGTGGCCGCGCAGAAGGCCGCGAGGTCTGCTTCGACCGCGGGATCGTCGGCCCACAGCTCGACCTCGGAGTGGGCCTTCAGGCTTTTGGCGAGGTCGATGATCGGCAGCGGACACGCCCTTCCCCGGGAATCGACCAGGGTGGCTGAAACTGCGAGGCGTCCGGGATCATCAGTGTCGTGCATTGCACTTACGCGAGCGTCTGCTATCAACCGCCCGCACTTTCTTCAAAGGAGCAGAACATCTCATGAAACCCTCAGTCATCATCGCGCTGTTGATCGGCGGCGTCGTCGGCTTCGCCGTCGGCAGCATGTTCACCACCAAGGCGCCCGGCGGCGCTCCGACCATCGCGGCGGCTCCCTCGGCCGCGCCCGGCGCCCCGCGCCCGGCCGCGCCTCCGATGGACACGGCGGTCCTCAAGGTCCCGGTGGGCGAGTCGCCCGTGCAGGGCCCGAACACCGCGCTCGTCACCATGGTGGAGTTCTCCGACTTCCAGTGCCCGTTCTGCAGCCGCGCGCACAACACCGTGCAGCAGCTGGAGAAGGACTACGGCGACAAGCTCCGCGTGGTGATGAAGCAGAACCCGCTGCCCTTCCACAACCGCGCCAAGCCGGCGGCCCTCTCGGCGCTCGCGGCCCGTGAGCAGGGCAAGTACTGGGAGATGCACGACAAGATGTTCGCGAACCAGCAGGCGCTGGAGGACGCGAACCTCGAGCAGTACGCCCGTGACATCGGCCTGAACGTCGAGAAGTGGAAGGCCGACATGGCCTCGGGCAAGTACGACGCCGTCATCCAGGCCGACCAGGCGCTCGCGCAGTCCGTCGGCGCCTCCGGCACCCCGGCCTTCTTCATCAACGGCCGCAAGCTCTCGGGCGCGCAGCCCATCGACAACTTCAAGCGCCTCATCGACGAGGAGATCGGCAAGGCCCAGGCGATGGTCGCCGGCGGCACTCCGGCCGATCAGGTCTACGCGCGCATCATGGACAAGGCCGGCTCGGCGCCCCCGCCGCCCCCCGCCGCCGCCCCGGCCGCGCCCCCCGCGCCGCCCGCGATGGTCAAGGTCGACGTCCCGGCCGACTCGCCGGCGAAGGGCCCGAAGTACGCCAAGGTCACCATCGTCGAGTGGAGCGACTTCCAGTGCCCGTTCTGCAGCCGCGTGGTGCCGACGCTGAAGCAGATCGAGGACACCTACGCCAAGGACGTGCGCATCGTCTTCCGCAACCAGCCGCTGCCCTTCCACAACAACGCGAAGCCCGCGGCCGAGGCCTCGATGGCCGCGAACGAGCAGGGCAAGTTCTGGCCGATGCACGACAAGATGTTCGGCAACCAGCAGGCGCTCGATCGCGCGTCGCTCGAGAAGTACGCGCAGGAGATCGGCCTCGACATGGGCAAGTTCAAGGCGGCGCTCGACTCCGGCAAGTTCGCCAAGCGCGTCGAGGACGACTCCGCGGCGGGCATGGCGGTGGGCGCGAACGGCACCCCCACCTTCTTCATCAACGGCCGGCAGTTCGTGGGCGCGCAGCCCTTCGAGGCCTTCAAGGGCGTCATCGAAGAGGAGCTCAAGAAGGCTGACGCGATCCTCGCGCGCGGCGTGAAGCTGGAGAACCTCTACGCCGAGCTCCAGAAGGACGCGGGCAAGGCCCAGGCGCCGGCGCCCGAGGGTGCCCCGGAGCCGGCCAAGGTCGTCACCGACATCGACGTGAAGGGCTCGCCGGTGAAGGGCGCCAAGAACGCGCCGGTCACCATCGTCGAGTTCTCGGACTTCCAGTGCCCGTTCTGCAGCCGCGTGGTGCCGACGCTCCACGACCTCGAGAAGCAGTACGAGGGCAAGGTGAAGGTGATCTTCAAGCACCAGCCGCTGCCCTTCCACCAGAACGCGCGCCCCGCGGCCAACGCGGCCATGGCGGCCAACGAGCAGGGCAAGTTCTGGGAGATGCACGACAAGCTCTTCTCGAACCAGCAGAGCCTCGATCGCGCCTCGCTCGAGAAGTACGCGCAGGAGATCGGCCTCGACATGAACAAGTTCAAGGCCGCGCTCGACTCGAACAAGTTCGACGCGCAGATCACCGCCGACTCGAACGAGGGCAACCGCGTGGGCGCCAACGGCACCCCGACCTTCTTCATCAACGGCCGCCAGGTCGTGGGCGCGCAGCCGATCGAGGCCTTCAAGGCCGTGATCGACGACGAGCTGAAGAAGAAGAAGTGAGCTGAGGCCCGAGAACAGGGCCTCTTGCCGCAGCGCCGAAGCCGTCGCTCCCTTCACGGGGGCGGCGGCTTCGGTGTTTTCAGACGTCAGGCGGCGATGCTCCTCTGTCGGACGGTGGAACTTTCCGCCCACCCTTGAGCGGCCAGCCCGATGCTTCTCGCGGTCGGGGTCGCGCCTTATGCTCTCCCAACTCCGGAGTGGAGGGCGGGCCTTCGGGAGTGCATGGTCCGTCGCGCTGGAGCCCCCCGTGGCCGTTCGCCAACCACCGCCACCTTCCCTCGCCCGTCCGCGGCTTCCGCGCGCCCGCTTCCTGCTGGGCGCCGTGCTGCTCGCCGCCACCCTCGGCGCCGCGCAGGCGGGCGTGGAGCGCCAGGCGGCCATCGTGGTGCGCGCGCTCTCCTACGACAAGAACCTCGCGGAGCGCGCCGGCGACTCGGTGGTCGTGCTCGTCCTCTCCAAGCACGGCGACGCGGCGTCGGAGGCGCTCGCCAAGACCTGGGTGAGCGCGCTCAAGCCCATCGAGGGCGTCTCGGTGCTGGGCCGCGCCTTCAAGGTGCTGAGCGCGCCGTGGGACGAGGCGGCGGTGAAGGCGGCCGTCGAGAGGTCGGGGGTCGACGTACTCCTCGCCTGCGACGGGCTCTCCGACGAGGCCCAAGCGATCCGCGCCCTCTCCCGGGAGCGCAAGCTGCTCACCGTCGGAACCAGCCGCGCCTCCATCGAGCAGGGCATGTCCCTGGGCGTGGTCGCCGAGGGAGAGCGGAACGTCATCCTGGTGAACCTGTCGGCCTCGCGACTCGAGGGCGCGGCCTTCGGGAGCGACCTGTTGAAGTTGGCGAAGATCGTCGAGTGACGCGCCCGGCGCGCCACGGAGGGAAGGCAATGTCCGCAGCGCGGTGGTCCAAGGTCTCGTCGATGCTCCTCTTGGCGCTGGGCGGCCTCGCCGCCGCCGCTCCACCTCCCGCCTCCCACGGCAAGGTGGCCGGCCAGGACATCACCAGCATCGAGGACCTCACCCTCGACGATCTCCTCAAGGTCGAGACCACGGTCGCCACCCGCAAGTCGAAGAGCTCCCTCGAGTCCGCCGCGGTCCTCACCGTCATCACCCGCGACGAGATCCAGAGCAGCGGCGCGCGCGATCTGTTGGAGATCCTCTCGCTGGTGCCGGGCTTCTCCTTCGCCTCCGACGTCCAGGGCGTCGTCGGGCCGGCCTTCCGCGGGCTCTGGGGCTACGAGGGGAAGATCCTCTTCATGATCGACGGGCTGCAGGTCAACGAGCTGTTGTATTCGACCGTTCAGCTCGGCAACCACTACCCCCTCGACGCGGTCGAGCGCATCGAGATCATCCGCGGGCCCGGCTCGGCCATCTACGGCGGCAACGGCGAGCTGGCGGTCATCAACGTGGTGACGCAGACGGCGGCGCAGATCAACGGCGCCACCGCGACCCTGCGCTACGGCCAGACGGCGCGCGACTTCACCTCGCGCACCGCGTCGGTGTCCGTCGGCACGCAGGACCTCGGCGCGCCGGGCCTCGGCCTCTCGCTGTCGGCGGTGGCGGGCGAGGGCAACCGCAGCGACCGCGAGTACACCGACTTCGCCGGCACCAACTTTGCCTCCAACGGCGCGCAGCGCCTGGACCCGCTCCTGGTCAACGGCGCGGTGACCTACAAGGACCTCTCGGTGCGGGTGCTCTTCGACAACTACCGCACCACGACGCGCGACGGCCTCGACCTCGCCCTGGAGCGGCCCACCTTCCAGCGCTTCCGCACCCTCGCCGGCGTGGCCCAGTACGCCTGGCACGTCACCGACACCCTCACCCTGACGCCCAGGCTCCAGGTCCTGGCGCAAGAGCCCTGGCGCGTCGACGACGTGGAGAGCCCCATCTACTACCGCAAGTCCGCCACCCGGGCGCTGGCCGGGCTCCTCGCCTCCTGGAACGCGCGCAGCGACCTCGATCTCCTCGTGGGCGTCGAGGCCCACCAGGACGACGCCCGGGTGGAGTCGATGACCTTGGCCGGGCTGCAGTCGCTCTTCGCCAACGACTCCGCCTCGGTCTCCTACAGCAACCTCGCGACCTACGCGCAGGTGCTCTGGGACACGAGCTGGGTCAACGTCTCCGCCGGCGCGCGCTACGAGCTCAACAGCGCCTACGGCTCCTCCTTCGTGCCGCGCCTGGGGCTCACCAAGGTCGTCGACCGGTTCCACGCCAAGGTGCTGTACAGCGAGGCCTTCCGGGCCCCGAGCATCGAGAACATTCGCATCACCGCCGACATCCTCCCGGAGCGGACCCACGCCCTCGAGGCCGAGCTCGGCTACCAGCTCGGCGATCACGTCTACGCCGGCCTCAACGCCTTCGACGTCACCATCGACAAGCCCATCGTGTACTTCTACGACGGCGCCACCGACTCCGAGGCCTACCTCAACGGCGCCCGCACCGGCTCGCGCGGGGTGGAGGCGGAGCTCAAGCTCAAGTTCTCTCGCGGCTGGGCGAACGTGAGCTACTCCTTCGCCGCCAACGCCGGGAAGGGCGCCCCCGACACCTACCTCGCCGAGGGCCACCCCGATCAGCTCGTGGGCCTGCCCATGCACAAGGCGACGCTGCTCGCCTCGTACCAGCCGGTGCCCGGGCTCTCGCTGGCGCCGTCGGCCGTCTTCCTCGGGACCCGCTTTGGCTACCTCTCCGCCGACGCCGACGGGAACCCCGTCCTGGGCGCCGAGCCGGCCTCGCTGCTGCTCAACTTCTTCGTCAGCTACCAGCTGAGCGCGGTGAAGGGCCTCCAACTCGGCCTGGGCGTGTTCAACCTGCTCGACCAGAACGTCCGCTTCCTCCAGCCCTACAACGGCGGCCGCCCGCCCCTGCCCGGCGGCTCCCGAGAGGTGTTGGCGCGGGTCACCTATCACTTCGGGCTCGACTGAGCGGCCGCTCCGGGGGAAACGTCGCACCGCGCGCATGGACGAGGAGCCCATCTCCCAGACCGAGGACACGGCGACGGCCTTCGCCGTCTTCGTCGTCGGCTCGGCGTGGCTGGCCGTGCCGGCCGAGCGCACCGTGCGCATCCTGGCGCTGCCCGCCGTCACCGGGGTGCCGCTGGCGCCGCCTTCGGTGCTCGGCGTCGCCATCGCCGGCGGTCGGCCGCTGGCGGTGCTCGATCTCGCCCTGGTGCTCGGGCTCCAGCGGGGCGAGGCGGCGGCGCCGCGCTGCCTGGTGGTCGACACCCGCGCCGGCGCGGTGGGGCTGGCGGTGGAGGCGGTCGCCGGCCTCGAGCTGGTGGCGGCCGCGGGGGTGCGGGCGTCGGGGGAGGACGGGCGGGGCTTCGCCGCCGGCACCTTCACCTCCGGCGACCACCACGTCACCGTGCTCGACGTCGAGCGGCTGGTGGAGTCCATCGAGGCATCGGGTTCGGGACACTGAGGGGAACGACATGGAAAAGCTTCACCTGCGAACGTTGAGCGTGGGCAGCCTGGCGTCACTGGCCGCCGCCGTGGCGGTGTACTTCGGGCTCTCCTTCGGTCCCGCGCGGCAGGCCCGCGCCGGCTTCGAGCGCCACGCCCGCGCCCTCGCCGAGGTGCTGGCCACCACCGTGCAGCCCAGCGTCACCTTCGACGACAAGGACGCGCTCGCGCGAGACATCAAGGTGGTGCAGGTCGACCCGACGGTCGCCGGCGCGGTGGTCCGCACCGCCGCCGGCGCGGTCATGGCCGGCTTCGGCGTCGACGCCGTGCCCGACGCCGCCGACCTGCGCCAGCGCGTCGTCACCGCGGCGGACCGGGGCGAGGTGCACCTGGTCAGCGTGCCGCTCCCCGTCGGCGGCAAGGTCGAGCACTGGTTGGTGATGGCCGCCTCCCTCGCCTCGCTCCGCGAGACCCTGGAGAGCTCGCGGCAGGCCGCCTTCCTGGTGGCGCTGCTGGTCGGGCTCGGCGGCCTGGTGGCGGCCTTCGTCGCCGCCCGCACCCTCGCCCAGCGGCGGCAGATTCTCACCGAGCTCAACGAGTCCATGGCCCGGCTGCGCGGCTTCAGCACCGACCTCGCGACCATCTCCACCGACCAGGCGTCGAGCACCGCCGAGCAGCGGGCCGCCGTCGAGGAGACCCGGCGGACGATGGACGCCCTGCTCGAGTCGGCGCGCCGCATCGCCGACGCCTCGCAGCAGGTGTTCGAGAACGCCGAGCGGACGTCGAAGACGACCACCAACGTCTCCGAGGCCACCCGCGGCCTGGTCGGTCACGCGCAGCGCATCGGGGAGATCAGCGAGACGATTCGGGCGATCGCCGATCGCAGCGACCTCTTGGCCCTCAACGCGGCGCTGGAGGGCACCAAGGCCGGCGAGGCCGGGCGCGGCTTCTCGCTGGTGGCGGTGGAGATGCGGCGCCTCGCCGAGAACACCATGGGCGCGGTGCGGGAGATCAAGCAGCTCGTCGGCGACATCCGGGTCTCGTCGACCAACAGCGTGTCCTCCACCGACGAGGGCTCGCGGCTGGCACAGCAGACCAGCGAGTCCGCCCACGAGATCACCGTCGTCACCCAGCAGCAGCGGTCGGCCACCGAGCAGGTGACCCAGAGCATGGACGACGTCCGGCAGGCGCTGGAGGTCACCTCCGAGGGCGTCAAGCGCGCCGCGAGCGTGTCGGCCGACCTGGTGACGCTCGCCGATCGCCTCGCCAAGCTCACCGACGCGGTGCTCGCCTCCGGCTTCAGGGGCTGACCTTGGCGCGCTCGAAGGAAGAGCGGCTCAAGGCGCTGCTCGAGAAGTTTCGAGCCGTGGCGCCGGAGCGCCTGGAGAAGATGAACGCGGCGTGGCTGACGCTGGAGCGCACGCCCGACGCGCCCGAGGCCGCCGCCGAGCTGCTCCGGGAGATCCACACCCTCAAGGGCGAGGCCCGCGCGGTGGGGCTCGCCGAGGCCAACGCCGTCGCGCACCGCACCGAGGACGTGCTCCAGCTCGTCGCCCGCGCCGGCTGGCGGGTCGGCTCGGAGACGTTCTCCGCCGTGCTGGGCGCCTTCGACCTGTTGGAGCGCATCATCCGCGGTGACGAGGGGGCGGCGGCGAGCCTCTCGGCGACGGTGGACCGCCTCGACGCGGCGCTCACCGGGCTCTCGCCGGGCGCCTCGGCCCCGGCCCCGGCCGCCGCGCCCTCCTCCCCCGCCCCGGCGCGGCCCTCGGCGCCCGAGCCAGAGGCGGTGGCCGGCGCCGCGATGCGGGTGGAGACCTTGCGGGTGCCGGCGTCCCGCGTCGGTCAGCTCTCCGAGTCGATGGCCCAGGTGCTGGTGCAGGGGCGAGCGCTCCGCCGCGAGCTCGAGGGGCTGACCGCCGACGCGGTGGGCGTCCCCGCGGCCTGGGCGGCGGTGCGCCGGCGGGTGAGCCGGCTCGCCGAGGTGGAGCACCAGCTCGACCTGCTCTTCCGCGAGGTGGAGTCCTCGGTGCGCGGCCTGCGCCTGGTGCCGGTGTCGGTGCTCTTCTCCGGCGTGCCCCGCCTGGTCCGCGACGTGGCGCTGCAGGTGGGCAAGGCGGTCACGCTGCAGGTGGAGGGCGAGGACGTCGAGGCCGACAAGCGCGTCGTCGAGGACCTGCGCGAGCCGCTCCTGCACCTGGTGCGCAACGCGGTGGACCACGGCATCGAGCCGGCGCGGGCGCGCGAAGCCGCGGGCAAGCCCGCGGTGGGCGTGGTGCGGCTCAAGGCCTCGACGCAGGGAGGCGAGCTGGTGGTGTCGGTGAGCGACGACGGCGCCGGGTTGGACCCCGACGGCCTGCGGGCGAGCGCCATCAAGAAGGGGCTCCTCTCCGCCGAGGCCGCCTCCCGGCTCGACGACGCCCAGGCCCGGCAGCTCGTCTTCCTCTCGGGCTTCTCCACGCGCGCCGAGGTGACCGATCTCTCCGGGCGCGGCGTCGGCCTCGACGTGGTGCGCGCGTCGGTCGAGCGCCTCGGCGGGCGGGTGCGCCTGGGCGGCGAGCGGGGCAAGGGCGTCGACGTGGAGCTGGCGGTGCCGCTCTCGGTGACGCTGACCCCGTGCCTGGTGGTGACGCTCGGCGGCCACCGCTGCGCCCTGCCCAGCGTCACGGTGGACCGCGTCCTGCCCTGGGACGAGCGGCGGGTGCAGCAGACCCCGCGCGGCCTGGTGGTGCAGGTGGGAGACGGCGACTTCCTCCCCGCCTCCGAGCTGGCGACCCTCCTCGCCCTCCCCTCGCCGCCGGGCGAAGGGGACCGGCTCCTGGTGCTGCAGTCGGGCCCGGAGCGCTTCGCGCTGCGCACCCCCGACGCGGGCCGCGAGGCGGAGCTGTTGGTGCGGCCGCCCGGGCCGCCGCTGCGCCGCCACCCGCTGCTCGCCGGGCTCGCCGCCACCGACGAGGGCGCCCCGGTGCTGCTCCTCTCGGTGGCGGGGCTTCTGGAGCGAACCCGGCTGGGGCTGTCCCCCAAGCGGGAGCGCGGGGCCAGAGAGCGCCGCCAGCGGGTGCTCCTGGTGGTGGAGGACTCGCCGATCTACCAGGAGCTGGTCACCGCGCTCCTCGGCGGGCTCGGCCACGACGTGCGCCTGGCGCGCGACGGCCAGGAGGCGGTGGAGCTGCTCGGCCAGCAGGTGGTCGACGCGGTGCTCTCCGACATCCAGATGCCCCGCATGGACGGGCTCGCCCTGCTGCGGTGGATTCGGGGCAGCGAGAAGCTGAAGACGCTGCCGGTGGTGCTCTTGAGCGCGCTCGGCTCCGCCGAGGACAAGCGGCGGGGGCTCGAGGCCGGCGCCGACGGCTACCTCGTCAAGGCGGACCTCTCCGAGCAGGCGCTGGCGTCGGCCATCGAGCGGGTGCTGGGGTGAGCCGGCCGCGGGCGGTGCGCGTGGTGCTCGCCGACGACTCCGCCCTGGTACGGGTGGGGCTGCGCCGGGCGTTGAGCGGCGCCGCGAACCTTTTGGTGGTCGGCGAGGCCGGCACCGCGGCGGAGGCGCTCGACAAGCTCGAGCGGCTGCGCCCCGACGTGCTGGTGCTGGGGCTGGAGCTGGCCGGCGGTGGCGCCCTGGAGGTGCTGGAGCGCGCCCCGGGGTTGTCGGTGCGGGTGCTGGCGCTGGCGGCCGGTCCGGTCCGCGGGCCCATCGCCCAGGCGCTCGCCGCGAGCGCGCTCGAGGCGCTGGAGAAGCCGGCGAGCTGGGATGGGCCGAGCACGCACCTGCTTCAGGAGCGCGTCCGCGCCGCGGCCCGCGACCAGGCCCTGGGCGGGCCGCGCCTCGCCCCCATGCGGGCCCGAGACCGCGAGGCCTCCGGCACCCGGCTCCTCGCGGTGGGGGCGTCGACCGGAGGTCCCCCCGAGGTGGCCCGCCTGCTCGCGGCGCTCCCCCGAGGCGCCCACCCTCCGGTGGTGGTGGTGCAGCACACCGACGCCGGGGGCATCGCGCCGCTCGCCGAGTGGCTCACCCAGGTGTCGGGGCGCCCGGTGCGCGCGGCGCGCCATGGCGAGGTTCCGGGAGCGGGCGACGTTCGCCTCGCGCCCGCCGGGCGGCACCTGCTGGTCAACGGTCGGGGCCACCTCGAGCTCCACGCGGCCGCGGCCCCGTCTCTCCACGTTCCCTCCGCCGACGCGCTCTTCTTGTCTCTCGCCACGCACCTCGGCCCCCTCGGGGGAGGGGTCGTGCTCAGCGGCATGGGCGACGATGGGAGCCGGGGCCTGCGGGCGCTCAGGGACGCCGGCGGCGCCACCTGGGTGCAGGCCCCAGAGACGGCGGCCGCGCCCGGCATGCCCAAGGCGGCGCTTCTGGCCCACGCCGTCGATCGGGCCTTGCCGATGGCGCAGCTCGTCACGGCGGTGCGCGAGTGGATGGCAGCGTAATGGGTTCGCTCAGTTGCCCTCGAAGCGGGTAGGAAGCGTGACTCGACGCGCGTTGCCGGGTTCCGGGGGTGGTGTCACACTTTTGCAGGAGCTGAACCCCTTCGGAGGGTGGCGGCTCATGGGTTCAGAGGAGTACGCATGACGATGCTTCAGACGGCTTTGCAGAGCTCACGGAAGGTCGTCGTCGTCGACGACAGCCCGGTGCTGCTCGAGGCCACCAGCGGCACCCTGGAGGACGCGGGCTACCAGGTCTTCGCGATCGACAACCCGCTGATGCTTCCGTCGCTCGTGCGCCGGGAAAACCCGGACCTGATCATCCTCGACCTCAACATGCCGACCATTCGCGGGGACGACGCCGCGACCATCATTCACCGGCTGGGCGTCGACGTGTCGCGGAAGGTCGTCCTCTACTCGGACGCGAAGGACCTCCCCGCCATCGCTCAGAAGGCCGGCGTCGCCGCGGCCATCTCCAAGGCAGTGAGCGAGGAGGAGCTCTTGGTGCGGGTGGCCGAGCTCATCGACGCGCAGCTCAACAGCCCCGCCGTGCGCCACTGAAGAGGCGAAGCGGCCCCATCAGTTGGTGAGCGTCACCGCCACCTTCGTCATCACGCCTGGCTCGACCTTCACCTGCTTCACCTGCTTGGCGCCGAGCTCCGAGTTGCTGAAGGTGCACGTGTAGTCGCCAGCGGGGATCTGCTTGTCGCCGAACGGGGTCTCGCCGAACTTGAACGGCGGGCAGTCCACCGTCGCCCACGGCTTCACCGCGAAGCGCACCGTGCCGACGGCCTTTGGCTCCGGCCTCGGCTCGACGGCGGGCTCCTTTCGCGCCGGCTCACCGGGCCGCCGCACCACCGCCGCCACCGGCTCCTTCCTCACCGGCTTCAAGGTGTACGCGTGCGGCACCGGCTCGGAGGCCACCTCGAAGCTGTCGGTGAACGCCGCGTAGCCCTCGAGCTCGAGCTTCACCGCCACCGTGTCGCCCACCACCAGCGCGACCTCGACCGGCGTCTTCCCCTTCACCTCGCCCCCCACCGTCACCGTCGCGCCCAACGGCTCGGAGGTGAACGTCAGCGACACCTTCTCCGGCGCCGCCGGCACCACCACCGGCCTGGCCAGTGCCTCCAGCGAGAACGACACCGCGCGGTCGCCGTGCGCCGGGATCTCCACGTTCACCGAGAGCGGCTGGTAGCCCGAGAGCGTCGCCACCACCGGGTGCACCCCGGCCTTCTCCCCCGGCAGCGCGCAGGGCGAGTGGCAGGGCAGCTCGGTCCCCTCGAAGGTGATCGCCGCGCCCGGCGGGTTCGTCACGAACGTCACCACCGGCTTCGGGCCGGGTCGGAGCGCGAACGCCGCCAGCACCACCAGCGCCGCCGCCAGCGAGGCCAAGCCGACGAGGAGCCCCAGCTTCCGCCGGCTCGAGCGCACCGACTCGGTCTCGGTGGGGATGCTCACCTCGGTGCCCGAGCGCGCCTCGCCGCCCCGCCCCGGCATGGAGACCGTGGGCATGGCCCGGGGCTTGGAGATCGCCTGGGAGCGCGCCGCCGGGCGGTTCGACGTCGCGTGCGAGCGCGCCGGCTCGAGCGCCCGCGTCGACCTGGTCTGCGGCCTGGGGAGCTGCGAGCTCGACTGCGGCGTCGCCTTCTCCCCGTCGCCTTTGGAGCCCTCGGACTCGATGAACAAGAGCCGCCCCTCCTCGGCCTCCTGCGCCAGGCGATCGGCGTAGATCTCCTGCAGGTACGCCGCGAGGTGCGCGGTCGACGAGGGCAGCTTGCGAGACAGCAGGAACTCCTCGAGCGCCGCGCCGAGCAGCCGCGCCTCGGCGTACCGGTCCTCCCGCTTCCTCGCCAAGGCCTTCATCACGATGGCGTCGAGCTCCGGCGGCGAGCGCGCGGAGAGCATCGAGGGCGGGTCGACCTTGCACTCCATCACCGCGTTCAAGGTCTGAATGTCGTTGGAGCGCTTGAAGAGGCGCGCGCCGGTGAGCAGCTCGTACAGCACCACGCCCAGCGCGAAGGTGTCGGTGCGGCAGTCGAGCGGCTCTCCCGAGGCCTGCTCTGGCGACATGTAGGAGTACTTCCCCTTCAAGACGCCCGACTTCGTCACCGTCGCCTGGTCCGCCGCCTTGGCGATGCCGAAGTCCACCACCTTCACGTGGCCCTCGAACGACACCAGAATGTTCTGCGGCGAGATGTCGCGGTGGACGATGTTGAGCGGCCGCCCCGACTGGTCCGCCTTCTTGTGGGCGTAGTCGAGCCCGTTGCAGGCCTCGATCACCATCCGCAAGATCAGCGGGAGGGGAATGTTCGAGCCGAGCCGCTCCGCCTGCTTCCACACCCGGCGCACGTCCTCACCGTGGATGTACTCCATGGCGATGAAGAAGGTGTCGTCCTGGGCGCCCAGGTCGAAGATCTGCACGATGTTCGGGTGGTTGAGCCGCGCCGCGATGCGCGCCTCGTCGAGGAACATGGTGATGAAGTCGTCGTTCTCCGCCAGGTGCGGGAGGATGCGCTTGACCACCACCAGCTTCTCGAAGCCCTCCAGCCCTGCCTGCCGCGCCAGGTAGATCTGCGCCATGCCGCCGGTCGCGAGCTTCTTGAGCAGCTGATACCGGCCGTAGGTCTCGGTCGACACGCGCACGAAATCCCGCGGCATTGAGGCCGCGTGGGAAGGGGAATGGTGCCCCATGGTAGGCCCCGGCTCCCCAGGGGGCAAACTTCACCCACGGTGGGCTCGGGCCCGTACGGAGGGGTGGCTCTTCCTACAGGACCCGGCGCCGCGGCCGCCGCACCTCGCGGGTCTCGCGCACCAGCGCCTCCAGCTCGTCGAGCTTCCGCGCCAACACCGGCTGGAGAATCGGGGTCTTGTCCACGCGATCGAACAGCGACAGCACCTCGTCGACCAGGCGCTCGATCTCCTCCGCGCGCTCGCAGGAGATACGCTTGAGCAGCATGTCGGCGCCGGCCTCGATCAGCACCCGCGCCACCGCGTCCCGCGAGTCGAGCGGATCTTCCTGCTTCTGCCCCAGGCCCTCGATCACCCTCAGCTTCGGCGCGGCACGCACGGTCATACGCGGGAAGATACGGGCGCCCGTGCGCGACGGAATTTCCTGGCCGCGCGCGCGCCACCGGGCTGTAGCGGAACGCGGCCCCAAGGCCGAGTTTCCGTCGAGGGGCGAGCGGACCTCGGCGCCCCGCGACACCGCTCCGAGCGATCGGAGGTCGGCTCGTCGCGTCAAGTCCGGTGTTCGGGGAGCAGGAACCTTTGCAGCGCGCCCCCGAGAGCCTCAGAATCGACTCCGTGAAGGGCCGTTATCGGGTGTTGGTGGTCGACGACTCCGCGCTGAGCCGCGACGCCCTCACGCGCGCCATCGAGGCAGACCCCCTGCTCGAGGTCGTCGGCGTGGCCTCCTCGGGCGAGCAGTCGCTGGAGCTGGCGGCGAGGCTGCTCCCCGACCTCATCACCATGGACCTCGCCATGCCCGGCATCGGGGGCCTCAAGGCCATCGAGCTGCACATGAAGGAGCGGGCCACGCCCATCGTGGTCATCTCCGAGAAGAGCACCTCGCACCGCGGCGACGTGAACTACGAGGCCATCTCCCGCGGTGCCCTGGAGCTCATTCCCAAGTCCGCCGTCTTCGCCACCAACGCCGAGGGCAAGCAGACCTTCGCCCAGCGCCTCCGCCTCCTGGTCGAGGGCGCCACCGCCCCGTCCTCGCCGGCCTCGCCCTTCTCCACCGACGCCCTGCCCCTCTCGCCGCAGCCGCCCCTGCTCATCGGCCTGGGCGCGTCGACCGGCGGCCCGCGCGCCCTCGCCTCGGTGCTCTCCCAGCTCAAGGAGGACTTCCCGGTCCCCATCGCGCTGGTGCAGCACATGGCGGACGACTTCTTCGACAGCTTCGTGCGCTTCCTCGCCGACTGCTCCGAGCTCGACGTGGTGCTGGCCGAGCAGGGCATGCAACTGAAGCCCGGCGTCGTCTACGTCGCCCCGCCGCGCCAGGAGCTCTTCGTGAAGGAGGGGCTGGTGGCGAAGCTGCTCCCCCCGCCCGCCCAGGCGCTCATCTCCCCCACCGTCGACAGCCTCTTCTTCTCCATGGCCTCCACGCTCAAGGAGCGCTCGGTGGCGGTGCTGATGACCGGCATGGGCGACGACGGGGCGCAGGGGCTGTTGCGCATGCGCCGCATGGGCGCGCGCACCATCGCGCAGGATCGCGCCTCCAGCGCCGTCTACGGCATGCCCAAGGCGGCGGTGGAGCTCGGCGCGGCCGAGGTGGTGGCGACCCTCGACGATCTCCCCCGCGTGCTCAACCGCCTCTCCCGCGGCGGCGACCCCTCGCAGAGCGCCGTCCTCCAGCCGGTGACCACGGCCAAGAAACGCGTGCTCGTCGTCGACGACGACTCCCGCAGCCTCGCCGTCACCCGCCGCCACCTGGAGGGCGCCGGCTACGAGGTGCAGACCCTCGACAACCCCTTCCTGGTGGCCGGGACGCTGAGGAAGATGCCCGCCGATCTCCTGATCCTGGAGAGCGAGCTCACCACCACCCGTGGCGCCGTGGTGGCCAAGGCGCTGCAGGAGCACACCCAGCTCAAGGTGAAGGTCTTCCTCTACTCCTCGCTGGCCGAATCCAAGCTCCCGGACCGCGCACGCGAGTGCAACGCCATCGGGTACCTGAAGAAGGACTCGAGCGGTGCGCCGCTGGTGCGGGCGCTCAGGGAGATCATCGGCGGTCCGGGGCGCTGAAGCTCGACCCCGGAAACGACGAAGGCCCCCAAACCGCGGGAGCCTTCAATCAGTGCCCAGGGCGAGATTCGAACTCGCACGCCTTGCGGCGCCACCCCCTCAAGATGGTGTGTCTACCAGTTCCACCACCTGGGCTGATTCACTTGTCGAGACGGCAATTACCAGAAAGTCTGACCTTGGCCAGCGCCAAAATCACTTGGTGGGAGCCGGAGGCACCTTCTCCGAAGGGACAGCCTCGGTCCCCGCCGGGCCAGCAGGCGTGGGGGCCGCGCCGGGAGCGGTCTCGGGCTTGGTCGCGCCAGCCGCGGGAGGCGTTCCCTTCGGGGCCTCGGGGCTCGCCTTGGGAGAGGTGGTCGTCATGATCGACGAGCCGACCGACGCCTTCATGCCCACGAAGGACAGGCCGAGCGAGGTGATGAAGTAGCCGATGGCGCAGACCGCCGTCACCTTGCCGAGGAAGGTCACCGCGCCACGCCCGCCGAACGCCGAGGTGGCCGCGCCGCCGCCGAGGGCCGCGCCCATGCCCGCGTCTTTCCCCGGCTGGAGAAGGATCACGAAGATCATGAACACGCACAGCAGGACGTGGACGATGGAGAAGAAGGACAGCATGGGGCGCCCCCTAAAGCACAGCCTCCGCCAACAGACAACCGCCGATCACGCCTTGGCCTTCACGATGGCCGCGAAGTCCTGGGCCTTGAGGCTCGCGCCGCCCACCAGGGCCCCGTCGATGTCCTTCTGCGCCAAGAGCTCCGCCGCGTTGTCCGGCTTCACGCTGCCGCCGTACTGAATGCGCACCGCGTCCGCCGTGGCCTGCCCCCACTGGGTGGTGAGGAGCGCCCGGATGTGGGCGTGGACCTCCTGCGCCTGGGCGGTGGTAGCCACCTTGCCGGTGCCGATGGCCCACACCGGCTCGTAGGCGAGGACGAAGGTCTTGCCGACGTCGGCGAGGAAGCCGTCCAGGCAGCCCTTCACCTGGCGCGACACCACCTCCAGGGTGCGGTTCGCCTCGCGCTCCTGCAGGGTCTCGCCTACGCAGATGATCGGCGTGAGCCCGGCCTTCACCACCGCGCGCGCCCTGGCGTTGACCCCGGCGTCCGTCTCACCGAAGAGCTGCCGCCGCTCGGAGTGACCCAGGATGACGTAGGTCGCCCCCACGTCCTTGAGCATCGACACCGAGACCTCCCCGGTGAACGCCCCCGACGCCTCCGGGTGGCAGTTCTGGGCGGCGAGGCCGATGTTCGAGCCCTCCAGCGCCTTGGCCACCGGGTGCAGCGAGGTGAAGGGCGGCGCGATCAGCACCTCCACGCGATCGCGCACCTGCGAGACGAGGCCCCTCAAGTCGCGCACCAGGGCGAGCGACTCGGTGACCGTCTTGTTCATCTTCCAGTTGCCGGCAATGACGCAGCGTCGGGCCATGCTCCCCTCCAGGGGGTGTGACTGAGGATTCCGGTCAGCCCGGAGCGGAGCCGAGGGCCTTCGACTTCGCTCAGGCTGAACGGGAACGCGTTACTCGATCGCCTTGATGCCCGGCAGCTCCTTGCCTTCCAGGAACTCGAGCGAGGCGCCGCCGCCGGTGGAGACGTGGGTCATCTTCTGGGCGAGCCCGAACTCGTTCACCGCCGCCGCGCTGTCGCCGCCGCCCACCACCGTCTGGGCGCGGGTGTTGGCCGCCATGGCCTCGGCGATGGCGATGGTCCCCTCGGCGAACTTCTCCACCTCGAACAGGCCCATCGGCCCGTTCCAGAGCACGGTGCGCGCGTCCTTCAGGTGCCGCGTGTAGAGGTCGCGCGTCTTGTGGCCGAGGTCCAGGCCCATCAGGGGCGCGGGAATCGCCTTGCCGTCGACCTCCTTCTTCTCGCTCTTCTCGTCGGGCGAGGTGCCGCAGACGTGATCGACCGGCAGCACCAGGTCGACGTTGAGCCGCTTGGCCGTCTCCAAGAGCTTCTTGGCGAGCTCGAGCTTGTCCTCCTCTACCCGGCTCTTGCCCACCTCGACGCCCTGGGCCTTGAGGAAGGTGTAGGCCATCGCGCCGCCGATGAGCATCGTCTGGCACTTGGGGAGCAGGTTCTCGATGACCTTGATCTTGTCCGAGACCTTGGCGCCGCCGAGCACCACCACGAAGGGCTTCTCGGCGCTCTTCACGATCTTCCCGAGCTGCTCGATCTCCTTCTTCATCAAGAGGCCGGCGCACTTCTCCTTCACGAAGGGCACCATGCCGGCGGTGGAGGCGTGGGCGCGGTGGGCCGTGCCGAAGGCGTCGTTGCAGTAGACGTCGGCGAAGCCCGCCAGCTGCTTGGCGAAGGCCTCGTCGTTGGCCTCCTCCTGCTTGTGGAAGCGCAGGTTCTCGAGCAACAGCACCTGGCCCGGCTTGAGCTCCTTGGCCTGCTTGCCGACGCCCTCGCCGATGCAGTCATCGGCCATCAGCACCTCGTGCGCCTTGCCGAGCAGCTCGGCCAGGCGCTTGCCCACCGGCATCAACGAGAGCTTGGGGTCCGCCCCCTTGGGGCGCCCGAGGTGCGAGGCCAACAGCACCTTCCCGCCGCCCTTGAGCGCCGCCTGAATCGTCGGCAGCGCCTCGCGAATGCGGGTGTCGTCGGTGATGGCCTGCGCGTCGTTCAGGGGGACGTTGAAGTCCACCCGGATGAAGACACGCTTCCCACCAAGCTGCAGCTCGTCGATGTACTTGACCATGGGCGCCCCTCCGGTGGCTCTTCGTTCAGCGCTTGGAGACGAGGAACTTCGCGACGTCGACCACGCGGTTCGAGTAGCCCCACTCGTTGTCGTACCAGGCGAAGACCTTGGCGAAGGTGCCGTCGATGACGCTGGTCTGCGTGGAGTCGAAGATCGCCGAGTGCGGGTTGTCGTTGTAGTCGATGGAGACGGTCGGCTGGTCGTCGTACTGCAAGACGCCCTTGAGCGGCCCTTCGGCCGCGGCCTTCATCGCCGCGTTGATCTCCTCGACCTTGGTCGCCTTCTTCAGGTTCACGGTGAGGTCGACCAGCGACACGTTCGGGGTCGGCACGCGAATGGAGGTGCCGTTGAGCCGGCCCTTGAGCGCCGGGAGCACCTCGCCGATGGCCTTGGCCGCGCCGGTGGTGGAAGGGATCATCGACAGCGCCGCCGCGCGGGCGCGCCGCATGTCGTCGTGCATCAGGTCCAGGATGCGCTGATCGTTGGTGTACGAGTGAATCGTCGTCATCAGGCCGCGCTCGATGCCGAAGGTCTCGTGCATCACCTTGGCGACCGGCGCGAGGCAGTTGGTGGTGCACGACGCGTTCGAGATGATGTGGTGCTTCGCCGGGTCGTACTCGGTGTGGTTGATGCCCCAGGCGAGGGTGATGTCGGGGCTCTTGCCCGGCGCGGAGATGAGCACCTTCTTCGCGCCCGCCTGCAGGTGCAGCTCGGCCTTCTCGCGCGCGGTGAACTTGCCGGTGCACTCGATCACCACGTCGACGCCCAGCTCCTTCCAGGGCAGCTTGGCGGGATCCTTCTCGGCCGTGACCCGGTACGAGTGGCCGTCGACGACGATGGAGTTCTCGGTCGAGGAGACCTTGCCCGGCCAGGCGCGGTGCACGGAGTCGTACTTGAACAGGTGCGCCAGCGAGGACGGCTTGTCGAGATCGTTGATGGCGACGATCTCCACGTCCTTCTCCTGCCGGGCGAGGACCGCCCGGAGCACCATGCGGCCGATGCGGCCGAACCCGTTGATCGCGAACTTGATGGCCATGATTCGTTTCTCCCGTGTGCTGGCGCTCCCGAAGTAAGGGGCGCGAAGTCGGGGCGCAACGTAGGGATCGGGGGCAACTCAGTCAACGCACAACGGCCGATCCGACGCACGTAGGCAAGCGCAGGACCTTCACGCTCATGAAAGCCACAAGGGCGCCTGGGACGCGCACGCTCCGACGCTCCCGAGCTCGCCCCCAAGGCCCTTCGGCCAGTGCGCTGCGGCGTCGCCTGAGCGGGAGACCAGGCTGCGCGAAGGGCCCGTGCGCGACGAGGAGGCCTCTCTCCGGTTGAGAGGCTCGCCCCGCCCGGCGGAGAGCGCCGCGGGAGGCTGGCGCCCTCATGGCGGTGATCACTCGCATCGACCCCGGCTGGCGAAGGCTCGGCGATCGAGGTCGAGGAGGCGCGACCGAGCGTGGTTCGCGCCACGTGACGGAGCGCCGACGACGAGAACGATCGCAGTGACGAGCCCGACGGAGATCGACGCGGGAGGCTGGCGCCCTCAGCGCCGGCGACGACCGACGACGACGAGCGCGAGCGCGAGCGCGAACGCGAACGCGGCGCCTGGGGCGCTGGAGCAGCCCCCGCCGACGTAGGACAGCACCGGGCCCTGCACGGCGACGCCGGCGTCGGGAGTGCCGGCGTCGAGGGAGACGCCGCCGTCGGGGGCGAGCACGTCCTTCGGGGCGAGGAACTCGAGCAAGCGGCGCATCACCTCCGCGCGCTCCGGCCGGCCGACGATGCCCTCGAACGCGAAGCCGAGGTAGACGACCTGGCCCGGCGCGCCGGTGCCCGCGCCGCCCGTGCTCCCCGAGGTGTAGCTGCCGAGAGAGACGGCGGGCGAGACCGGCGCGGCCACGTCGGGCAGCGGCCAGTCGTAGGAGCCCTTCGTGCCGTCGTCGAGGGCGAGGGTGAGGCCGGCGAGCGGCCCGGCGCCCGCGACCGCCCGGGAGCCCGCGCCCGCGGAGCCCGAGGCGAGCAGCACCTCGCTGGCGAAGGCCGTGTCGGGTATCGCGCGGCCGCTGAACAGGAGCGGCCGGTTGGAGGCGCGGAAGGTCTTGAGGCCCGCCTGCTCCGAGGCCGTCGGAGCCGCGCCGCCGGCGTGCCCGCGCCCGTGGGCCCACGCGACCAGCGCGTAGCCCGAGAGCGACACCGCGCCGGCGTTCAGCGCGTCGACCGTCGCCGAGTCGAAGCCCACCTGGTTCAGGTCGAGCGCCTCGCCCCAGCGATCGAGCAGCGCGCCGTCGTTCATGCGCGGGAGCAGAATGCGCAGCACGTTCCCGAGCGACGCGGAGACCGGGAAGGTCTCGGTCCAGCCGATGGAAGCCTCGAGGCGATCATAGGCGTTGATGACGAGCACCCTTTCCTGCCCCGCCAAAGGAGCCCGCGCCGCGACCGTGGCCGAGGGGAAGCTCTCCCCGCCCGCGTTGACGCCCGCGACCCGGAAGTAGCGCGCCTGCCCCGCCACGAGCGCGAGCGTCACCTCGGTGGTGGTGACGTCGGTGCCCTCGTCCCAGCCGAGACCGTCGGCGCTCTGGTAGACGCGGTACGAGGTGGGCGCCTGCCCGCGCACGCCCTGGGCGTCGGTGGGCGACGGCGACCAGCGCAGGCGCACCTGACCCGAGGGCTGCACGACGGCCGAGAGCTGCTCCGGCGGCTCCGGAAAGAGCTGGGCGGTCACCCCGCCCTTCTCGGCGAAGTACTTGATGATGCCCTGGGCCAGCGCCCGCGCGGCGACGTAGCGCCACCTCGGCTCCTTGATGCGGTTGGCGTCGGCGACGGCGTCGTGGAACGCCATCTCGACGAGCACCGACGGCATCTCGTTGTTCTCGGTGGGGTCGAGCTCGCCGAAGTAGGCGCTGTCGATGCCGCGATCTCTCCAGGTCGGCTCGTTCCAGCCGGTGGTGGCGCGGAAGTCGTTGATGACTTCGCCGTGGACCAGCTGAGCCAGGCGATCGCTGCCCGCCGTACCGGTGAAGTTGTAGGTGCCGTCCGGAGGGTTCGGGCCATAGACGTAGGTCGTGGTGCCGACCGCGGTGCTGGGCGTCACGCCCGACGCGTTGGTGTGCCACGCCAGGTAGAGCGCGTCCTCGCCGGTCTCGTGCACCCAGGCGGCGAAGCGCGAGCGGGCGCGCACGTCGTTGGTGCGATCCGTGGACGGCGCGTTGGTCGACGTGCCTGCGTAGACCGTGGTGGGCGCTCCTGCCCATTGCACCTGATACCGCGCCGACTCCTCGTAGCGCGGGCGTCCGGAAGTACCGCCGCCGCGATCGATGAAGCCCATGCCGCCGCCGAAGCGCACCGCGTCGAGCGAGACGTTGCCGGCCTGCGCCGAGTCGTTGTGCACCACCACCTGCGCCGGCTGCGACGCGTCGAAGTGGAAGCGGCCGAGCAGGGTCCAGGTGCCGCCGTGCCGGCGCTGGTTCACCCGGAAGTGCGACTCGCCCCCGGAGTGCCTCACGACGTAGTGCGCGTCGGGCACGCGGGCGCTGTAGGCCGAGTACGAGACGTAGACGTTGTAGAAGCCCGACGCCGGCAGCGTGGCGCCGTAGGTCGCGCTCGCGGTGTCGGTCGACGCCGCGGTCATCAGGCGGTTCTTCGCCAGCGCGAACGGGTTGGTGGAGCCGTCCATCGGTGTGGCGGGGAAGCCGGCCGGGCGCCCGAAGCCGGCGATCGTCGAGTCCGAGAAGCCCGTGCCCGACTCCGAGTACCCAGCGCCCACGTCGGAGTCGTCGACGATGGCCATCGCGGTGGTGAGATCGGTCTCACGCACCGGCACCACGCGCGCGCCGGCGTTGAGCAGCATGGGAATGAGGAACTGATCGAGCGTCTCGGCGGAGACCAGATCCTCCACGATGGAGTTGGTGTTGCCGCGCTGCGTCTGCCAGGCGTTGAGGGGGCTGGCGTTCCAGGTGAAGCCGTGGCCCGGACTCAGGTAGACGGTCTTCCCCGCCAGCGCGCCGGTGAGCGAGTAGCTCGCGGTGGGCAGGCCGCCGTTTCGGTGCACGTGCTCGCGCACCCGCGCCACCACGGGGGGATCGTTCGGGCCGACGGTCGGCTCCCAGGGGCGCGTGGGCACCGGCGGCCACGGCTCGGAGCCCGGCGGCACCAGGCCGCAATCGTCGATCCACTGCGACTGGGCGAGCGCGGACGTGGAGGTGAGCGCGAGGGCGAGGAGAGCGAGACGCATCGGCGCCGGTCTACTCCGAGTCGTTCCCCGCTGTCTGTGGGGGGCCACCCGGTCGCGCCCTCCTTCGCCCGACGCGACGAGCGCCCGTGCTACGGTCCGCGGCTCATGATCGCGCTGGAGCAGATCGCCGACCTCGAGCTCTCCGCCGCGAGCGCGATTCTGTGGGACGGGCCGCACCTCCTGGTGGTCGCCGACGACGAGCTCCACCTCGACCGCTACAGCGCGGCGACAGGCAGGCGAGTCGACCGACTCTCGCTGCTCGAGCGCCCCCTGCCCCTCGAGGCCGCGGCGCGCAAGGCCGCGAAGCCCGACTTCGAGGCGCTGACTTGGCTCCCCGGCGCCCGCGTGCTGGTGCTCGGCTCGGGCTCCACCGAGCGCCGCCAGTCGGGCGTGCTGCTGCGCCCGGCGGACGGAGTCGACGGGTCGCCGCGCGAGCCTCGCGAGGTCGACCTCGCGGCGCTGTACGGCGCGCTGCGGGTTCGCTTCCCGGCGCTCAACGTCGAGGGCGCGGCGGTCGCGGGCGACGCGCTGCGACTGCTCAACCGCGGCGGGGCAGGCCGGGACAACGGCGTCATCGAGCTCGATCTCGCGGCTTTGCTGCGCGCGCTCGACCGAGGCGAGCCGTTGGGTGGCGACCTGGTGCGCGCCGTCCACGCGGTGGAGCTCGGCCTGCTCGACGGAGTCCCCCTCGGGTTCACCGACGCGTCGCCCTTCGGCTCCAGGACCGGGCAGCTCGCCTTCGCGGCCGCGGCCGAGGACACCGAGAACCCCTACGACGACGGACCGTGCGCGGGATCGGTCGTCGGCGTGCTGGAGGCCGACGGCCGGGTCTCGTTCCTCGAGCGGCTGGCCGGGCACCACAAGATCGAAGGCCTGGCGATCGCCGACGGGCCGCACGCCGCCGGGGCCGGGCGAGCCGCGTTCCTGGTCGCGGATCCCGACGATCCCACGCAGCGCGCGCCTCTGTTCCGCGCGTCGCTTCCCGCGTGGTGAGCGCGTCGGCTCAGGCTTCGTGGTGCGCCCTCCGCAGCTTCGCGACGTCGATCTTCACCAGCTGCAGCATCGCTTGCATGACGGCGGCCGACTTCTTCGGGTTCTTCGAGCCCATGAGCTTGGACAGCGCCTGGGGGAATGGGAACGGGCTGACCTCCTTCATGGTGGCGCGCCGCATGGGGGGGGTGAAAGCCTCGTGCTGACGCGGGGGCACGACGGTGCAGAGGAATCCGGAAACCCATCGTGGGGCTCGGCGCGAACGGGAGCGCCTCAGTCGACGAGCGCCGCCCGCCACGGGTCATCGCCGAGCCGCGCCAGCTCTCCGCTCCGCGTCGACAGCCGCGCCTCCCGCAGCCGCCCCAGCTCGCGCGCCGTCGACAGGCCCTTGTCGAGCACCGCCGAGACCGCGACCCGCACCGCGTCCGCCGTGAAGAAGCGCTTCCCGTGCCGCCGCAGCGCGCGCTCGTCGAGCTCGAAGCCCAGACCGGGCAGCGACGGCGGCGTGAGCTGTCCCCGCTCGGCGAGGAAGGGCTGCCGCAGCACGGCGTCGCGCACCTCCGGCAGCCAGGGCGGGTCGCACGGGTACTCGAGCCGCGTCTCCTCGCGGAACGGCGACGCCAGGTGGAGCTGCAGGTTCACCGCGAAGCCGATGCCGTTGGTCCAGGTGTGCGGCGTGTAGCGGGCGCCCGCCGCCTTCACCCGCTGAATGATGCGCCAGGTCTCCGCGATGCCGCCGGTGAAGATCGCGTCGGGCTGGTACACGTCGTAGCAGCGCTTCTCCAGCATCACGCCGAACTCGGGCAGGCCCTGGTTGTTCAGCTCTCCGCCGGCGAGATCGATCGCCGTCGCGCCCCTCAGGCGCGCGAGGCCTTCGTAGTCGTCCATCGCCAGCGGCTCCTCGACCCAATCGAAGCCGAGCTCCTCCGCGGCGCCGCAGAACGCCCGGGCGCGCTCGAAGTCCCACCGCGGGGCGTCGGAGACCACCGCCACCCGCCAGCCCTGGTTGGCGTCGACGCCGAGCACCGGGCGATCGCCCACGGCCTTCCGCACGTCACCCAGCTGCCGCACGTCTTCCTCGAGCGTCCAGTCGTGCACCCTGAGCTTCACCGCGTCGAAGCCGTTCGCGAGGTGCGCCTCGACCTCCGTCACCCGCTCGGCGCCGCGCTTCACCTGCCCCGTCGAGGCGTAGAGCCTCACCGGTCCGCCACGCGCGCCGCCGAGGAGCTCGCACACCGGCCGCCCCTTCGCCTTGCCGAGCGCGTCCCAGCATGCGGCCTCGAGCCACCCCAGCCTCCACCCCAGGTAGCCCATCTCGCGAACGCGCTGCCGAATGGACGGAATGTCGTCGGCGCGCTCGCCGAGGAGGTACGGCCCGAGCAGGTCGCCCAGCCCGGCGCGCTCCTTCCCCATCGCCGGGCCGGCGGAGACACCCTCCACGCCCGAAGCCGTGCGCAGCCGCACCAGCGTGAAGCGGTTCTCCGTCTGCGGGAAGCCGGGAATCCACGCCGGGTAGAACGCCCCGCCGAGTGGAACCGCGACGTGCCACAGCTCGATGGACGTGATGCGCATGGCGCTCTCCCCGGAGCGCGACCGTAGCGCGCGCGCGGTGGACACCGAAGAGCCCCCGGCCGAGGCAAGCGCCCCTCGTGCCCCCAGGGGCGGGGTGGCCTGGCGGGCCAATGGGCGAGTCTTCGCTCCTCGGCCCGCGACGTGACCGCGCAGCGTCTGCGCGAGGATCGCGCCTTGCAACGCGAAGAGGGCATGGCTGACGTGGTGAGCGTGAACGCCCGGCACACGCGCTGGGCGAAGTGGTCGGTGGCCGGCGGCGCCGCGATGGCGCTGGGCGGGCTCGCGGTCGTGTTGCTGGCCTGGGCGGGCCGCATTCCGACGCAGTGGTCGGCCCTGGCGCTCATCGGCGGCGCGGCCATCGAGCTCAGCTCGGGCGTGGCGCTGCGGCGCCACGGCGGCGCCTGGATGGCGCAGCTGTTCGACGCCGCCCAGGTGCTCGGCTACGGCGCCTTCCTCTTCACCACCTGGCACTTCGAGCCGCGGGCCACCACCGCCGCGCCCATCGCGCTGATGCTCGGCCTGGTGTGCCTCACCAACGCGCTCTTCCGCGCCCTCGCCCTGCTCATCGATCGCCCCTGGACCATCGTCTCGGACGTCGTCGACCTCACCGTCACCTTCATCCTCGCGGTGGTCATCTTCCGCACCTGGCGCTCGGCGACGCCGGGCTTCGTCGGGCTGGTGGCGGGCGTCGATCTCGCCGTCGGCGGGCTGTGCGTCTTCGCCACCGGCCGCGCGGCGTGGCTCCACCCCGAGCACGCCGGCTACCACGGCCGCATGGAGCGCCTCACCCACGCCCAGGCGGGGCGCCTCGACCCGCGAGAGCTCTGGTAGGGCACTTGGGCTACTGCTTCACGCAGGGGCCGGTGCACACGTGCTGCACGGTGCCCTCCTCCCAGAAGCGGCGCATCTGCTCCAGGGCGCGCGCATCTTTCCGCACGCTGGTGTGCACTCCGTTCGCCTCGGGCTGGAAGTCGGCCGCGCGGTAGAGCACGTTCGGATCGCCGACCTGGAAGTCGTAGAGCTCGAGCGCCGACGTCGCGCCGCTCCCCGCGTCCACGAGCCCCCACGCCGGGTAGGGCGACGGCCTCATCAGCGGCACGCCCGCCAGCCGAGCGTGGAGGAAGGTGCCCAGGTTCGGCACCGAGTCGTCGCCCAGCCCCGCCTGCATCAGCACGCGCTTGTCGGGGTTCCCGGGCAGCTTCTCCGAGAGCAGGTAGCGCGCGTAGGTCGCCGGATCGAAGCGATCGAAGGGCCGCTGGTAGGTCGCGAGGAGCTTCTGCTGCTCGAGCGGATCGGGCTGGGCCGTGGCGAGGAAGCCGAACAGATCCTGAAACGGCCGCGCCCGCATCATCATGCCCACGAAGCCCGCTCCGCCGACGTTCAGCACCAGGCGATCGAGCGTGGGGTTCAGCGCCGCCATGGTCCCGCCGAGAATGTGTCCCTGGCTGATGCCGAGGTACGCGTCGGCCGGGCCGCCCAGCAGCGGCGTCGAGTCGGCGCGCTGGAGCTCCGGCAGCGCCTCGAGCGCAGCCAGCGAGCCCGTCAGCACCAGCCAGTTGGCCATCGCCTGATGCACCCGATCGGCGAAGGACATGACCTGCGCCGGGCTGTTGCTGAGCGCGTCGACGAGGGTGAGCACGTCCCCCAAGCCCATGCCCCACCAGACGGTGCCCACCAGCGAGCGCCTGGTGGCGTTGGCGACCCCCACCGCCCCGCCGCCGGTGAGCTCGTCGAGGTTGCCGAAGAAACCGTGGCCGTAGAAGGCGACCTTGCCGGGCGAAGGGCCGTCCTTCACTGCCCAAGGCACCACCACCAGCAGCTCGGCCTCCGCGGTGCCGTGCTGCACCACGTGCCCGCTCGCGTCGCGGGAGAGCTTGGCGCCGGGCTTGGTCGACTCGAGGAAGAGCGGCACCGTGAAGTGCCCCGCCACGGTGCGGAACACGTCGCCCGTCGTCGGGCTCTCCACCCGGGTGACCGTGACGGTGGTGGCGTGTGACGCGAGCCAGGCGCGGGTCAGCTCGCGCACCTCGAGCATGTCCCTGGTGGCCCACTCGTCGGCGCCGGTGGTGAAGACCCAGCCGAGCTGGAGCGTCGAGCGCTTCAGGTCCAGCGCGGTGGCGGCGGCGAACACGTCGGCCTCGAACGGCTTCACCAGCGGCTCGAGCCGCGGGTCCGTGGCGGTCTGCCTGTCGCGCAGGCGCTTGAAGCCCTCGGGCGCGGCGACCAGCGCGCCGTCGGCGTTCTTCACGCCCTTGATCAGCACCACGTAGCGCGTCGACGGCTTCAGCCCCACGAAGGGGTGCAGCACGATCGCCCTCCGCTTCGGGTCGGTCGCGTGGGCGTCGAGGTCGACGAAGTGCGCCACCAGATTCCTCGTGCCCGCCTCGACGATCAGCGTGTTGGAGGTGGCCGCAACGAGCGAGGGGTCGCCGCCGTCCTCCAGCCGGACGAAGCCGTCGGCCACCACCTCCTCGGGGAACATCGCCACCAGCGTGGGGATGGTGGAGTACCCGTCGGCGGGCGTCAGGCGGTTCGGGTCCATCGTCACGCCGCTGGTCGTCTTCTGCACCGCGGCGCCGGTGATCGCGAGGTGCGCGCCGCTCGCGTCCTCGACCCGGAAGAAGTCCGACGGGTACGGGAGGAAGCAGTCGGCGCCGCCGAGCAACGGCTGGCACCCTTCGGGGAGCTGGAGCGGCGGCAACGGCGCCGAGCACGACCCCAGCGCGACGGCCCAGACCACCACCACTCCGAGCGAGCGCAGACGAAGCATCCGCGCACCCTGGAATGACGCGGGGGCCGCTGGCAAGGGCGGCCGCGTCTCATTTCGTGCTCGGGCCGCCCGCTCAAGGGTTAAAGAGCGTCGGGGGTCTTTTCGATGCCAAAACGGCGACATGGGCGGGTGCGGGCGGAGGGCGTGACCTCGCAGCTGCGTTTCCTCGGCACGGCGAAGGCGGGCCACGCGGTGGAGAACCTCTCCCTCGGCGGCGCCTTCGTTCGGGGCGCCGACGCGCTGCCGGTGGGCTCGAAGCTGACGCTGGAGCTGGGCCACCCGGGCCTCAAGGTCCCCTTGCGGCTGCAGGGCCGCGTCGTCTCCATGGTGCGAAAGGGCGAAGCGGCCGGGCGGCAGGCGGCCGGCCTGGGCATCGCGTTCGAGCCCTATGCCGACGAGACCATGGCGAGGCTGCGGCAGCTGCTGCTCCTGCTCGCGCCCGGCGAGGCCCTCCTCGACGGCGACGCGCTCGACCTGCCGGAGTTCTCGCGCGCCGCGACGCAGCCGCAGTTCGTGGCGGTGCCGGCGCCGCCCCCTTCGGCCAGGCGCACCGGCACGGCCGAGTCAGCGCCCGTCATTCACGGCACCGCCGTTCCCTCGGCCAACCCACGCCTGGCCGAGGAGCTCGCGCGCGCCCAGAAGGAGCTCGCCACCGCCGCCGCGCGGGTGAAGTGGCTCGAGGCCGAGAACCAGAACCTGAAGGACGATCTCGCCAAGGTGCGCCGGGCCCTCTTCCAGCTCCGCCACGGTTGAGGGCGGCGCTCGCGAGGATTCGCGTTCGAATCACCACTTCGCGACCGGCAACGTCTCCACCGAGAAGACCGGGGAGCGCACCGATGCCGGGCTGAGGCCGACGAGATCTCCAGTGGCAACGAGGCACACCTCGCCGAGGAGCCCCCGCTCGATGGGCGCCGAGAGGCGGTACAGGTGGCCGCGTCCGCCGGGCATGTCGACGGTGCCCACGTCCTTCAGCTCGGCCTTGCTCCACGTGCGCAGCACCTGCCCCGTGGTGGCGTCCACCAGCTTCACCGTGTCCACCGAGGTGAAGGGCAAGGTCGCCGCCTTCCCCGAGGCCGCGACGTTCATCGTCAGGCCGCCCTCGAAGCCCGGCGCGCCGAGCTCGACCCGCGCCACGCTGAGCTCGATCGTGGCGAACGGCGCGCTGCGCACCGTCGGCACCGTGAGCAGGCTGGCCGTCGACAGCCAGATCGCGAAGCCTCCGCCGGCGGCGAGGAGCGCGGCGAGCAGCACCCACGGCCACCACCGGCTTCGGCCTTTGCGCGCCGTCGCCGCCCGGTAGTGCTCGAGGTGGGCCGGGTCCATCTGGAGGGCCCACGGGTAGCCCAGCCGCAACAGCGCCCCCACCGCCTCCACGCGCACCTCGCGCCCCGAGCCGTCGACCGCCTGCACGAGCCTCGGCTCGTCGAGCACCCCGAGGACGGCGCGGCCGTTCGCCTCGGCGTCCGGACCCGGGCGGACCTTCTGCAGCGCCTCGACCAGCGCCGTGACCGACGCCGCGAGCACCCCCACCGGCGCGCTCACCGCCGCCGCCAGGGTCGTCGCCACCTCGGCCGACGGCGCCGCGAGCCCGGGCTCCTCGGGAGCGAGCGTCGTCACCTCGTGCACGCGAGACGTCATCGGGACGCGAGCCTACCAAGGCCCACGAGTCACGAACGTCATTGCGAGCGCGAACTGCCCCGGCTTCGATGGGCGCCTCTTCGGCAACCGACGCGCCGAGCGTGCTAAGCGGAGGGGCGTGACCGAAGCGCCCCCTCCGTTCCAGTCGAAGCGCGAGCCCACGAGCTTCATGCGCTCGGCGCTGCACGCGTGGGACGGCCTGCTCCACACGGTCGTCCATCAGCGGAACATGCGCATGCACGTGGTGGCCGCCCTGCTCGTCGCGCAGGTCGGCCAGGGCGTGCCGCTCGGCCTCGCCGAGAAGGTGACGCTCATCTTCTGCGTGATGATGGTCTTCTTCGCCGAGATGCTGAACACGGCGCTGGAGCAGCTCGTCGATCTCGCCACCGAGCAGCTCCACGAGAAGGCCCGGGTGACCAAGGACGCCGCCGCCGCCGGGGTGGCGGTGCTGGCCATCGGCACGGTGGTCATCTTCGCCGCCATCCTGGTGCACGACGCGAGCACCATCTTCGCCAACCTGGGCGCCATCGAGCGGCAGGTGGCCTGGGGCGGCCCGCTGGTCGTGTGCGGGGGCGGGCTCATGCACGAGGCCAAGAAGCCCATCGCGCTCGACGTGGCCATCGGCGTGGTGGCCCTGGGCCTGTGGGCTCAGACCCTGCGGTGGACCGAGTCGGAGGTCTTCTCGGCGATGACCCTGGGGCTGCTCTTCCTCTGCGCCAGCACCGCAGTGGCGCGGCAGCGCGCTCGGCGCAGGGCATAAAAAAACCCGGCTCCAGGCCGGGTCTCGCAGCGATTCACTTCGAACCGCCTCCTACGGTCCCGGAGAGCGCCTGAGTTCCGAAGCCAGTCCGGATTCAGGCCACCCTCCCGGGCGCTCCCGCTTCAGGCATTGAGCCGGCTCGACGCCTGCTCGCCCTCGACGGGCTTCACTTCCTTCAGATCGTTGGCCACCAGGTCCAACAACTCCGTGGTGATGTCGACGATCTGGTTGGCAGTATATCCCCCGCCGCGCAGCTGGGCAAAGAACGTCCTGGCAAGAATCTTGGTGCCCTTCTTGTCGGTGCTCATCGTTCGTTCCTCCCGCTTGAGTTCGGCGGGGACCCTCTCCACTTCCCGTGCCATTTTTCTAGGTCAGTAAAAGAGTCGCAATTTCAAACGATTAACTGATTTTCAAGGCTACGGGTGCGAAGGGAACTTCGCACCGCTCCTGGGGACGCTGGGAGGGGGTGCGAAGCGCGGGTCGCACCGGACCGGGGCACAACGGTCGTGCCAGAAGGGCGTGACGGGGCCGTCGCAGGCCGTGTACATGCCTCGGCCGTGGCCCTGCGCATCACCAACGTGCCGCTGTGGCTCGACGAGCCCAAGGCCCTCCTCCAGACCAAGGCGGCCGAGAAGCTGTCGGTGACGCCGGCCGACGTGACGAGCGTGCGGGTGGTGCGCTCGGTGCTCGACGCGCGGAAGAAGAACAGCCCCCGCACCATCTATACCCTGGAGGTGGAGGTGGCGCCGGGCAAGCTGGCCGATCGCCTGCCGCCGGACGTGGCGGTGGTGGAGGCGCCGCCGCCGCTGCCTACGCCGGTGAAGCGCCAGCCCGAGCAGCGGCCGATCATCGTCGGCTTCGGGCCCGCCGGGCTCTTCTGCGCCCTGGGACTGCTCGAGCGCGGCGTGAAGAGCGTGGTGCTCGAGCGCGGCAAGGACGTGATGGAGCGCAGGAAGGACGTCGCCAAGCTGATGCGCGACGGCACCCTGCTCCCCGAGTCTAACATGAACTTCGGCGAGGGCGGCGCGGGCGCGTACACCGACGGCAAGCTCTCCACCCGGCTCAACCATCCCTTCGTGCGGAAGGTGATCGAGATCTTCGCCAAGGCCGGCGCGCCCGACGCCATCCTGGTCGAGGGGAAGCCGCACATCGGCTCGGACCTGTTGCCCTTCGCGGTGGAGAAGCTGCGGCAGGAGCTGGTGGCGCAGGGCGTGGAGGTGCGCTTCGGCGCGCGGGTGGAGGACATCCTCTCCGAGGACGGGCGCGTCACCGGCGTCACGCTCGCCGACGGCAGCACGGTGTCGGGCGATCGCGTGGTGCTGGCGCCGGGGAACTCGGCCCGCGAGCTCTACGAGCGCTTCGCGAAGGACTCGAAGATCTTCATCGAGGCCAAGCCCTTCGCCCTGGGGTTCCGCGCCGAGCACCCCCAGGCGCTGATCAACGCCATCCAGTACGGGGAGAAGGTGGCCGATCACCCCGACCTGCCCCCGGCCGACTACAAGCTGGCCGAGAACCTGGCGGTGGGCGGCGACGTACGCGGCGTCTACTCCTTCTGCATGTGCCCGGGCGGCGTGGTGGTACCGACGCCGACCGAAGAGGGCATGCAGTGCACCAACGGCATGTCGAACTCGCGGCGCAACTCCAAGCTCGCGAACGCCGGCATCGTGGTCTCGGTCTCGGTGGAGGACTTCGCGCGCGAGGGCTTCCACGGGCCGCTCGCCGGCCTCGCCTTCCAGCGGCACTGGGAGCAGAAGGCCTACGAGCTCGGCGGGGGGCGGTACGTCGCGCCGGCGCAGACCATTCCCGACTACCTCGCCGGGCGGCTCAAGCGCGCGCCGGGGAAGACCTCGTACCACCCCGGAGTGGCGCACGCCGATCTCAACCGCCTCTTCCCGGCGCCCCTCACCGCCTCGCTCAAGCAGGCGCTCAAGGCCTTCGATCGCAAGATGAAGGGCTTCTCCACCGGCGACGGGCTGCTCATCGGCATCGAGGCCCGCACCAGCGCGCCGGTGCGGGTGACGCGGAACGAAGCGCTCCAGTCGGTGTCGATGAAGGGGCTCTACCCCGCGGGCGAAGGCTGCGGGTACGCCGGCGGCATCGTGTCGTCCGGCATCGACGGCCTGCGCATCGCCGAGCAGATCTGCCAGGAGCTCTCGTCGTGAAGTACCGCGTGCGCAACAAGGACGGCGAGCTGGAGTACTCGAGCTTCGGGCAGATCGAGGAGGCCTGGCTCCTGGGCCTGGTGGAGCCCGACGACGAGATCAAGGAAGAGGGCTGGGAGCACTGGCGCAAGGCGTCCACCTTCCCCACCCTGACCCGGGCGCGGCGGACCGGCGAGCAGGTGTGGCGCGGCACCTGGTTCGCCTGGGTGATGCTCGGCGTCGTCGGTGGAACCTACGCGCTCTACAAGATGCAGCAGAAGGATCTGGTCGACAAAGGCGTCGGCCTGGTGGTGGCCGTAGCCGTGGCGCTGGTGATCATCCAGGTGTCGCGACGGGCCTTCGAGCGGACGAAGCCGCACCGTTGACCCGCCGGCGTCCGGCCTCGCCTACTTCTTCTGCCGGTACCCCTCGACGGTCTTCTTGATCGACTCGAAGACCTTCGGCACCGCGATGCTGTTGCCCTTGTTGGCGATGAAGTTGGGGATCGAGCCGCCGGGCGACGTGTAGATGTAATACGTCGTGTAGGTCTTCTTCCCCTCGTCGCGCGGCTCGAGCAGCCAGTAGCCGTCGTTGACGCGGACGCGCACGACGTCGCCCTTCACCGGCATGAGCGCGTCCTGATCGTTCACCGCCGTCCACGACACCTTCATGAAGCCCTTGCCCTCCTTCCAGTCGGACTCGTCGATGATCTTCAAGATGTAGTCGCGGCGATCGACGAGCGGCGTGTTGAGGCGCGAGTAGAAGAGGATGGTCTTGTCGCCCGGGTCGCGCTTCAGGACCTTCGCCTCCTCGGTGTAGGGCATGTTCTTGGTGTAGCCCTCGTAGTCGCGGATGGCCTTCCAGATCTCCTGGGGCGAGGCGTCGACCAGCCCCTGGGCCTTCATCTCCCGCACCTCGGAGTCGGCCTTCTTGCGGCCGTAGATCTTGATGCCGTTGTCCTCCGTGGAGAGCTCCCACTTGAGCTCATCGGCCGCCAACACCATCAGGGGAATCAAGAGAAGACTCGTCATGGTTTCGTCCCGTCGAAAGTCGTAAAGAGGCCCGGTAGTGTGTCACGCCCTCCCGCCGAGACTCAAATGAACCCGACAAATTCACCCACGACCGAAGAGCAGATCCGCAAGGTCTACGCCAAGGACCTCAAGGCCGGGGAGACCATCCACACCGTCTTCAAGGCCGACAAGAAGGAGCTCCACACCTCCCGGCAGGGCAAGCCCTGGCTGGCCGTGACGCTCCACGACAAGACCGGCGCCGTCGACGCGCGGGTGTTCGAGAACGTCGACGCGGCGGGCGCGGCCTTCGCCCCCGGCGACTACCTCCTCATCAAGGGGAGGGTCGGCAGCTTCCACGGCAAGACCCAGGTGGTCATCGACGCCCTGGAGCGGCTGGACCCCGGCCCCATCGACGCGGCCGAGTTCGCCTTCGTGCCGCCGCCGGAGTCGTCCGCCCCGCCGACCCGGGAGAAGAAGCCCCGGGAGGACGAGGAGGCCAAGGGCGAGAGCGACTCCCTGAGCCACAAGGCGACGCGGCAGCGGCTCTTGCGCGTGCTCGACAACCCCCAGCTCACCCAGGCCCTCGACGTGCTGCTGCGCCACATGGAGCGCTACATCGACGAGCGCATCGCGCAGAAGCTGGCGCAGGGCGCGGGCGGCTCGGTGCGGCCGGAGCGGGCGGAGCGGAAGTCCAAGCCCCGGGTCGAGCACCGCCCGCATGGGGAGGTGCGGAGCGAGGCGAAGCCCGAGGCCAAGCGCGATCCGTCGCTGCCCGAGGGCCTGTCCTTCAAGCCGCTCACCGAGCTGTTGCCCAAGGCCGAGGGAGAGAAAGCTTCCTCGGAGCCGCCGCAGAGCTAACGTCCCCGCGGGCGCATGAGCACGAAGCGAATCGGTGAGAAGCTGGTCGACGCCGGCCTCGTCTCCAAGGAGGCGGTCGAGCAGGCGCTCCAGCACCAGAAGATCACCGGCGGCCGCCTCGGCGACTGCCTGGTCGACCTGGGGCTGATGCAGGAAGGGGTGCTCCTGCGCTTCCTCGCCCAGGAGTACCAGACCCGCTTCGTCACCGCGGACAAGCTGGCCAAGGCGAGAATCCCCACCGAGGTGCTGGACAAGGTGCCGGTGCGCATGGCCGAGGCGCAGGACTTCGTGCCCATCGCCTACGACGCCGAGCGCCAGATTCTCTCGGTGGTGATGGCCGAGCCGCAGAAGGTCGACCTGGTGAAGGAGATCGCGCTCATCACCGGCATGGGCGAGGTCTACCCGATGGTGGGCATGCGCTCGGCCATCCGGGCGGCGGTGAAGAAGTTCTACTACGGCGACGTGACGGCCTTCGCGGCGCTGGAGAACGGCGGCGCGGCGGCGAGGGCCTCGGCGCCCCGGCCGGTGGCGGGCGGGTCGTACGAAGGCAGCGACTCGCGCATGGCCCCGATCGACGAGGGCACGCGAGGCTCGGGCAAGACGTCGAGCAAGGCGAATCCGACGCAGCTGCGCGAGGCGCTGGGCGCGGTGCGCGGCACCATCGCCGAGAACGACTACCTGGAGACGATGAACATCCTGGTGGGGCTCATCGAGATGCCGCGGAAGGACTTTCGCGGCCACTCGGCGCAGGTGGCGCGGCAGTCGGGGCTCATCGCCCGGCGCATCGGCCTGACGCCCCGCGACGTGGCGCACACCAGCATCGCCGCCTACCTGCACGATCTCGGCAAGCGCCCGGACAAGCACTTCACGCTGGCGTCCCTGGCGATGACGCCGGATGCGAAGGTGGAGGCGAAGCGCTACGTGCGCGCGCCGATCAAGCTCTTCGAGACGGTGCACCTGCACGGCGGGGTGAACACCATCCTCGCGCAGCTCTACGAGGCCTACGACGGCACCGGCATTCCGCAGGGCGTCAAGGGCGAGGACATCGCCATGGGCGCGCGGATCATCGCGGCGGTGGACGCGTTCTTCGACCTGACGAGGAATCCCTTCAACCCCTTCGGGCACGTGCTGCCGAAGCCCGAGGCGCTGAGCTACCTGCGCGAGAACGCGGGCAAGCTCTTCGACGCGGTGGTGGTCGACACGCTGGCCACGCTCCAGAGCGGCGATCTCTTGAAGCAGCGGCTGGAGAACGACGGGCGGCAGATCTTCGTGGCCGACCCCGACGAGGCGACGCGCACCGACCTGATGGACGCGCTCACCAAGCAGGGCGTGGTGGTGCAGACGGTGCTCAAGCTCGACTCGGTGATCGATGCGGTGCTCTCGGGCGAGGCGGACAGCATCGCGGTGGGGCTGGCGTTCGGGTTGAACGATCTCATGGCGCTGGTGCAGTTCGTCCGCGCCCGGCCGGAGAGCGCGTCGTTGCCGGTGCTGGTGCTGGGCGACCCGACGGACACGCAGAGCAAGGAGAAGCTGGTGCAGGCCGGCGCGACCGGCTTCGTGCCCCTGCCCTTGAACCCCGACGAGGCGGCGACGACGATCCTCTCGACCTACACCGACCGCGTGCAGCACGGCGGGCCCGGACACCAGGTGCGCGGGAGCTTCGACGAGTTCCCCGCCCCGGACCTGGCGCGGCTGTTGGGTGGCTCGCGCAAGTCGGGCCGGCTCAACGTCCGGAACGGGCCGAACGAGGGCTTCTGCGTGTTCGAGCGCGGCCGCATCGTCTACGCCGCGTGGACCGACAAGAAGGGCGACCAGGCGCTGACGGCCCTGTTCTCCCAACCGCAGGCGGAGTTCCAGTACGACCCCGAGGCGGTGCTCAGCGACATGCCGAACATCGAGAAGGATCTCGACGTGCTGGCGAGGCAGCTGGGGAGCGCGGCGCCGGTGCAGCCGACCTGATCGGTTCCGAGTTGCGGTCCTGACACCCCGGCAGGATGCTGCCCCGCATGATCGGGGCACTTTGGGTGGTCTTGTCGGCCGTGGAGCCGCATTCAAGGCTCGAGTTTCAGATTCCGAACGAGCTGGTCTGCGTCGATCTGCCCGAGTCGTCGGGCCCCGACAGCTGCCCAGCCATCCCCGCGGAGCGGCTGAGTGCGTTCACGAAGGGAGGCGTCTTCGTCTTCGCCAATGATCCGGTTCGCCACGTGGTCCTGACCGGAACGAGAGTCGCGCTGCCCGGCGCGTCCACGATGAGCGACGCGAAGCTCAACGAATCAGTCGCGGGCCTGCTCAGCGGGCTCGGGTCCGCCGGGACGTACTGCGTCAAGCCACGTGGGGCGCACGACTATGAGCTCGTTGAGGCGGGAGGAGTCACCGTCGCGCTCTCCAGCTTCGAGATGAACGAAGCCGGACGGCTCAAGACACCGAACCGGGCATCCGTGGAGACCATCATGGTCCCCTCGGAAGACGAGCTCATCACGTTCACCTTCACCGCGCCGTCGCCCGATCCAGCTACGCAAGCGCTGCTGAGGAGTCTCAAGGCGCCGACAACGATGCGGACCAAGCCCGAGTTCGGATCCAGCCAGTCGTTTCGACTCGGCTATCTCGCTGGACAGGCGCTGGGCGGCCTCTTCTGTCTTTGCGCCCCCATCCTCGTTCTCGTGAATTGGCTCCGCAGAAAGAGGGTCGCGACCACCGCGAAGCCCGGCTGACCGTCCGCGCGCCTCACGTGCGGGCGACGCAATTCCGACGTCGGCGAAGGGCGAGAGCGACAGCCGCGAGCTCCGCCACGACGCCGCCGAAGGAGCTCGAGCGAGTCGATGTTCCCGATTGGGAGGGAGACGGCTGCACTCGACGAATCGCCGGCCTCATGGGTCACCTCGACGTCGTCGCCGATGCCGACCAGGGGAAGCGCGCTGCTCCCCTGCGGCTCGACGTGGAGGCGCTGGCCTTCTGCCGTGAACGCGGCTCGCGGTGCGGCAGCACGCCGCCGAGGCACGAACCGGCCCCGAGGAGCGCCCGCGCGACGCTCGCGACCGGCGCACGACCTCGCTTCGTCGGCGAGGCGCCGACCATCAGCTCAGCGCCACCTTCAACCCGAACAGCCGCACCGTGTTCTTCGCGCAGGTCCGCGCCACGTCTTCGGGGTCGCGCTTGTGCAGCTCGGCGACCTTCTTGGCGGTCTCGGCGACGAAGCCGGGCTCGTTGCGCTTGCCGCGGTAGGGCACCGGCGCGAGGTACGGGCTGTCGGTCTCCACCAGCAGGCGATCGAGCGGGGCGAAGGCCACCGCCGCCTGGAGGGCCTCCGACTTCTTGTACGTCACCACCCCGGAGATCGAGAGGTGGAAGCCGAGGTCCAAGTAGCCCCGCGCCGCCTCGGTGTCGCCGGTGAAGCAGTGGATCTGCCCGCGGCTCAGGCCCTCCTCGCGGAGGATGGTGAGGCACTCCTGGTGGGCGTCGCGCACGTGCACCACCAGCGGCTTGCCGAGCTTCTTGGCGAGCTGGCACTGGCGGCGGAAGGCCTGGGCCTGCACGTCCCGCGGCGAGTGATCGTAGTAGTAGTCGAGGCCCGCCTCGCCGACGGCGATGACCTCCGAGCGGGCGGCGTGGGCCTCGAGCGTGGCCCAGTCCTGGGGCGTCGCCACCGAAGCGTCGTGCGGGTGAATGCCGATGGTGGGCGAGAGGAAGTCCGGGTGGGCGCGGGCGAGCTCCAGCGCGTGGCCGAAGTCGCCGGGCTTCTGCAACAGCCCCACGATGACGGCGTGCACCAAGCCTTGCGCGCGGGCGCGGGCGATGACCTCGGCCGCGACCGGGTAGTCCTTGGGCTCCAGGTGGCAGTGGGCGTCGATGAGCATCATGGCGAGTGCGCGAGCAGGTCCGCGAGGGCGGCCTTGTCCTCGTCGGAGGTCATGGTGAGGCGCTCCACGCGCGCGCGCGCCTCCGGGGTCTGGAGGAGCAGGAGCCCCTCGGCGATGTCGAGCTGCAGATCGGCGGAGAGGTTCGGCCGGTCGAGCGCCGCGAAGAGGACCTGGGCCGCCTTCGCGTCACCGAGTAGACCGAGGCCGCGCGCCGCCGCGCCCCGGCACACGTCCTTCGGGTCCTCGAGGATGCCGGTGAGCCGCTCCAGCGCGCCCTTGGCCTTCACCGCGCCGAGGAGCTCGACGGCCATCGCGCGGTCCATCGACCAGCCCTTGGTGGCGCGCTTCTCGAGGTGCACCACGCCCTGCGGATCGCCGAGCATCGCCAGCGCTCCGGCGAGCTGGGTGCGATCGAAGGCCGGCAGGAGCCACCCGCGAAAGGCCCGCTGGAGGCGAGGCAGCGCGGCGGGGTTGCCGAGCTGCGCGAGGGCGGCGGCAGCGCGGAAGCGGTACTCCGCGTCGTCGAGGGCCTCGAGCAGCACCTCGAGCCCGGCGGAGTGCTTGAGCGCGACCATGCCCCGCGCGGCCTCGAAGCGCACCGGGAAGTGATCGTCCTCCAGGGCGGCGGCGAAGATGCCTCGCGTGTCGGCGTGCGCGAAGTCGGCGAGCCGGCCGAGGGCCTCGACGCGGACGCGAGGAGAGGCGTCGGCCACGAAGCGGCCGAGCAACTCGACGGCCTCGCCCTCGTCGAGCACCTCTGACGCCAGCGCCAGCCCAGCGCAGCGGACTTCGGGCTGCGGATCGGAGACGAGCCGGACGACCGCGGGGCCGAACTCGGAGCGGGCGGACTCCGGAACCTCGATCGCGAGACCGCAGAGGGCCTCCGCGGCGTCGACGCGCGGCCCGGGCGACTTCTCATGCTCGAGGGCGAGGAGGGCCGCGTCGCGCTCGGCGCGCCAGTCGGGGTGGGCGTTCACTGGCGTTCACCCTGCGCGAAGGGTGCCGAAGACCGCGTGCGCACTTCGACTCCCGCGAACCTGAACGGAATTCGGCAGGCTTCGACTTCGCTCAGCCCGAACGGCAGCTTCGCCGGCTCACCTCGAGCGGCTGCGGGAGCTCGGCAGGCCTCGACTCCGCTCAGCCTGAACGGGTGGAGCCGCGAGTCTGCTTCCCCAGCCCCGCTCACTTCACCTCCGTACCCGGAGCGACCGGTCCGGGATCGAGCAGCACCAGGTCCTTCCCGCCACTGCCCGCGGTCAGAATCATTCCGCGCGACTCGATGCCCTTGAGCGCCCGCGGCTTCAGGTTCGTCACCACCACCACGGTCTTTCCCACCACGGCCTCGGGCGCGTACGCCTCGGCGATGCCGGAGACGATCGTCCGCGGCGCGCCCTCGCCGAGCTCGATGGAGAGCTTGAGCAGCTTGTCGGCCTTGGGCACCTTCTCCGCGGCGAGCACCTTCCCTGCCTTGAGGCTCACCTTCGCGAAGTCGGCGTACTCGATCTCCGGCGGCGGGCCGGCGGGCGCCTTGGGCTCGGCCTTCGCCTCCGGCTTCTCGGCCTTCTTCGGCGAAGCGGGCTTCGCGGCGTCCACGGGGAGGATCAGCCTCGCGACCGTCTCCTCCTCGATGCGGTTGATGAGCGGCGACGGCTCGCCGATGGGCGCGGCGCGCTCGAGCAGCGGGTACTTCGCCGTCTCCAGCGCCTGGAAGGTGAGCTTCTTGCGGTTGAGCTGCGCCGCCAGCTTCTCCGCCAGCCGCGGCACCACCGGGTCGAGCAGCGCCGTGAGGAGGTACACGATCTCCGCGGCCTCCGAGAGCACCGCCCGCGCCTGCTCCGGGTCGGTCTTCAGCTTCTTCCACGGCTCGTGCTGGGAGAGGAACTGGTTGGCCGAGTAGCCGATCTCCAGCACCGCCTTGATCGCCGCGCGGTGATCGAAGTTGAGGAACGCCTCGCGGATCTCCTTCACCCGCGCCAGCGCGTCCTCGACCAGCTTGCCGCCCAGCTCCGGGTTCGGCCTGGCCAACGCCTTCGAAAGCTCGGGCTTGGCCAGCAGCGACAGCGAGCGGTTCGCCAGGTTCCCCAGGTTGTTCACCAGCTCGGCGTTCACCCGCTGGCGAAACTCGGTGAGGCTGAAGTCGAGATCCTCCGGCCCAGGCCCGAGCAGCGACGCGTAGTAGAAGCGCAGGTAGTTCGGGTCGAGCAGGTCGAGGTACGGCCGCGCGTTGATGAAGGTGCCGCGCGACTTCGACATCTTCTCCCCGTTCACCGTGAGGTGCCCGTGGATGTGCACGTGGTCGGGCTGCTTCAGGCCCGCCACCTTCAGCACCGCCGGCCAGAACAGGCAGTGGAAGTAGACGATGTCCTTGCCGATGACGTGCACGATGCGCGCGTCGGAGTGATCGGCCCAGAAGTCCATCGCGCCCTTCGCCTGGCCGCTCTTCTTCGCCCACTGCTCGGCAGTCGAGATGTAGCCGATGGGCGCGTCGAGCCAGACGTAGAAGTACTTGTTCGTCTCTCCGGGGATCGCGAAGCCGAAGTACGGCCCGTCGCGCGAGATGTCCCAGTCCGCCAGGCCCTTCTCGAAGAACTGCTGCAGCTGGGTGGCGAGGCCAGGGTGCATGAAGTCTTCACGCAGGAGCGTCGCCTTGAGGAAGTCGCCCTGCTTCGCGAGCTGGAAGAACAGGTGCGGCGACTTCTTCCACACCGGGGGCTCACCGGTGATGGCGCTCTTGGGATCGATGAGCTCCTTCGGCCCGTAGGTCGCGCCGCACTTCTCGCAGGCGTCGCCGTACTGATCGGGCGTCTTGCAGTTGGGGCAGGTGCCCTTGATGAAGCGATCGGGGAGGAAGCGGTTCGCCTTCTCGTCGAAGGCCTGCTCCACGTCCCGCTTCTCGATGAAGCCCTTCTCCTTCGCGCGCCCGTAGATCAGCTCGGCGAAGTGCCGGTTCTCGTCGGAGTTCGTCGACGAGTAGTGATCGAACGAGACGCCGAAGTCCGAGAACACCTTGGTGTGCTCGGTCCACCACCGCTCCACGAAGGCCTCGGGCGTGACGCCTTCCTTCTGGGCGTTGAGCTCGATGGGCGTGCCGTGCGTGTCGTCGGCGCAGAGGAAGACCACGTCTTCGCCGGTCGAGCGCAGCGCCCGGACGTAGACGTCGGTCTGGATGTGCTCGACCATGTGCCCCAGGTGAATCGGGCCATTGGCGTACGGCAGCGCGCAGGTGACGAGCGTTCGGTGGGTCATGGGTCGCTCCTTCTTAACGGGAGGCGAGGCCGTCCCAAGCGGGAACTTTGGCGCAGACGGTCCACAAGAGGCGCTCGAGCACCAACTCGTCGCCGCCGAGCTTCAAGGCCAGGTCCGCCTCGGCGCACATGACGAGCGCGGTCAAAAGCTCCTGACGCCCGAAGGCCGTCGCCGACTGCATGCCCATGAAGCTCGCGTACGGGTGCGGCAGCTTGCCCTTGGCTGCCTTCACTTCGGCCTCGACCTTGGGCCACACCCGCGCCTGAAAGTCGCCGTAGTTCCTCGGGGGCTTGCCGCCGGTGAGCGCCTGCATGCGCTCGAAGCTGACGAGCAGGTTCCGCACGACGGAGGTGATGGTGCCGTGGAGCATCAAGGGCGCCGCGCCTTGCTGGATCGCGTCTTCCACGCACTTGAGGGCGGTGGGGAAGTCGCGCTTCTGCAGGGCCTCGGCGAGCTCGAAGTACTCGCCCTCGCGGATGTGGCCGACGAGCAGCTCCACGTCCTTCGCGGTGATGGCCGGCGCGTCGGTGTAGAGGCAGAGCTTCACCAGCTCGGACTGCAGGAGGCGGAAGTTGCCGCCCACCCGGTCCTTGAGCTTCTCCAGCGCGGCCGGGGCGAGCTTCTTCTTGTACGGCGCCAGGGTCTCGGCGACGAACTCGGTCAGGTCGAGGTCCTTCAGCTTCGCGGCCACCTTGAACTCGAGGAAGCGGCCCTCGTCCTTCACCAGCTTCACGAAGCCGCTGCTCTTCTCGAGATCGGAGGTGACGATGACCAGCACCTGGCCCTTGCCGGGCTTGGCCTTCAGCCAGTCGAGCAGCGCGGTCTCGTCGCCCGACGGCGCGGTGAGGTTCTCCTCGCGGCAGAACGCCGCCACCTCCTTGAGGAACTCGACGTCGACGTCGGCGAGCGTGATGGAGAGCTCGCGCTGCCAGTCCTCCGGCTTCGGCGTGCCGCTCGCGGAGGGGTCCAGATCGCCCGCGCCCCACCCGGCCCGCGCCGCGATGGCGAGGATGCGCCGCGCGGCCTCCTTCCTCCGGTTCGCCTTCCACGCCTCGCGCGCCTTGCCCAGCGCGTCGGCCCGGCCCTTCTTCGGCGCAAGGAACTCGGGGTCGCGCAGCAACACCACCTTGCGCCCGCCGAACATCGGCATCATCGCCAGCTCAGCGGCCACCTCGCGCGGCGACGTGGCGTCGAGGGTGACGAGGTTCAAGTCCGCCGACCCGCCCGGCACCAGCTTGGCGATGAGCGTCTCGGCGGCCTTCCGCACGAGGAACTCCTCGCCAGACAGCAGGTAGACGGGCGCCTCCCCGCCGGCGGCGAGTTCCTGCAGCGCGTCTTCGAGCTCGTCGCTCACTCGCGGCCGCCCCTTTAGAACTGCGCCCAGCCCGGCACGCGCGGGTACGGAATGGCGTCGCGGATGTTCGCGAGCCCGCAGAGGTAGACGATGAGCCGCTCGAAGCCCAGGCCGAAGCCGGCGTGGGGCACCGAGCCGTAGCGGCGCAGGTCGCGGTACCAGCCGTACGCCTCGGGGTTGATGTGGAGCTTCTTCATGCGCTCATCGAGCAGGTCCAGGCGCTCCTCGCGCTGGCTGCCGCCGATGATCTCGCCGATGCCGGGGGCGAGCACGTCCATGGCGGCGACCGTCTTCCCGTCGTCGTTCAGGCGCATGTAGAAGGCCTTGATCTGCTCGGGGTAGTTCATCACCACCACCGGCCGGCCCACGTGCTCCTCGGTGAGGTAGCGCTCGTGCTCGGTCTGCAGGTCCTTGCCCCACTCCGGCGCGTACTCG
>JBBIOE010000028.1:0-47625 GCA_037443525.1 Archangiaceae bacterium | reverse complement strand
GGTGGCGGCACCGGCGGCGGCGCGACGGGCGGCGGCACTGGCGGCGGCGCGACCGGCGGTGGCACTGGCGGCGGCGCGGGCCCGTGCACGCCCTACCCGGTCACGATGACGCTCGACGCCGGCTGCGGCTCGGCGCTCCCGGCCCCCGGCGCCTGCGGCGGCAACCCCTCGGGGAGCTGGTGCGTCACCGAGTACTGCGTGGACCCGAGCCCCCTCTTGAGCTCACTGCAGACCCTGTGCACCTCGGCGCGCTTCCAGACGCTCTCCGGGACGGTGCAGGGCTCGGCGTCCTTCGTGGGCAACGAGAACGCCGGCTCCTTCCTGCGCGACGCGCAGCTCAACCTCGACGTGGTCATCGACATCCCCTCCAGTTGCTTGTTCGGCGGCTACATCACCTGCGACAACATGACGACGCTCATCCAGTCCGGCGGCTACGACGCGGGCTGCTTCGCCGCGGACGGCGGCGGCTGCCTCTGCAACGCGGGCCAGTCGGCGACCGAGGCATCGAGCGGCACCTACAGCGCCGCGGGCGGCTACCTCGACGCCGGCAACGGCCGCTACGAGTATTGCGTGCAGAGCTCGACGCTGCGCTACCGCAAGGTGCAGCCCGCCAACAGCGAGCCCGGCGTGGCGACGATGCGCCAGTGACGGCGGGGTCCTCTGGGGGCAGGCGGCGCGCGCGGGCGCGGCGAACGCCTGGTGACGGAGCGCCGGCGCTGAGCTGTGTCACGCCGACGTGCCCGACACCGTCGGCGCCGGTGAGCACGGCGACGCCCCGTCGTCGGACCTTGACCCGGTGGGCGGTCGTCGGAGCGCTGGCGCTCACCGCCTGCGTGCACGCGCCGGCGAGCCCCAAGCTCTCGGCGTGGGCCGGCCCGGCGCGGCGCACCGTGATTCGCGACGTGCGCGTCTTCCCGGCGACGTCGACCGAGGCCGCCGAGCACCAGGACGTGTGGCTGGAGGACGGCGCCATCACCCGGCTCGAGCCCACCGGCGCGCCCCCGCCCGCCGGCGCGGTGGTGATTCCCAGTGCCGGCAAGACGCTGCTCCCGGGCTTCGTCGACCTGCACACGCACTTCGCCTTGAGCGGCGCGCCGCCCTGGTACCTCGCGCTGCCCGACCCGGACCACGCGGCCCAGGCCACCGTGTTCGCCGGAGTGACCACCGCCCTCGACGCGGGCGGCAACGCCGACCAACTGCTCGCGCTGAGGCTCCGCATCGCCCGGGGCGAGGTGGCCGGGCCGCGCCTGTTCTTCGCCGGGCCGCACCTCACCGTGCCCGGCGGCTACCCGCTCTCGATGCTGAGGACGCTCTACGGCCCGCTGGCGGCGGCCACCGTCTCCGGGGTGCACAGCCACGGCGTCGAGAGCGAGGCCGAGCTCCTGAGGCGCGTCGACGAGGCCGCCGCTCAGGGCGCGCGCTTCGTGAAGCTGATGGTGGCGAGCGTGCCGGCGGGCGCGCCGAGGCTGCCCGACGAGTGGGTGGTGGCGGCGGCGCGGCGGGCGCACCTTTCGGGGATGAAGGTGCTGGCGCACATCGACTCGGCGCAAGACGCGCTGGTGTGCGCGCGGGCGGGCGTCGACCTGCTGGCGCACGACGTGGTGACGAGCGCGCTCAGCGACGACGAGGTGAAGGTGCTGGCGGCCTCGGGCATCCGCATGGAGCCGACGCTGGTGAACTGGGAGCGCAGCGACGAGCTCGCCGCGATGCACTACGTCGGCTCGGAGCTGGAGCGGCGGAGCGAGCCCCAGGAGATCCTCGACAGCTTCTCCGACGCTTCGCTGGTGAAGCCGATGGAGGAGTTTCAGAAGACGAGCTTCAAACCCTGGGGCGACGAGCTGGCGAAGCACCGCGCCGACCGGGCGAAGAACGTGAAGAAGCTCTTCGACGCGGGCGTGCCGATCCTGGTGGGCTCGGACGCGAACGGCTCGCTCGCCACCTTCGCGGGGGCGTACCACGACGAGCTCCTGCTCCAGGTGGAGGCGGGGCTGCCGCCGGCGGAGGTGCTGCTCTCGGCCACCGCGCGGGCGGCGCGCTTCCTCGATCCCGAGGCGCGCTTCGGCACCATCGAGCCGGGCCGGGCGGCCGACGTGGTGCTGGTCGACGGCGACCCGCTGGCGGACATTCGCGCCACGCGGAGAATCGTCGAGGTCTTCGTGGGCGGGCGGCGGCTGTTGCGCACCGCGCGGCCATGAGGCGCGAGGGCGCTCCCCGTCTCGGTGACTCGAGCGAGACCAGACCAGCCGCATCGCGCCGACCGAAGTCCTGCTGAACGGACGGAAGACTGACGCCGTCAGCTTGCGAGGATGCGGCAGATGCCGCCGAGCGCGTCGGAGTCGCCGAGGGGCTTGCCCGCCACGGTGAGGCGGAGCCAGAGGTCGTTCACCTCGAGCTCATGGACGTAGAGCTGATGCTCGCCCCACTCGAGCTGCCGCGAGGGGCTCGCCGCGCCGACCGAGCCCATCCACTCCAGGTCGAAGCCCTCGCCCGCGCCAGCGACGAAGTGCCCGTCGTCGGTGGTGAGCGCCAGCGCGTCCACGCCGCGCTTGAGGCGCAGGGCCTCGAGGTAGAGGCCCATGGCCTCGGAGACGTTCTGGCTCCGGCGGACGCGGAGGCTCTGGCTGGGATCGACGCGGGGGGTGCTCATCCCCAGGAGGATGGAGCATCGCGGCCAGCGCGCCATTTTTCGAATCGGTGCCCCGGCGTCACAACCCGAAGCCCACCTCGAAGCGCGCGCCGAGCCGCGGGGTGGCGCCGGACCAGGTGGTGGTCTCGGCGAGCTCGATGAAGAAGGGGATGGCGAGGCCGCCGGTGTACTCGTTGAGGTGCAGGTCGAAGCCGGCGCGGAAGCCGGGGGTGAAGGGCACGGGGCCGAACATGCCGGTGGCGCCGACGACGAGGCCGACGGAGGCCGACGGTGCGCCGAGGGCATGCGCACTGAACTCGCTCCAGCGGGAGAGCTCGAGCCGGCCCAGGAGCGCCGCCTGGCGGAGATCGGTGCCGAGGTACTCGTACTCGGCGACGAGCGAGGAGAGCACGTGCATCTCGTGCCAGCGCCGCACGCCGAGCCGGAGGCCCACGCCGGCCTCGGGGCCGATGCCGATGAAGGCGCCGAAGGTGAGCCCGAAGCGTGGAACGAAGCGGGCCTCCTCCGCGAGCAGCGCCGCCTCCACGCGCTCGTCGAGCCCACGCGAATCCTGGGTGAGGGACTCGGCGTCGAGCGGCTGCCAGAGCGTGCGCGCCGACTCCTCGCTGAGCCGCTGGTCGGGCACCACGCGCGTGCCCGCATCGGAGGGCTCGAGGGCGAAGCAGGTCTCCCGCGTGCAGGCGGAGCAGCCGGCGTCGTCGCGGCAGACGGTGCGGCTGAGGGAGGCGATGGCCCCGATGCGCGCGAGCCCCTCGGCGGGCGCGACGGGGAAGCTGCGATCGCGCAGCTCGTGGTCGAGCATCTCGCCGCGCAGCTCCCAGGCCCGCACGGCGCGAAAGCAGCCGCTCGCGCCGACCAAGAGGAGCAACCCGAGCAGCGCGGTGGAGAGGTTGCGGGGCGACGCGCGAAACATCGAAGCGACGCTACACGCTCTCCAGAGCGACGGACGGTTCGAGGTGCGGGTCACGAGCGCGATACCCCGCGACGGTGCCAGACACTTTTTCGGGGCCAGACACTTTTTCGGGACACTCTTTGCCAGGCGACCGAACCTACCGGCGGCGCGCGATGGTCCCGGCAGGGAACACGAGCTTCTTCGCCTTCGGCTCGGGCTGCGGCAGGGACCGCAGCAGCGGCACGTTCAGCGGCGAGGCCGGCACCGCCGCCAGCGCCAGCGGGCGCATCGGCATCTTCGCTGCGACCAGGAAGCCCACCGCCAGGAGCGCCAGCATCACCCACGTCGCCGCCACGCCCATGCGGAACCGCTTGTTCGCCAGGAGGAGCTCTTCGAGGTCGATGGTCTTCATGCGAGTGCCCATGAGCAATCGCCTTGCCGAGCCCGAAGGCGTCCGAAATCCCGAGAGTTGGGCGCGCCGCGAGGGTCGATCTGTCCGACCACCGACGGCCTCGGGTGGCGCATTCCGGCTCCGTGCAAGCGCCGTTGACGTTTCTCACTCGCTGGGAAGTCGCGAAGTGGCGAAGCGCGCGAACGGCGGGTGCACCTTGGCGATCTCTCTCCAGAAGCCGGGGAAGCTCTTGGTGACGGAGGACGCGCCGGAGAGGCGCTCCAGCCTCGCGCCGGTGAGCACCGAGGCCAGGGCCGCGGCCATGGCGAGGCGGTGATCGTCGCGGGCGTCGAAGTCGAAGCGTGCGGTGGCCGGGCCGGAGGTGATGGTGAGCGTGGAGCCCTCGACGCGCGCCGTGGCGCCCACGCGCTCGGCCAGCTCGGCGAGGCCCGCGACGCGATCGCTCTCCTTCACCCTGAGGACGTCGGTGCGGGTGAAGGTCGACGGCGACGGCAGCGCGCAGGCCAGGGCGACCAGCGCCGGCACCGCGTCGGGGCAGGTGGCGGCGTCGACCGCGAGGCCACGGACCGCCGCGCCGCGCACGCGCACCGTGGCGTCGGGAGCAGGCTCGAGGCCGAGGCCGATGGAGCCGAGGTGCTCGACCACCGACTCGTCGGGGAGGCCCGTCCCGCGCTCCAGTCCGGCCACGCGCGCACCGGTCTTCCACGCCAGCGGGAGCAGCACCGTGAGCGCGGACCAGTCCCCGGGAATGCGGGGCAGCGTGGCGGGAGCGTCGCTCCGCTGGCGCACCTCGACGCGCGTGGCGCTGGCGCGCTCCGCCCGCTCGACGAGGAAGCCGGCGCGCTCCAGCCAGCGCAGCGTCACCTCGAAGTAGCCCTGGCTCGCGAGGTGGCCCTCGACCACCACCGCCGAGGCCGCGTGGGTGCGGGCGGCGAGCCGGGCGGCGCCGAGCGCGAGGCTCGAGGCGAACTGGCTGCTCTCCGCGCCGGAGACCACGAGCTCCGTCGGCCTGGGCGTCGCCGGCGCGCGCACGACCAGCGGCCAGGGCGAGCCCTCCTCCAGCACCAGCCCCTGGGGGCCGAGCGCCCGGCGAAGCGCCTCCAGCAGCGGCCGGTGCGGCCGGGCGCCCAGGCGCGGGGTGCCGGTGAAGCGCGTCACCGCGCCCGGCGTGAGCGCGGCCTGCGTCACCAGGAAGCGAAACGGCGCCCCGCCATCTTTGCAGTCGAGGTCGCCGCCGCCCGAGCGCAGCACCTCGAGCCCCCGGCGTACCACCTCCACGTCCGACGACGAGTCGGGGCCCGGCGCCGCTCCCGGCGGCGGCGGCACGCCGAGGACGTCGGCGAGCACCAGCGCGCGCTCGGCGTCGCTCTTCGACGGCGGCGGGACCAGCGTCACCTCACCCACGGCGCCGCGCGCTCCACGACGCCACCGCGGCCTTCAGCACCGGCGCCGGCACCGTGGTCAGCGTCCACTGCCCCGGCCGCTCGAGCAGCACCATGGCGTGCGCGCCCTTCTTGTCCGCCAACAGCAGCCGCTCCACCTCGCGCCACGAGTGCGCGGAGAAGAGCCGCCCGAGCTCGGCGCGCGCTTTGGGCATCACCGGCAGCGCGGCCTCCACGCGGGCCTTCACGTCCGCCGGCGTCACGCCCAGCCGCCAGCCCACGTCGAGCGCGCACAGCATGCCCAGGCCCACCGCGTCGCCGTGGCTCAGGCGGTACTTGGAGAGCGACTCCAGGACGTGGCCGAAGGTGTGGCCGAAGTTGAGCACCGCCCGGGCGCCGGTCCGCTCTCGGGGATCGACCGCGCACACCGCCGCCTTGAGCGCGCGGGCCCGGTGAATCATCACGTCCTGGGTCGGCGGCACCCGCAGCCAGGAGAAGAAGAGCCGCGCGTCGAGCGCCACCACCATCTTCCACGCCTCGAGCCAGCCCTCGCGGCGCTGCACGTTGGAGAGCGTGGTGAACAGCTCGTTGCAGAGCCAGCCCTCGTCGGCCTCGTGGAAGACGCCGAGCGCGTTCTTCACGCCCTTGACGTTCACCGCGCCCTTCCCGCCCAGCGACGCGTCGACCGCGGACAGCAGCGTGGTCGGCACCTGCACCAGCCTGGCGCCCCGCTTGTGGAGGTGCGCCACCACCGTGGCCACGTCGCCCACCGTGCCCCCGCCGACCGAGAGCACCGTCACCGATCTCGGCAGATCCAACGCCTGGGCGGCGATGTGCTCCACCGTGGCGAGCGACTTGAGCTTCTCGCCGGCGTCGAGCTTCACCACCCGGGCGCGCACCTTGGCCAGCGCGCGGCCGACGTGGGGGTGGAGCTTGAGCACCCTGGCGTCGCACAAGGCCAGCACCGGCAGGCCCGCGAGGCGCTCGGCCAACACGTCGAAGCGGCCGTCGACGTCGACGGTGGCGGGGCGGGGGGGAGACATCATGGTCGGTGCGGCCTCGCCAGAGAGAGCAGCCACAGGTCCGCCAGCACCAGCGACACCATCGCCTCCACCACCGGCACCGCGCGCGGGAGGATGCACGGGTCGTGTCGCCCGGAGGTGGCCGTCGTGCCCAGGGTGGCCGGCGGCTTGAACCACACCCGCATCGCCACCGGCGCCCCGTTGGACAGGCCCCCTTGAATGCCGCCGTAGACCTCGCTCGTCTCCTCGCCCACGGCGTGGAAGCGCGCGCCGTCCTCCTCGAGCCGCGAGACGAAGTCCGGGGGGCCGAAGTGCACGCCCGCCACCGCGCCGATGCCCAGCACGGCGTCGCCCAGCCGCGCCTTGAGCTTGCCGAAGACCGGCTCGCCCAGCCCCACCGGCAGTCCCTCGATGCGCACGTCGACGGCCCCGCCGTAGCTGTTCCCCTGGGCCTTGGCCTTCTCGATGAGCGCCGCCATGGCCTCGGCCGCGCGCGGGTCGGGGCAGCGCGTGGGGTGCAGGTCCACCAGGGCCCGGGTGGGCCTCGCCGGCACCTGGGCCGAGAGCGGCCCCACCTTGGCGACCCAGGCCACGGTCGACAGCTTCGGCAGCTCGCGCGCCAGCAGGGCCTCGGCCACCGCGCCGCCGATGACGCGGGCCAGGGTCTCGCGGCCGCTGGTGCGCCCGCCGCCGCGCCGGTCGACGTGCTGGAAGCGCTCCCGCCACACCCGGTCGGCGTGCCCGGGCCGGTCGACGGTCTCGAGCTTCTGGTAGTCCTGACTGCGGGCGTCGGTGTTGCGCACCAGCGCGGCGATGGGCGTGCCGAGCGTCTTGCCCTGGTACACGCCGGAGAGGAGCTCCACCCGGTCGCCCTCGGCGCGCGCGGTGGTGAGCGCCGACTGCCCCGGCCGCCGCCGGTCGAGCGCCGCCTGCACCTGCTCGGTGGAGAGCCCGACGCCCGCCGGGCAGCCGTCGACCACCGCGCCCAGGCCCGGCCCGTGGCTCTCGCCGAAGGTGGTGAGGCGGAACAGCGCTCCGAAGTCGTTCACGTCGCCGTCTCCCACAGCCGCAGCTGCTCGCGGGCCTGCGCGATGAACCAGCGCGGCCCCAGGAAGCGCGGCTGGCCACCGAGCGCGCGCACCGCCTCGGCGATGAGCCGCGCGGGCGGCCCGTACACGATGATCGCCACCGTGGCGTTCTCGAAGGAGAGGCCCTTCGGCGCCTCCACGCCCGCGGGCCAGGTCCACACCACCGGACCTCTGACCGGGGTGGCGAAGCCCAGCCGCATCGGGCGCACCTCGAGCGACACCCCCAGCTCGTCGGCGGCCTCGCGCAGGGCCTCGGTAGCGCCGCCGTCGCCGAGCACCGTCACCGCCTTCGCGCCCAGCGCGCGCAGGACCGCCTTCGCCCCCATCACGTCGGTGTTGTGCGCGCGAAAGCCCTTGGGCGTGCGGATGAGCGTGTTCACCGCCCGCCGGGAGGCATGCACCGCCTTGGCCGCGTCCTTCTTGAAGGGCGCGGTGACGGCGAAGCCTCTGTAGTGCGGCTCCAGCGCCCTCAAGAGCGGCCCGAGCGGCGTGTCGCGCGGGAGGTCCAGGCGATCGAAGGGCTGCGGGTGCAGGCGCGGGGAGCGCGAGCGGGCCACGCCCGAGCCGATGATGGCCAGGCGGCCGGTGCGGCCGTCACCGCGCGACCGCCGCCACTCCCTCGTCGCGTCGGCGAGGAGCCGCTGCCCCGGCGCGCCCATGAAGCTCGGGTCCGCCGCGAGGTAGTCGAGGGCGTTGTCCACGGCGAGCACGGCGCGGAAGGCGGTGGAGAGGGGCCCGGTGGCGAGCACGGTGACGCAGTCGGCGCCGTGGAGCTCGGCCAGGGCGGCGCGGGTCTCGAAGAGGCGCTTCGCGTCCTCCGGGCTCCCCAGCGGCTCCACGTGCTTGACCAGGGTGCCCTTGGGCACGCCCTTCCACAGCGCCACCGCCGCGCTGGTCTTCATCGGCGCTTCGGCGTGGTGCGAGAGCAGCGGCGCGGGCGCGGAGCCGAGCGGCCGGTCGATGAGCTCGGCGGCCTCGAGCCACGCCTCGGGAATGGGCTTGCCCCGCTCGGCGACGAGCAGCGGCAGGCCGCGCAGCGCGAGGCGCAGGTCGAGGGTGGGCGGGGCGAGGTCGGTGCGCACCTCGAGCAGCTCGGCCCCGGCGTGGCGCGCCGCCCAGGTGAAGCGCCAGGGGTCGGCGCCCGGCGGCAGCGTCACCACCCGGCGGGGGCGGCGGCCCCTGTGCGCCTTGAGCAGGAGGTCGACGAGGGAGAGCGGGCGGGCGGCCTTGTGCAGCTCCTCGCGCTCGAAGAAGACCTCGCGGAGCTCGACGTCGATGGGCACCTCGGGGCGGAGCCTGGGCCGCGAGGCGTCGTCCCTCAGGCGGTCGACGTAGGTCTCGAAGCTGATGGGCACCACCGCCACCACCGAGCCCTTGAGGACGTCGGAGGAGTGGGCGAGGAAGCCGCCGCCCACCGCCACCACGCTCCCGCGGGGCAGGGCCCGGAAGACCTCGCGCTCCACCTCCCGGAAGCCGAGCGGGTCCTCGACGAAGACGTCCTTCACCGGGCGGCCGGCGCGGCGGGCGATCTCCAGGTCGAGGTCGACGGCCTCTCGTCCGAGCATGGCGGCGAGGTGCGGGAGGAGCCGCGACTTCCCCGCGCTCCGGTGGCCGGCCAGCACCACCGTCACGCCGACGGGGAGGGGCTCCTCGGGCAGATCTCTCCGGCGCTCGAAGTCCGCGCGCAGCTCGCCGGCCAGCCGTGGGTCCACCACGGAGAAGAGGTCCACGGCGACGCTGTTTAGCGCAGAACGGCGCGGCGCGCGGGCGCTCTGGCCGGCCGCAGTGGGAGTAAGGTCTTGGGCCCGATGCGGTCTGCCCTCCTCGCCGCCGGCCTGCTCGCGCTGGCCTCCTGCACCCCCTCGCCCCAGCCCATCGCGCCGGGCAACCCGTGCAGCCCGCCCGAGGCTCCCGGGTGCGACGAGGGGGCGCCGCGGCTGTTGCGCTGCCAGGACGGGCGCTGGGCCGTCTACTCCGACTGCCACGGCCCCGAGGGCTGCGCGGCGCAGGGCGACTCGCTCACCTGCGACACCTCCGGCAACTCGCTGGGCGATCGCTGCGCGCCCATCGCGGAGGGCAAGATTCGCTGCCAGCCCGACGGGGGCCAGCGCATCTTGAAGTGCACCGACGGCGGCCTGGTGAGCCTGCTCGAGTGCGCCCAGGGCACGAGCTGCGCGGGAGTGGACGCCGGGCTCTCCTGCCTGTGAATGACATTCGCGTCGGAAGGTTTATGGTCCCCGCCATGGTGAAGCCGGCGGCGAGTCGAGCCATCAAGCAGCAGCGGGCGCAGAAGACTCGGGCGGAGATCTTGAGCTCGGCCATCGACCTGTTCGCGCGGCGGGGCATTCTGGCGACGACGATGGCCGACCTGGCGCGGGCCATTCGCATGACGCCGGGCGCGCTCTACTGGCACTTCCCCACCAAGGAAGACCTGTTGCTGGCGGCGGTGGACGAGCTGCACCAGCGCTTCGTGCAGAGCTTCGAGCCGCTGCTCGACAACCCGAAGGAGCGCTCGGCGGCGGGGCGGCTCCAGGCCTTCGTCGACCACATGGCCCGCTTCCTCGAGGAGCACAAGGAGCACGGCATCTTCTTCGGCATGGTGGGCGCCGAGTCGGCGGAGAACAACGAGCGCATCGCCGAGGCCCTGCGGAAGGCGCTCGAGGTCTACGCGCAGGCGGTGGAGACCATCGTCCGGTACGGGCAGCAGAAGACCAAGGAGTTCCGCACCGACGTCGACCCGAAGACGCTCGCCAGCGCCATCATCTTCGGGAACGTGGGGTTGCTCATCAACCACAACCTCTTCCGGGCTAGCCTCTCCTACGTCCCCCTGGTGCAGGCGCTCAACGGCACCGTGCTGGCGGGCATGAAGCGGGCGTAGCGGGAGTGGTCGTCCCCGCGCCGGCGCCCTCAGGCAGGGCTTCGAGCCGCGAGCGCGCGGGGACCTCCGGCGCCGCGGACCAGCTCGAGCACGTGCTCCGCGGCCACGTCGAGCCCCGGCCGAGCCCCCGCCAGCGCCGTCGCCGCGGCCTTCGCGGCGGCGAGGTACGACGGGGTCTCGGTGAGGGCCCTCAGGTCCTCGGCGAGCCTGGGCGCGGTGACCCGGTCGCGCAGCCGGCGTCGTCCGGCCCCGAGGCGCACCACCCGGGCCGCGTTGTCGTGCTGGTCCGCGCCGAAGGGGATGACCAGCTGCGGCCGGCCGGACTGGAGCGCCTCGGCGGTGGTGCCGATGCCGCCGTGGTGCACCACCACCCGCGCGCGCGGGAAGAGTGAGGCGTAGGGCGCGGCTGGCAGCCTCAGGACCCCCGGCGAGGGCTCCCGCTCCGCCGCCCCCACCAGCACCGCCCTGAGGCCCAGCGACCGGCAGGCCTCCTCCGCGCGGTCGTAGAGGTCCTGCGCCAGCGCCGGGAGCGCCGAGCCGAGGCCCACCACCACCGGCGCCGGGCCCTCGGCGAGGAACCGCTCGAGCAGCTCGGGGAGCGCCGTCGCGGCGGCGGCTTGGGGGAAGCCGCACCACGCCACCCGGGGTGGATCGTCCACCGCCGGACCTCGAAAGGCGCGCGGCCAGAGAGCGAGGTTGAGCGAGGCGTCGCGGGTAGCGGCGAAGAACCGGTCCTTCTTCTCCGGCAGCCCCCTCCGCCGCGCCTCGGACGCGATGCCCTTGCCGAACACCGAGCGCAGCACCAGGTGCGTGGGCCCCGCCATCTGCGCCCGGGCCAGCCACGCCGGAAGCTCGACCGGCCCGGTCACCGGCACGTCAGCGGTGCTGAACCAGGTCACCGGGGTGAGCGCGGTCATCGCCCACGGCGCCCCGACGGACTCCGCGGCGAGCTGCGCACCGAAGCACCAGGGGTGCAGCACCACCGGTCCCGGCTCCTCGAGCAGCGCCGCGCGGGCGGCCTCGAACATCGGCGCCAACAGCGGCTGGAAGACCAGCCTCCAGATGTGCACCGGCGCCATCACCGGGTGCCGCAGCCGCGGGTCGGCCAGCGCGGCGACCGGGTCCCAGAACGGCCCGGCCGAGCGGACCTCGAGCCCCCGCGCGGCGAGCCCCTCGGCGAAGAAGGGCGTCGAGACGAAGGTCACCCGCACTCCGCACGCCGCCACCCGCACCGCCAGCTCGGCCAGCGGCCCGACGTCGCCCCAGGTGCCGTTGGCCGCGAAGACGCAGTGCATTCGCCGGACTGCACCACCTCGCGTGCTCGCGCGCCACCGGCGAACGGCGGCGGCGCCGGTCCCTCGAGGGAACCAGCGGTCGATGGCGGAGCGCGCCCTCCCGTTACGGCTCGGTGGCGCCGCTGGCCAGGCTCTGCGGCTCGCGGGTGGGGCGGGCCACGAAGTCGAGCGCGTTGTTGTCGGTGTCCTGGCCGTTGCCCTTCGCCGCGTCGGGGCCGCCTGTGCTCATGGAGGCCGCGGTGGAGCTGGCCAGGGCCTTGCGCTCGTAGGAGCCGGCCGACGGCGCGGCGGTGGCGAAGGGCTGCGTCTCGCCCGCGTTGGCGCCGGCGCCGTAGCCCAGGCGATCGACCTCCAGGCCGGTGTCGTCGATGACGCGCACGTGGCCCGCGGTGGCCGAGAGCTGCAGGTCTCCGGTGAGCACCAGGTCGGCGGTCGGCCCGCCATAGGACTTGCTCGCCACCAGGTAGTAGCGGTGCGGCGGGATGCTGGTGTTGGCCGGCACCGTGGCCTTGGCGCTGTAGGTCGTGCCGGTGGCCGACTTGTACTGGAGCTTCCAGCCGGAGATGTCGATGGCCGCGGAGGTCGGGTTGTAGAGCTCGATGAACTCGTCGCCGGCGCCGGCCGGGCCCTGCGGCGCGACCTCGGAGAGGACCAGGTGCATCGCGCCGACGAGCTGCGCGGTCACCTGCGCCGAGAGCTGCTCGGTGGCGCTGGCCACCGTCACCACGCCCGCGTCGCCGGCGTTGGGGTCCACCACCAGATCGAAGGAGGCGGTGAGCTGGTCGGCCGGCACGGTGACCGAGGCGTCGGCGGCGCCAAAGGTGGCCGGGTTCACCGTCACGGTGAGCGGAACATCGGCCGGCGCGGGGACGTCGAGGCCCACGGTGAAGTGCACCGTGTCGCCGGGCGCGACCGCGGCGGTGGCGGGGGTCAGGGTGGCGAGGTGCGCCGCCTGGGTGGCGGTGAGCACCCGCACCGTGCCGGTGACCGTGGTGGTGCCCAGGGTGGCGGTGAGCAGCACGCCGCCGTCGGACGCGGTGAGGCCGGTGAGCGGCACCTGGGCGGTGGTCTGGTTCGCCGGCACCACGATGACGCCGCCGTCGCCGACCAGCACGTCGCCGGTGGAGGCGGTGACGAGCACGGTGGTGTCGCTGGTCCAGGCGTTGGAGAGCCGCACCACCAGCGGGCGCGGCAGGGTGACGCCCGCGTCCTCGCGGATGAAGGAGCTCGCGGGGTCGAGCGCGGTCAAGACCGGCGGGCCGTTCACCAGGTCGGCCATGGAGCGCGGCTCGAGCTTGAAGTTGCCGTTGCGCCACTCGAGCACGCCGGTGATGGAGGCGTACGGCTGGCCCACCGACGGGAACGGCGTCACCAGCGTGAGCAGGTCGTTCACCCGCAGGCCGCCGGTCACCACGAACTCGTTGAGCGGCGCTTTGTCGAACGCGCCGGCGTCGGGGTTCACGTCGAGCACCGAGACGTTGTCCACGCGCACCAGCACGCCCTCCAGCCGGGTGGAGAGACCGCCGTCGTTGGTGGCCAGGTCTTGAGGGTCCGCCACCACCGCGAGCGGCATCGGGTTCCCGGAGGAGAGGATGGTGAGGCCGGCGTCGAGGGCCGGCAGGCTGTTGAGCTGGAGCTGCCCGCCGAAGGTGACCGGAGTGACGGTGGAGAGGTCGACGCGGTCGCCCTGGGTGAGGCCCGAGCTCGGCGCGTAGGCGAACACGCCCGAGTAGTCGCGGCCGGCGTAGCCGGTGTCGTTCTCGTGCACCTGGAGGAAGAAGCCCGAAGCGCCCACGCCGGTGACCAGCGCGTTGCCCAGGCCCACCGGCACGCCCAGCGGGGTGCGCTGCTGCTTGATGTCGTAGATGGTGGACGGGCACACCGCGAGGCCGGGGTTCGGCACCGTGGGGCAGGGGTCGCAGTCGTCGCCCTTGCCGTCGGTGTCCGAGTCCGTCTGGGAGACGTTCTTCACCGAGGGGCAGTTGTCCTGCGCGTTGGGGTGCCCGTCACCGTCGACGTCGTTGGGGTCGAAGGCGGTGCAGGTGGTGGAGTTGGCGTCGAGCGGGCACGGGTCGCAGACGTCGCCCTTGCCGTCGTTGTCGAAGTCCGCCTGGCCGCTCACCGTGCTGGTGTTGTCCATCGGGCGCACCGGGTTGAAGACGGTGGGACAGTCGTCGCTCGAGTCGGGGATGCCGTCGTCGTCCTGATCTCCGGCGGCGGCGGGCGAGGTGTAGGTGGTGGAGCCGTTCTTCACGTTGCTGGGCCCGCGCTGGGGCACGCAGGTGGGCTCATTGGCGGGCGCGGTGCAGCTGAAGAGCGGGTAGGTGCTGGTGTTGGCGGCCGTGAGCGAGGCCAGGGTGTTGGCGGGCTGGGTGCCGGTGGCCAGCGCGGCGAGCTCCGTCTTCACGCACACCGACTTCGGCGTCCCGCACACGTCGAGGCCCTCGCAGGAGGCCTGGGTGTCGAAGGCGTTCACCAGCGGGGTGTCACCGAAGAGCACCTTGCCGCCGCGCATGGTGAGCACCACGTCGGCGGCTTCCGCGTCGATGACGCTGCGGTGGAGCGCGGCGCCCTTCCGCTTGTAGATGGCGAGGTCGGCGAGCTTGCCGGGCGCGAGGCGGCCGAGCTTGTTCGCGGTGGAGGTGGCGTCGGCGGACCAGGCGGTGACGCTCTTCCACAGCTCCTCGTCGGTGAGGGCGTGGTCGAAGCGGGTGGCGTTGAGCGAGTCGGCGCACTTGAGCTCGCGCAACAGGTTCATCGAGCCGGAGATGGTCCAGTCGGTGCCCAGCGCGATGCGCACCCCGAGCTTCTTGTAGAGGGGGATGGCGGCGGTGTTGCCGTAGAGCGAGACGTTGGAGCGCGGGCTCCAGACGATGGAGCTCTGGGTCTGCGCCACCAGGCCGATGTTGGCGGCGTTGAGGCCGATGGCGTGCACCAGCGCGGTGCGCGGCGAGAGGATGCCGGTGCCGTTCGCCTGGGTGAGGCAGATGAACTCGTTGTTGGCGGCGGCGCCGATGCCCTCGGAGACGTGGGGCAGGTAGCTGGCGTTGGCCGGCACCACCGAGGGCGCGGGGATCTTCGGGTAGCCGCAGCCGCTGGTGAGCTCGAGGCCGGTGGAGTCGCCCAGCGGGAAGGTGTCGGAGTCGGTGGCCTGGGCGCCCAGCCCCTCCTGCGCGTCGCCGTTGGCGTCGAGGTTGCGCAAGAGGCCCTTGTTGCCGTTCAAGGTGTAGGTCGCGCCCACGATGGAGGTGGTGCCGCTCATCACCTGCCGCAGCTCGGCCCAGCGGACCTGCGCGTTGGTGGCGTTGCCGCCGTTGTTGATGGCGGTGTGGCCGTTGAGGCCCTTGCGCCAGTCGTTGCGGTGCTCGTAGCGCTCGGCGGTGCTGCTGGCGGGGTTGCCCTGGAAGCTGATGTGGTCGTGGCTGTTGATGAGGCCCGGGCTCACCACCGCCTTGGGGCAGACGAGCTTGGTGGCCGCGGCGCCGCCGGCCTGGGTCGCGCAGTCGCAGCCCACGCAGGTGAGCGTGCCGGCGGGGTCCACCAGCACCTGGCCGCCGACGTAGGTGACGCCGTCGCCGAGGATGACGCCGGTGATGAGGAGGTTCTGGTCGCCGGTGGTGACGGCGCAGGTGCCGGCGGTGGGCACGGGGGCGTTGATGCCGGGGCAGCCGAGCACGGCGCCGGTGGTGGTGAGGGCCTTGCAGTCGCCCTCGCAGCCGTCGCCGGAGGTGGTGTTGCCGTCGTCGCAGGTCTCGCCGAGGTTGACGGTGCCGTCGCCGCAGACGCCAGGGACGCTCGAGGTGCAGTTGGGTTCGCAGCCGTCACCGGGGGTGGTGTTGCCGTCGTCGCACTGCTCGACGCCCTCCTTCTTGCCGTTGCCGCAGATGGACTGGGTGGGCGTCTTGGTGCAGTCGGGCTCGCAGCCGTCGTTGGCCACCAGGTTGCCGTCGTCGCAGGCCTCGTCGCCCTCCAGGGTGCCGTTGCCGCAGACCGGGGCCGGCGGAGAGATGGTGCAGTCGGCCTCGCAGCCGTCGCCGTTGGTGAGGTTGCCGTCGTCGCAGACCTCGCTGCCCTGGAGTTTGCCGTCGCCGCACACGGCCGGAGACGAGGGGCAGGCGAAGTTGAGCACGCCGACGGCGACGGCGAGGAGGACGACTCGGAGACGAAGGTGCATGTGGTGCTCTCGGGGGGAGGCGGCGGCCCTGGTGAAGCGCGACGGGCGTACCACAGTCCCGGGGAGGAATGCCTCGCGTCCGGATCACCCCAGCCATCACGCCTGCTTGTGCAGCCCATCGACGCCACCGCGCCGCGGACGACCTACCTGCAGACGGGGCAGCACGAACCGGCGTTGCCGCTGGTGAGCATGCCTGCGAGCGACTGGCAGGTCTGCGCGCGCTGCGAGCCCGAAAGCGAACACGCGTACTGACACATGGGGGTCGCCTGACCGTCATAGCTGCACGTCCATGCGCTACTGGCGTTGCAGCTGGTGCTCCCGCTCCCTCCGCTCCCCCCGCCGCCGTACCGGTGGTCGGTTGGCTTCCCGGCCCCGTAGACGCCGCACACCCTCTCGAACGAGCTGTCGTTATCGAGCATGTCGCCGAAGTAGCAGGCGTTTCGAATCGAGCACTTCACGCAACTGTAGGCGCTAGCGCAGTCACTCTCGGTGGAGCACTCGTCGCCCAGCCTGCCGCCAATCAAGTTGCACGCGGCAAAGAGCGTGGCCGTCAGAATGACCGCCGTGCGAGTAGCCGGCCGCGACGGAGACTCAAGCATTCCAACACAGACTGCCAATCTGCGGTTCATTCGTACTCCCGTGTAAGAGGTCGGACAGAATTGCTCCGGTGTCGGCGCGAGGCGCAGATCATCAACGGCGACGGGCCGCTGCCGGCCGCCGAGAGTCCAGACCTCACGACCAACATCGGAAGGGCATCGACCGACGTTCGGCGCCCAAGGGGAAGTCTCACCATGAAGTAGACGAACTACGCCGCGGTGACACCCTCACGCGTCCCCTGTTTGGGGTACGAGCCCACCTGCCCCCGAATTCGTCGCTCGCTCACGCCGAGCAAGCGGCGCCGAGAGCACGGGAGGGGTGGAAAGGCCTCCTCACTCGAAGGCGACGAGCACCGCGGTCACCGGCTGCAGACTGAGCAGCGGGCCGTTCGACGCGATCGGCTCCGCTCGGGCTGAACGGTTGCGAGTCCAGATGTGATGGATCTTCAGGGCTGAGCCCATCCTCCACCTGCCTCGGGCGCTACTCCGCGAGCGCCTCGCCCGACAGCATCCACCGCGCGGCGGCGAGCGTCGGCTCCAGCGCGGCCCTCGCGCGAGTGGCCTGCGTGGAGAGCGCCGTCTCCACCCGGCTGCGCACCTTCGTGGTCACCGGCACGGTCGCCATGCGGTAGCCCGTCCACTGCGTCGGTGGCTGGCGCGCGCTACCCACGGTCTTGAGCCGCAGCGCCTCGGCCAGCGCCGTCGCCCGCAGCACCGCCGTCTTCGCCAGCGTCGCCGCGTCCATCGGCCCCAGAATGCGGCGCATCGCCTCTTCCGCCTTCTCGGCCCGCACCCGCGACGCCTGGTTCGGCGCCTGGTGCGCCAGCACCGCCAGGGTCGGCCGGTGCAGCTCGAGCCGGTCGCGCAAGAGGCGCCGCCGCCCTTCCATGTACCGGTCCGTCGTCCCCGAGAGGCTCTGGTAGCCGCGCAGGTAGCTCTCCACCATGCGCAGCATCGACGGCCCGTTCGCCAGGAACTCGCGGCGGAAGGCCTCGCGCAAGACGCCCTCCGACTGCGCCGAGGTGAAGTGCGGGTGCTCGAACCAGATGCGCTTCTGACCGTGCCACTCCTCGTAAGGCACGTTCTGCTTCAGCTTCCCGGCCAGCTCCATGCGCTTGTACAGCGCCGTCCCCGGCAAGGGCCCGAGCTGCATGAACTGCACGAAGTCCGCCTCCAGGTCGGTGAGGAAGTCGATGTCCTCGTCGATGTTGTCGGGCGTGTGGTGGTCCAGGAAGAGGATGCCGCTCGCCAGCACGTTGATGCCGCGATCGCGCAAGGACTGGATCAGCACCTTCAGGTTCGCGCCCTTGTTCTTCGAGTAGACGTGGCGCTTCGACTCCACGCCGATCCACAGGAAGAAGATGCCCATGCGCTGCAAGACGTCGAGGCCGTACTGCGCGATGGACTCCGCCGAGCTGAAGATGCCGAAGCTCCACTGCTTCTGGTGCTGCTCCATCAGCGCGAGCAGCTCCAGCGCGCGCTCGCGGTACTTGAGGAAGTTCTCGTCGAGCACGAAGAACTCCGTCGCGCCCAGCTTCGCCTCGAGGTCGCAGAGCACGTCGAACATCTGCTTCCCGGTGTCGAGGAACGCCGTGTACTTCTTGTTGAAGTAGTGCGTGGTGCAGCAGAAGTCGCAGGCGTTGGGGCAGCCGTTGCCGGGCATCACCATCGCCGAGGTCCCGCCGATGGGCGCGCCGAGGAAGCTGCGGTTGAAGGCCGAGTACACCGCCGGGTGCTTGATGGGCTGGCCCACCTGCTCCCCCAGGTACTCACGCATGAACGCCACCCCGTCGCCTCTGCAGATGGCGTCGTGCGGAATCATCGCCTCCACGCCGGGGACGGTGGTGCCGTGCCCGCCGAGCACGATGCGCGTCTTCGGCGACAGCTCCCGCACCTTCCGCGCCATCGCCTGCGCCTTCTTGAAGTTCGGCACGATGAAGGACAGGCCCACCACGTCGTAGCCCTTCCGCACCTCGCGCTCGAACTCCGCGAACGACGGGAAGTCGAGCACCATCGCCGGCGAGTCCAGGTTCTCCGCCATCAGGTGCAACCCCGACGACGGGTGGTTCATGCGAAGGCTGAAGATGCCCTGCTCGCGCGTCACCTGATTGTGGAACAGCTCCATCACGTTCTCTTTGCGGCCGAACTCGTCGTCGACCGCGTAGGGCTTGAACACCGAGCTGAGCAACACGCGCATGAAGAGCTCCCGAGCGAAGGTGCGTGCACTGTGCGCCTCGCGTGTCACGCCGCCGTCAGGGCCGAGCGCGCCGGGAGTTGAGGGTGATCAACGCTCGACGGCGGCGCTGGTTGGATTCCGACAAGGTCGCGGGAATGCTCGCGCTCCTCGCCTCGCTGGCCCTCGCCGCCTCCCCGCCCGAGGTGGCGGTGCTGTGCACGCCGCCCATGGGAGACACCACCGAGCTGCGCTTTCAGGGCGTGGGCACGAAGGCGCTCGAGCCCGCCGTGGCCCGCTTCACCCATGTGGAGGGGTCGACGGTGCTGGGCGCGGTGCTCCCCGGGACGCGGGTGGTGCTGGCCACCGCCACCGTGGAGCGCTCGCGCGACGAGTCCTTCGCCTCCGGGCTCTTCCGGCTCGAGGCCAACACGCCGGCGAAGCTCCTGGTTGATCGCCTCGCGGTCTCCACGCGGCCGCTGGTGACGCCCGAGGGCCGGGTCTTCGTGGTGCGGGGCGCGGCCGGCGCGCTCCCCGTCGAGCCGGGCGGGCTGCGCGTCGACGCGCTCTCCATCGACGAGCTCGAACCCCGCACCGGCGCGGCGCGGACCGTGCTGGCCACCCGCGGCTACCTGCTCTTCCTCGCGGGCGCGTTCGGCCGCGAGCTGGTCGTCTACCGGGTGGACGAGAAGGGCGCGCGCCTCGAGGCGCTGCACGCCGACACCCTGGGAGAACGGCCGCTCGGCGCGGTGCCCGACACCTCGCGCGACTTCGTGGTCGACCCCGCCGCGCACCGGGTGCTCTTCACCGCCGCCAGCGCCACAACCCGAAGGTGGCAGGTGCGCTCGCTCGACCTCCTGACCGGCGAGCTCTCCACGCTCGCCCAAGGTCCCACCATGGCGCTCTTGCCCACCGTCTGGGCGGACGGCCGGGTGGCGTTCGCGCCCGCGCAGGCCGCCGGCCTGGTCGACGCCGCCACGGGCGCGCCGGTGCTCCGCGCACGGGGCAAAGGCTACGAGCGCGTCCGCGCGCAGGCCCACGGGCTCGTCGTCGGGCTCCACGAGACGCCGTCGGCGCTGCCGAGCGCGTTCGCGATTCGGGCGAAGGACGGCGCCGCGCTCGAGGTGGTGACGCCGCCGGGCGTGCGGCTCGACGTGGCGGGGGTGCTGCCGTGAGCGCGCTCCTCGTCGGCGTGACGGTGGCGAAGCTCGTGACCGGCTTCTGCCCCAGCTACACGCTCTCCTCGTCGTCGAACACCCTCAGCTGCGGCGTGGAGGCGGTGCCGGGCACCAACCCTTCCGTCTCCCAGTGGCAGTCCATCTTCTCGCTGGTGGCGCAGGGTCCCTCGGCCTGGGGGAACAACGGCCCCGCGGTGCCGGATCTCGGCGAGGGCTGCGGCAAGCCGACGCCGTCGCACAAGGTCTCGGCGAAGTTCCCCTGCGAGCTCTTGAAGGCCATCGCCTACCAGGAGAGCTTCTGGCAACAGTTCTGCGTCCCGGACTCGCCGCCGGATCAGGTCGGCAAACCGTCCCAGACCATCATCGCCAGAGACTGCGGCTACGGCATCGGCCAGGTGACCAGCGGCATGCACGTGGGAGAGGCGCCGGGCTACGACCGCGCTCGCGTGGCGGGCGACCCGCTCTACAACCTCGCCACCGGCACGCAGATCCTGGCGCAGAAGTGGAGCTACACGCAGTGCGTCGGCGACAACCTGCCGAGCGTCGTGGAGCACTGGTACACCGCCACCTGGGCCTACAACGGGCTGGCGACCAAGAACAACCCGAACAACGCGGCGTACTCCTCGACGCGCGGGGTGTGGAACCCGAACGTCGGCGGCTCGGCGCCCTACCAGGAGAAGGTCTTTGGGAGAATGGAGCACCCGCCCACCACCTCGCACTGGACGTCGCTGCCCTTCGCCTACCCCGACCCGGCGAACATCGGCACCGCCGGCTCGCCGCCCGCGCTCCCTGAGCCGTCCTGCGCGAGCCCGACGGACTGCACCTCGACGCGCCCGGTGCACGTCTCGTCGTGCTTCGGCGCCGGTGGAGGCACGGGCGGCGGCGGCGGAGGCACCGGTGGCGGAGCAGGCGGTGGCGCGAGCGGCGGTGGCACCGGCGGCGGCTCCGTCTCCCCGACCACCACGTCGCCCGCGATGAGGGCCACGCTGGGCCCCGTGCCCGGCTGCGGCTGCTCGGCGGCGGAGGGCTCGGTGGCGCTCTTCGGCGTCGTGGCGCTCGTCCTGCGGCGGCGGCGCTGAACGGCGGACGACGAAGCGGCGCGCGGGACTCCTCTCGGGGAAATCGCTTTTGCCGCTGCACTTCGTGCTCTAGGGTCTTTTGGCTTCTTCATCCTCCGCGGAGCCACCCCGATGCGCGTGCGTCACTCCCTGCTGCTCTGTCTGGTCCTCGCTTCCACCCCGGCGCTCGCGGAGCAGGGCAACTTCAACCTGCACTTCGACCTCGGCGTCGGCTCGGTGCTGCAAGACCGCGTCTTCGCCGACACCGCCTCGCTGAAGCTCGACACCACGCTCATCAAGCCGCTCGGGCCCATCGCGCCGCAGGTCGAGATGTTCGGCGCCGGCGCCGGCTACTACACCTCCCTCGCCAGCGGCTCCGCGTTCGGCTTCGGCGTCGGCGCGCGCCTGAGGCTCTTCAACGACGAGAAGGGCTACTACTTCCACACCGGGAAGAGGGCGCACGGCACGCTCTGGGGCAACCTCTACGCCGACGCGCACTTCACCTGGGCCATCGCCGGCGTCGGGCCGGGCTTCGACGTGTCGGCGGGCACCGAGCTGTCGCTCATCGACGGGCTCTCGGTCGGGCCCTTCGTCCGCTACGCCCTGATGGGCGTGAACCCGCTCACCCAGCAGCCCAACCACGTCCTCACCGCCGGCGTCTCCTTCACGCTGCCCATCCCCGCGCGCGCGCCCGCCGAGGACGACCAGGACGGCGACGGCATCGTCAACAAGGACGACAAGTGCGTCGACCAGCCCGAGGACAAGGACGGCTTCGAGGACATGGACGGCTGCCCCGACCTCGACAACGACAAGGACGGCGTCCCCGACGAGAAGGACAAGTGCCCCAACGAGCCCGAGGACAAGGACGGCTTCCAGGACGAGGACGGCTGCCCCGATCCCGACAATGATCAGGACGGCGTGCTCGACGGCGCCGACAAGTGTCCGCTGCAGAAGGGCCCCGCCGAGAACAACGGCTGCCCCGACACCGACAAGGACGGCGACGGCGTGGTCGACCGCCTCGACCAGTGCCCCGACCAGGTGGGGCCTCCGGAGAACAAGGGCTGCCCCGACACCGACCAGGACGGCGACACCGTGGTCGACCGCCTCGACGCCTGCCCCGCCGAGAAGGGCGAGGTCGACAACAAGGGCTGCCCGTGGCCCGACCAGGACCAGGACGGCGTGCCCGACCACGTCGACAACTGCCCCACGGAGAAGGGCCCCGCCTCGAACCAGGGCTGCCCGGAGAAGGAGAAGCAGCTGGTCGTCATCACCAAGGAGCGCCTGGTGATCAAGGACAAGGTCTACTTCGACTTCAACAAGGCCACGATTCAAAAGCGGTCGAACACCATGCTCGACCAGATCGCCAACGTCATCCTCAGCCACTCCGACATCAAGCTGGTGCAGATCGAAGGGCACACCGACAGCACCGGCGACGCGGCCTACAACCGCAAGCTCTCGCAGGACCGCGCCGACGCCATCAAGGCGTACCTGGTGAAGAAGAAGGTCGAGGCCGAGCGCCTGCGCACCGTGGGCTTCGGCCCGGACAAGCCGGCCCAGCCCAACGACACGGAGAAGGGCCGCGAGGCCAACCGCCGCGTCGAGTTCAACATCGTCGACCAAGAAGGAACCACGCCGCTTCCGGTGGAGACCAAGCCATGACCACGCGCCTCGTCGCCGTCCTCGTCCTCGTCGCGTCCGTCGCCCTCGCCGCCGAGCCTCCCAAGGCCGCGGCCCCCGCGCCCACCGCCAGCGGCCCCGTGCTGGTGGGGCTCGTCGCCTCCACCAACGCCAAGGTGGTGGAGAGCCAGTCCCAGGCGCTCGCCGGCTGGGTGAAGGGCACGCTGCGGAAGGAAGCGCGGGAGAAGATCTTCCCCGACTACGACGCGCTGGTGGACGCGCTCGGCAAGGGCGAGGTCGACCTCGCGCTGATGGGCCCGCTCGCCTACCTGCGCCTCGACAAGAAGGCCAAGGCGGCGCCGCTGTTCCGCACCACCCGCCACGGCCAGGCGACCTACCGCTCGGTGCTGTTCGCGAAGCCGAACAGCCCGCTCAAGGACCTGGAGGCGGTGCGCAAGGCGAAGGGCCTCAAGGTGGGCTGGGTCGACGTGTCGAGCGCCACCGGCTACATCCTCCCCAAGGCGCAGCTGATGCTCTCGGGCATCGACCCGGTGCAGGTCTTCACCAGCCAGGACTTCGCCGGCACCCACGACGCCGTCTGCCAGGGCGTGATGAGCGGGAAGTTCGACGTGGGCGCGACCTTCTCCGAGGACCCGCCGTCTCAGAAGGTGCGCGCCAACGGGTGCGAGGGCACGCTGGGCAAGAAGGCCGACAGCCTCACCATCATCACCACCACCGGCGAGATCCCCACCGACGCCCTGGTGGCCCGCGGCGGCTTCCCGGCCGAGCTCGCCGACACGCTCAAGGGCGAGGCGAAGAAGCTCTCCGGCTCCGACGCCGGCAAGAAGATGCTCCAGGCGGCCTTCCTCGCCGACGGCGTCGCCGACGTGGCCGACGCGGACTACGACCCGGTCCGCAAGGCGATGGACGCGTTCAAGCGCTGACCGCTCGCAAGGCCCCCGCCACCCGCTCGCACGCGCGCTCGACCGGCTCGTCGGGCGCGACGCGCACAGGCTCGCCGTAGCGCACCGTCACCTCGTCGAAGGGCACGACGACGAGGCTGTCGTCCCACCGCGTCCTGTTCGAGAAGCCGCGCCGGGTGGTGTACGCCACCGGAATGATGGGCGCGCCACAGGCCTTGGCGAGGTCCACGCAGCCGCGCTTCACCACCTGCGCCGGGCCGGCGGGGCCGTCGACGGCGATGAAGGCCGAGCCGCCCTCGCGCACGCGCCGCGCCAATTCCTCCAGCGCCTCCTTGCCGCGCTCGCCGCTCGCGCCGGGGACGAGCTTGAGGCCCCCCTTCTCGCTCCACCGCGCGATGGGCGCCATGTGCGGCGCAGGGGAGATCATCAGAAAGCGCCTCGCCCGGCCGTGCAGCGGCACCAGGAGCGGCAGGTAGCGGTGCCAGTTGACGTAGATGGCGGGGCCTTGGAAGTGCGCGCCCGGCCCGGTCTCTTCGAGGCGCGAGGTGGCGAAGACCAGCCGCGTGTACGCGAGCAGCGCCGAGGCGATGGGCGGCGTGGACAGGCGCCACAGCGTGCGCTTCAGCCGGCTCGTCCGCGCTGTGCGTCTGGGGTCCACCGTGTCACCCTCGTCGAGGCGAACGTAGCGACGCCGCGCCGGGGCGGCGAGCGCGAACGTCGGCGCGTCACCGCCGGCGCAGGAAGAACGCAGCGCGCGCACCGGGAGTGACGTAGCGTTCACCGACGCTCGCAAGGGGGAGCCGTGCACCGGCACCGCCTCGGATCCGGCGGGACCGGGTCGTCGTTCGTTCTCGTCGAAGGAGAAGCGCTGATGAGCAAATCTGCTCCGCTGCACTCCGCACGCCCCGCGCTCGCTCGTGGCTCGGGCCTTCCGCGCTGGGCGGTCCTCGCGCTCGCGGTCTTCGCGGCCGTCACCGCAGGCTGCTGGCGCTCGGCCCGAGCGGAGCGTGAGGCGCTCGACCATCACCCCGCTCGGCAGCGCGTGACGTGGACTGAGGCCCTCGCCCGGCCGCTCGAAGGACGCGTCGGCCCCGCGCCCGCGCCAGTGCTCGACTACCTCGCTCGCGACAACGCCCTCGAGGGCTACGCGGCGCGGCCCGCCGCCTGGACGCCGAGCGCGGAGGAGCGCGGCGCCGTCGAGCGGGCCCTGCGCTCCTTGCCGCCGAGGGTGGTGGAGCTGGTTGAGCCGCGCCTGGTCGGCGTCTTCTTCGTCGAGGGGCTGGGCACCAGCGGCTACACCGAGACGGTCAACGAGCATCCCGACGGCGAAGAGGCGGCGTTCATCGTCTTCGACCGCCTCGTGCTGTCCCGCACCGCGAACGCGTGGGCCACGTGGAAGGAGGCCAGCCCGTTCCGCCCAGGGCCGCACCGCGTCGCGCTGACCATCGCCCCGGCCGGCGCCGACGATCTCGAGAGCGCGTTCCGCTTCATCCTCCTCCACGAGCTCGGCCACGTGGTGGGCGCCACCGGCCGCCACCACCCGAGCTGGAGGGACGTGCCGCGCGCGGGGCCCTTCCCCTTCCAGGACGTGTCCTGGGCCGCGCAGGGCACGGGCTTCGCGCCGAAGGTGCCGCTTTGCGCCGGCGCACCTCGCCTGCGCTACTACGCCCAGGGCGACGCTGTCGCGCCGAACGACCTCCTGCCGCGCGAGTGGTCGGAGATCTCCACGAGCTCCTTCCCGACCCTCTACGCCTCGATCAACCCCTTCGACGACTTCGCCGACTCGTTCGCCTCCTACGTCCACGTGGTGCTGCTCGGGCAGCCCTGGCGGGCCGAGGTATTCACCGGAGGGGAGCGAGTCGCGTCCTACGGCAACGGCATCACCGAGGAGCGCTGCCGAACGAAGCGCGAGCTGCTCCGCGCCCTGCTCGGCCCCTGAGACAAGGCCAGCGAGCTTCCAGCCGCCGGCGCCCGACGCTAGGGTCTGGGCGCACGATGAGCCCCCGCTTGCTCAGCCTCTCGCTCCCGCTGCTCTTGACCGGCTGCACCCTCACGCGCATGGCGCTGCCGACCGACTTCGAGAAGTCGGCCGTGACGCTGCCGGTGCAAGGGCGGAGCTTCAACGTCGCCCAGAACCTCTCGCTCGGCACGGCGTACACCGTGGACGACGTTCACCGCGCGATGTCGGACTCCGGGACGTCGAACTTCTCCGGGCCGATGCAGGCGACGACCAACCAGTCGTGGACGTTCAAGCTCTCGCAGCAGGGCCAGCCGCTCTACGAGGTCCAGTGCGCGGTCGGCACCAACAGCCGGGTGCACGAGACGCTCGTCGGCGAGCTGACCATTCCGTCGCAGGGCCAGGGCTCGTTCTCCGCCGCCCTGGTTCCCCCCGGCGGCGGGCTGTCGTGGCGGCTCGCGTTGAGCCTGAGGCCGACCGGCGACGCGCTCGAGCCGTCGTTGTTCCAAGGCGTCCTGACCGACGGCACGCGGCGCCTCGACGTGGCTGGCACCCACCGCATCGCCGACCGGGACACCCGGTTGAACGAGACCACCGGGTACACCTTCACGCTCGGCGGCGCGCTGGTGGCGGCGGTGGACCTCGAGAACCAGGGGCGCGTGCTCTGGGCGGCGAGCCTCCCCGACGACCTGCGCGGCGCCGTCGCCGGAGCGGCAGGCGCGCTGCTGCTCTACCGCCCTCTCCAGCCCGCCCTGCACTGATCTCGCGCGGCCCCAAAGACCGAATGAAGGCTCGCCCGCTCGACCTCACGACTCCCGACGGCGTCGCCGACGCGTGGCTCCACCTGCCCGACGGCGAAGGCCCCTTCCCGGCGGTGCTGTTGTTCACCGACGCCTTCGGCCTGCGGCCCGTGGTGCGGCAGATGTCCGAGCGCCTGGTCGCCCAGGGCTACGCGGTGCTGGCGCCGAACCTGCTCTACCGCGCCGGCGACTTCGCGCCGTTCGACCCCAAGACGGTGTGGACCGTGCCCGACGAGCGCAGCCGGCTGATGGGCTACATCCACCAGGTGACCAACGCCGCCGCGATGCGCGACGTGGGCGCCTGGCTCGACGCGCTGGCCGGGCAGCCGGCCATCGCCAAGGGGCCCGTCGGCGCGGTCGGCTACTGCATGGGCGGGCGCATCGCCTTCGCCGCCGCCGGCGTCTACCCCGAGCGCTTCGCCGCGGTGGCCTCGATTCACGGCGGCCACCTCGTCTCCACCGAGAAGGACAGCCCGCACCTCGCCGCCGGCCAGGTGCGCGCGCGGCTCTACTTCGGCGTGGCGGACCACGACCGCAGCTGCACGCCGGACGACCAGCAGACGCTCGCCGCCGCGCTCGACGCCGCGAAGGTGCGCTACCGGCTCGAGCTGAACCCCGGCGCCGCGCACGGCTACGCCATGGCCGACACGCCGGCCTACGACGCCAAGGCGTCGGAGCAACACTGGGAGCGGGTGCTGGCGCTGTTCGCCGAGGCGCTGCCGGCCCGGTCGCCTTGAGGTAAGGCGCCGCGATGCTCCGAAACGCCGCGCTCCTCGCCACCGGAATCGGAATCGGTCTCGCCATCGGCTGGTTCGCCTTTCGCGCGCCGCCCGCCGTGGCCGCCGCTCCGATACGTGAGCCCTCCGGCCCGTCGAGTCGCGCGGACGCCCCCGTGCGTGGCTCGGCGACCGTCCCCGCTCCCGGGGCGGTGCGCCCTCCACCGCTGGTGCCGTCCTCCCCTCGCCCGGCACCGAGCGCGCCGCCCACCGCGGAGGACGCTGAGCTGCGAGCGAAGCTCGAGCACACGCAGGCGCAGCTCGAGCGCGTCCGCGCCGACCGGCTCGCCGACATCGGCGCGCCGATCGCGGCCCCGCCTGATCTCGACCCCCGCTTCCAGAGCGACGCGCTGTTCAAGAACGTCACCGCCGCGCTCAGGGCCGCCGGCTTCGACGAGGCCCAGGTGACCAGCGTGGACTGCTCGGAGTACCCCTGCATCGTCTACGGCGAAGGCCTCAGCGGGCCCGGCGACTTCGACCGGCTCGCCAAGGCGCCCGGCTTCGCCTACTCGGACGACCGGCTGACCTCTGGAGCGTGGGGCGCCGGCGGCTCACCCGGCGCGCCGCAGCAATCGCACTTCGCGCTCACCCCCTGGCCGCGCTCCGACACCAACTCCGCCGAGGACGTCGGCAAGCGGCTTCGCTACCGCTACCAGCAGATGGCGCAGACGTTCGCGCCGCCGTCGAAGTGACCAGGCGCGATTCAGAATGCTCACCGGACCTGTGAGTCCATCAAAGGCTCGAGCGTGAGCGTGGCTTGCGCGCGGCCGGCGGGCGCTGAATGGTCGCCTCGATGCGACCCGTGCTCTTCCTCCTCGCCACCGCGCTCCCCGCGCTGGCCGTCGCGCAGGACCTCGAGAACGGCAAGGACGTGAACGGCACCTGCGCCGCCTGCCACGGAGCCGAGGGCCAGGGCGGCAAGATGGGCGAGTACCCGCGCCTGGCGGGGCAGCGCGCCGAGTACCTCGCGCAGCAGCTCCGCCGCTTCAAGGGCCGCAAGCGCATCAACATTCCGATGTTCCCGTACACCGAGCCGCGCGAGCTGCCGGAGAAGGACATCGCCGACATCTCGGCCTTCCTCTCGCGCATCGAGCTGCCGACCAAGGCGCCGGAGTTCAAGGAGTCCGCCAGCGCGCTGGAGAAGCTCCGGGCCATGGAGCACGTGCTCATCGTTCCCCGGGTGGAGGGCGACGTCGCCCACGGCCAGGCGCTGTACGCGAAGCGCTGCGCCAGGTGTCACGGCGAGCGGGCGCGCGGGCGGCGCATGTTCCCGAGCCTGGTGGGGCAGTACCCAGCGTACCTCGAGCGGCAGCTCGCCAACGTCCTCAAGGGCACGCGCCTGCACGTGAGCGACGACGGGAAGGACGACGTGCTGGCGCGGCTGTCACCGAAAGACTTCACCGACGTGCTGGCGTGGCTGACCGCGATTCAGACCGGAGAGGTGACGGCGGCGCCGTAGGGGCCGGCTCAGGGTGACCGGTGGAGCCACTCCTGAATCGGCCGCACCGTCACCACGCCCTTCGCCTGCCACTCGAGCGCGCCCACCAGCATCCGCGCCGCCTCGACGGTGGTGAAGTACGGAATGCCGCGCAGCAACGCCTCGCGCCGAATCGAGAAGGAGTCGGAGATCTCCTTCTTCCCGGCGGTGGTGTTGATGACCAGGGCCACCTCGCCCGCCTTGATGGAGTCGACCACGTGCGGCTTCGCCTCGGTCACCTTGTTCACCCGGGTGGACTGAACGTTCTTGTGCGTGAGGTACGCGTGGGTGCCGCCGGTGGTGATGAGCGAGAAGCCTAGGCTCCGCAGCCGCCGCGCGATGTCCACCAGGGCCGGCTTGTCGTCGTCCTTCACCGAGACGAACACCGTGCCCGAGCGCGGCAGCTTGGTGCCCGAGGCGAGCTGCGACTTGGCGTAGGCCCCGGAGAGCGTCTCGTCGAGGCCCATCACCTCGCCGGTGGACTTCATCTCGGGCCCCAAGATGACGTCGGTGTTGGAGAAGCGCGCGAAGGGGAAGACGCTCTCCTTCACCGCGACGTGCGTCATCTCCGGGTCGTCGCGCAGGCCCAGCTCGGCGAGCGTCTTGCCCGCCATGCACAGCGCCGCCACCCGCGCCAGCGCCAGGCCGGTCGCCTTGGAGATGAAGGGCACCGTGCGCGACGCGCGCGGGTTCACCTCGAGGACGTAGATGGCCTTGCCCTGCACCGCGAACTGCACGTTCATCAGGCCCACCACGTGGAGCTCGTGGGCCAGCGCGATGGCGATGTCCTTCAAGCGCTCGACGACCTCGGGCGAGATGCTGTGCGGCGGCATCACGCAGGCCGCGTCGCCGGAGTGCACGCCTGCCTCCTCCACGTGCTCCAGCACGCCGCCCACCACGCAGGCGCCGGTGGAGTCGCAGACCAGGTCCAGGTCCACCTCCACCGCCTCCTGGAGGAAGCGGTCGATGAGCACCGGGTGCTCGGGCGACGCGCGCACCGCCTCGCGCATGTAGCGGCCCAGGTCCGCCTCGTCGTGCACCACCTCCATCGCGCGCCCGCCGAGGACGTAGGACGGCCGCACCATCACCGGGTAGCCGATGGTGCGCGCCACCACGAAGGCCTCGTCGGGTGAGCGCGCCACGCCGTTCTCCGGCTGCTTGAGGCGCAGCTTCTCCACCAGCTTGGAGAAGCGCTCGCGGTCCTCCGCGATGTCGATGGCGTCGGGGGTGGTACCGAGGATGGGGGCGCCCGCCGCCTCCAGCGCCTTGGACAGCCGCAAGGGGGTCTGCCCGCCGAATTGCACGATGAGCCCGAGCGGCTTCTCTCGGTCGACGATCTCCAGCACGTCCTCGAGCGTGAGCGGCTCGAAGTAGAGGCGGTCCGACGTGTCGTAGTCGGTGGAGACCGTCTCCGGGTTGCAGTTGATCATGATGGTCTCGAACCCGGCCTCGCGCAGCGCGAACGCGGCGTGCACGCAGCAGTAGTCGAACTCGATGCCCTGCCCGATGCGGATGGGGCCGGACCCCAAGATCACGATCTTCTTCTTGTCGGTGGGCGGCGCCTCGTCCTCCTCCTCGTAGGTCGAGTAGAGGTAGGGCGTGTAGGCCTCGAACTCCGCCGCGCAGGTGTCGACGCGCTTGAAGACCGGGCGAACGCCGCGCTTCCACCGCGTCTCGCGCACGAAGGTCTCGCTCACCCCGAACACCGCGGCGAGCTGGGCGTCGGAGAGCCCGTGCGACTTGGCGGTCTTGAGCTCCTTGTCGGAGACCCTGTCCAAGGAGCCCTTGGCCTTGAGCTCGGCGAGCTCGAGGGCCAGCGCCTCCATCTGCCGCAGGTACCAGGGGTCGATGGCGGTGAGGGCCTGCACCTCGTCCACGGTGAGCCCCACCTGAAACGCCTCGAAGAGCGCCCAGGGGCGGTCCGGCGTCGGCACGCGCAGCAGCTCCTCCAGCTCCTTCCTCGGGCGCTTGAGGGCGTCCTCCTTCGAGGGAATCGGCAGGCGGCCCTGCTCCAGCGAGCGCAGGGCCTTCAGGTACGACTCGCGGAAGGTGCGGCCGATGGCCATCACCTCGCCCACCGAGCGCATCATGGTGCCGAGCACCTTCGACGCGCCCTGGAACTTCTCGAAGTTGAACTTGGGAATCTTCACCACCACGTAGTCGAGCGTGGGCTCGAAGGACGCGGGCGTGTCGCGGGTGATGTCGTTCTTCAGCTCGTCGAGCGTGTAGCCGACGGCCAGCTTCGCGGCGACCTTGGCGATGGGGTAGCCGGTGGCCTTGGAGGCGAGCGCGGAGGAGCGCGACACGCGCGGGTTCATCTCGATGACGACGACGCGGCCGTCCTTGGGGTTGACGCCGAACTGCACGTTGGAACCGCCGGTGTCGACGCCGATCTCCCGCATGATGGCGAGCGAGGCGTCGCGGAGCCGCTGGTACTCCTTGTCGGTGAGGGTCTGCGCCGGCGCCACGGTGATGGAGTCGCCGGTGTGCACGCCCATCGGGTCGAGGTTCTCGATGGAGCAGACGATGATGCAGTTGTCCTTCGGGTCGCGGACGACCTCGAGCTCGTACTCCTTCCACCCCAGGATGGACTCGTCGATGAGGATGGAGTGCACCGGCGAGGCGGCGAGGCCCGCGGCGGCCTGCTCCTCGAACTCCTTCTCGGTGTAGGCGATGCCGCCGCCGGTGCCGCCGAGCGTGAAGCTGGGGCGGATGATGGCCGGGTAGCCGGTCTCCTTCACCAGGGCGCGGGCCTCCTCCATGGTGGCAGCGACGCCGGAGCGCGGCAGCTCGAGGCCGATCTTCTCCATCGCGGCCTTGAAGAGCTGGCGGTCCTCGGCCTTGTTGATGGCCTCGAGCGAGGCGCCGATGAGCTTGACCCCGTACTTCGCGAGGATGCCGGCCTCAGCGAGGGCCTTGGCGAGGTTGAGCGCCGTCTGCCCGCCCATGGTGGGGAGCAGCGAGTCCGGCCGCTCCTTCTCGATGATGCGCTCGGCGGCCTCGACGGTGATGGGCTCGACGTAGGTCCGGTGGGCGAACTCCGGGTCCGTCATGATGGTGGCGGGGTTGGAGTTGAGGAGCACCACCTCGATGCCCTCTTCCTTCAGCGCCTTGATCGCCTGCGTGCCGGAGTAGTCGAACTCGCAGGCCTGCCCGATGACGATGGGGCCGCTGCCGATGACCAGGACCTTCTTGATGTCGGGGCGACGAGGCATGGGGCGCCTCTAGCTGCCTCGGGGTCGCTTATGAAGAGGCAAGTCACTCCGAATGGGCAGAGGAGGGCCTGGGTGGAGCGTCAGCCCCTGCTGCGACTCTCCCCTCCGTCGGTGGATTGTGGGTGGCGGGGTGTGGGCGGCCATACCGGCGCACCGCGAGAACGACCGCGACCGCCTCGCTTGGTTACGGCGCCCGCGGCCCCCTGGACGAGCTTCGCGCCCCCGCGACCCGCAGCGCTCCGCTTCACCTCGTCGTCCATTCGGGCCACACTGAAGTCCGATGGGCCGACATCGGGTGGGTCAGCTCTCGCTGCTGCTGTCGCCGGTGCTGGCGATGGGGTTGATCAGCCTCGGGCTGCGGGTGTTCAACCATCCCATGCCAGGGGACAGCGATGCGCCCGAGTATTGCTGGCTGGTGGAAGGGGATTTCGCCGCGGTTCCCGTCTTCTTGATGGGAGCCGTGGCGGCGCTGTGGGGCGCGAGGCGAGAGCAGCCCGCGCTCGCGACGTACTCGCTCGTCCCCCTGTGGGGCACGGTCGCTGTCGCGATGAGGCTCGCTGTGGAGCAGGCCGCCGTCATCGACACGAACTGCGGCCCCGCGAGCCGCGAGACCATTCTCGTGCTCAGGCTGGGGCAGCTCTACGGAGTTCTCGTTCTCGCCCTCGCGTGGTCGTCGGCGCTCAGCCTCTCAGGTGCAGTCGCAACGCTCGCGAATCGAGATCGCCACGATACCGGGCCTGCCATCAGCCTCCTGCTCGCGGGCTTCGCCTTCGCGTCCGCCACGCTTCAGGCGGGGGCAATCCGAATGGTGCTGATGGCGAGTCCTTTCGTAGACATCCCCACAGTTCAAGCGGCCTCCGAGCGGTCGAACGTCCTTGGCGGACTCGCCGGGGTGCTGATGATCATCTCCGCGTCGGTCGCCTTCTCGTCCAACCTTCAGCTCGTTCAGACGCCCGCGCGGGCCGCGCTCGTCGGGGCTCTGACCGTTGTCCCACTGCTGTGTTGGGGCTTCGCGATCGAGACCAGGGAACCCCTGCTGGAGTTGATGCGAGATCGACTTCCCCGCGCGCTGATCGTCGATGGCTTGGCCCCGTTGACCCAGAAACCGGCCAAGCTCGGCGGTTGGGAGACCGAAGCCGACGTCGCCGGAGGAATCGAGGAATACGGAGCAGGAGCCGACGGCGAAGCTGACTCGGTGTTCAGCCTACAGGTGTCGGAGGAGATTTCGTCCGCGAGCCTCTGGCGCGTCTTCGAAGTGCTCGAAAGCCGCGGCGTCTTCGAGGTCGAGCTTCAGGGAACGGCCGGGGGAATCAGGCCGCTACCTCTGGATGCCATCGAACGCCGCGTAGCGTTTTCTCCCTCGGCGACACGCGTTCGGCTGATGGGAGACGGGCCCTGCAACACCTGCGACGTGAAGGTGAGCTTCGCCGAGGACGATCTTCTCGTCGATCATGAAGATGGCTCCATCGAACTGTGGAAGCGGGCGTCGCTCCTGCGCGACGCTGACGTGTCGGGTCTTTCGGGGGCGGAGTGGGATGGGACTCCGCCTGAGAATCAGGCGCTCGTCGCTGCCTCACTCGTTGCCCTGTCACATGGGCACATCCTCACTCTGCGCTTGCGCTGAGGCGCCTGCGTCTCGGACACGCCGAACAGTGGCGCGGTGTGCAGCGGGCTGAAGCACAGCAGGGCTCCGCTCTGCTAAAGAGCACGCGTGCTCGGGGAACTCGGGGGTGTCTCGTGATGGCGGCTTGTCGGGTGTGCGGCTCGCCGATGGAGGAGGATTCGCTCGTGTGCTCCACGTGCGGCGCCGAGCAGCGGGAGCGCGGGCCGGGCGCCCCTCGAACGCCTCCCCGACGGGCGCCTCCAGAGCCTTCTCCACTCGACGGACGGCCGAGCTGCGCCGAGCACGAAGGCGTGCCGGTCCTCGGCTCCTGTCCACGGTGCCAGAAGCCGGTGTGCCATCGGTGCAGCCCGAGGGCCATCGACGACGACATGACCTGTGCCTCGTGCCTGGCGGTGCCGGCAGGCCCTCACGCTGCTCCGGTGGACGCCCGGTGCGCGGTACACACCGACCTGCCCGCAGCATTCACCTGCTCTCGGTGCGGTTCGTTCGCGTGCAAGGTGTGCCGGCCGATCCGCGAGCGGGGAGTCGAGGGGCTCTGCCAGCGGTGTGCGAGCACCGTCCCCGATCTCGCGACGCCCTGGGAGCGGTTTCGAGCCAACCTGGTGGACGTGGGAGTGCTCCTGATCCCCTCCGGGCTGATCAGCGTCATCGCTCTCTACCTTCCACGGAACTTCGTAGGCATCGCATCACTCCCCGCATCGCTTGCATTGCTGGCAGGTATCGTCGGTCAGCTCATCGCCCACGTCAGGTGGGGGCAGTCCATCGGCAAGCGCTCCGTCGGAATCCGCGTGGTGGTCCACGACGGCCAACCCGCGGAGCTGTGGCGAATCATCCTCCTGCGAAACGCCGTCCCTTCGATCGCGTCGGCCTTCTGCCGCCCGCTGACGCTGATCGACGTCCTCTTCATCTTCGGAGCGGAGCACCGCTGCCTCCACGACTACCTCGCGGGGACACGGGTGGTGAAGGCGGCGGCGGAGGCGAACGCGACTCCCCCGGCGCAGTAGACTGCGCCGGTCCATGAGCACCAAGAGCGGACGAGTACGTTGCACCCCTGCGCCGCTCCTCGCCCTTCTCTTCCTCACCGCGTGCCACACAGCTCCGACCGCCTTCTCCCAGACCTCCGAGGACGACGGCCTGGTGCGCGTTCGTGAGACCTACCGGACGTGCAGCGGGCTCCTCGACGGCGGGGACTGGGCCGAGTGCAAGACCAGGACAGTCATCGAAACCTACGACGCCGGCGAGCTCCACGAGCGCCAGCGCGTCTGGAAGGAGAAGTCGCTGGCCACGTCTCGCCTCGGCCAGTGGTCCGGGTACTGCGCCTCCTCCGACGGCGGGGCGCTCGCCGAGACCTTCAGGGGCTGCCGTTTCTCGTGTTCGAGTGCCCAGGTCGTGGTGGAGGCCGCCACACCCGATGGCTGCCCGCTCGTGCACCCGGCAGAGCGCCAGCTCGCCTGGGACGCCCAGCGCGACTGCGACGAGAGCGACGGAGGCGCGTGGGAATTTCCGCTCACCCTGACGCCGGCGCTCGGCGGCGGCGAGTACGTGCTCAGGTGCGAGGGCGGGCACGGAACCGTCGTTCGCAGAGACAACAGCCTCCTCCCCTCCTTTCCACCGTACTCCGAGGCCGAGACGCTCCGTCACGAGCAGCGCCGGGCGCACTCGAAGTGGGCCACCCGTTGTGCGACGGTCCCTCGCGAGCCCGAGGTCGTGGGCGGCTGCCGCTTCAGCTGCCAAAGGGACCGCGTGCGTGTCGACGCCGTCGAGGGCCAGCGCTGTCCCATCTCGGAGCTCCGCCCTCGTCCCGTGGGCGACTTCCCGGGTGGCGAAAACCCGAACTGATCGCGCAGCGACGGCACCGGGCAGGCCTTGGCGGAACACCGCGGTGCTGCTCGACTCGGCCTGCGCGTTCGTCGTGAATCGGTAGGGGGAGGAAGAGCTCGAGGGTGGCGCAAGGGGAGTGGTTCTCCTGCGCCCCGCCGCCGCCGGAGAGCTCCGCGAATCCGGACGGCGGCCGGCGATGGAAGACGGCGCGCATCAGGCCCGATCTCTTCCCCCTTTCGCGCTTGCCAACCCTCACCGCCCTCCGGACAATGCGCCATGCGCACACTCGCTTCGGGACTCGTCTTCGCAGTCGTGGCCTGCGCCCATCCCTCCGCGCAGCTGCCTCCGATGGAGCCGAGCAGCACGTCGTGGACGACGTCTCACTCCACCGGTTCGGCGCAGGTGGTGGCTGGCAGCGCGTTGCTCCTCGCCAGCGTCGACGGCATCGGACGCGTGGTGTACTCGAGCCGGCTCGGGGGCACCGGTGAGCCTCCGACGGCCGAGGGCTCCGTCGCGCAAGCGCGGGTGTGGCTCGAGGCCAATCGCCTTCAGCTCGCGGAAGATCTCGCGCTCGGCACCGGGCCCGCGATCCAAGACCTGGCGACCGTGGCGAACATCGCCCCCGAGCACCGACCGGCCTTCGCTCGCGCGCTCCAGCGACACCGCGCGGACGTCCTGCCTGGCGCCGCGCCCACCGTCGCCGACGCAGCCCGCATCATGAGCGCCGTGGGAACGATGGTGCTCGACGACCCCGCGCTCTCGGCTGACGGCGAGGCGTTCGTGGCGCAGAGGCCGACGCGCTGATCGCCCTGGCCCTCGCGGCCGTCGTGGCACAGGCCGGCGACGCCACGCCGCTCGCCGGAGGTCGCCTCGCCGTTCGAGGGACGATCACCGCGGCCGACCTCGAGGCGTTGGCGGACGGCCTCTCCTCGCTCCCGCCCCGGCTGCGAGACTTTCCGGGCGGACCGCTCGAGGTCGACGTCGCCGCCGCGCCCTGTCCGCGCGGCCTCGTCGAGCCCGAGTGGCTCGAGGGCCGCTTCCAGCTCTGCGCCTTCGCCCCGGTCGAGTCGTGGCGCGAAGAGGCCCTCACCCTCGACGAGCGGCGCCAGCTCTGGCGACGGCGAGCCGTCGTCCACGCCGTCATCACCCGCTGGGACGAGGCGCGGGGGTGGTCGGCGACGGCGAGCTGGCGCTCGATCAACGGGTGGACGGACGACGGGCCCGCCAACCTCTCTCCCTTCGCGATGGCACGGACCCGAGGGGCCGCGAGCGCCCGGCTCGACCTCGCGACCTTCGCCGAGACCTTCTTCGTGCCCGTGGAGGCGGTGCACCCCGGCGCCCTCGCCGCCGACGACGCCGAGGCGTGCAGGGACTTCACCCGGGCGCGCATCCTCCACACCCTGGTCGCCCCGCTCGGCGTGCCGCCGGCTCCCCGGCCCGACTGCCCGGCGTTCGAGCGCTGGGCGCGACGCTCCCAGCTCGAGCGGCTCGAGGTGTTGCTCGTCGACGCCTCGGGTCGCAGCCCCGAGTCCCTCTTCGGGCACGTGGTGCTGCGACCGGTGTGGCGCGACTTGGGCGGCGCCACCTTCGACACCGTGATGCAGGTCGCCGCCATCACCCCTCCGCGCGGCGCGCTCGGGCTTTCTCATCTGTGGCGCGGCCTCACCGGCGGCTATGGCCTCGGCTTCTTCTCGCTCTCGTGGGCCGATGTCCGCCGAGAGGCGTTGTCGGACGAGCAGCGCTCCATTCGGCGCTTCGCGGTGCGCCTGTCTCCGCCGGAGCTCGGCTTCGCGATGGAGCGGCTGTGGGAGGTGGAGCGCCGCGCGCGCCTCGACTACCGCTTCCTCACCTTCAACTGCGCGAGCGCGGTCTCGTGGGCGCTGGCGCCGGTGGTGTCGGCGCCGCTGGGGTCGCCGGCGCTGGACGCGCCCGCCGCGGTCCTCGACCACCTGGCGGCGGCGCGCGCCTGGGACGGTGGGCCGCTGCTGTCGGCCATCGCGCCCGCCCTGGAGTCGACCACCCGGCGGGCGGAGCGCAACGACGACGCCCGGGCGCGACTCGAGGCAGAGCTCCCGGCGCCTGACGCGCTGTGGTCGAGGGCGCGCTCGACCAGCGTCGGCGAGCGCGAGGCGGCCTGGGCCCGGCTCCTGGCGACGACGCGCGCCTCGGACGCCCGACTGCGGCGGCGGTGGATGTCGTGGTGGGCGGCGACGGTGCGCATCGAGCGCGCGGCGGCGGACTCCGCGGCCCGCGACCTGGCGGCCCTCGAGCTGAGCCAGACGTCGGACGCGGGCGCTCCCATGTCTCCCGAGCTGCAGTGGCGGGAGCGCGACCAGGTGCTCGAGCGCGAGACGGTGCTGGCGAGCAAGGTCATGGTGCTCGACCGGGCCACGCTGGAGCTCGCCGAGCGGCGCATGGACCGAGCCGCCTCCGCTCCCCCGAGCCTCCTGCCGCGCGACGAAGCCGAGCGAACCCTGGCCGCCTTCGACCGCCTCACCGCGGACGTCGCGGAGCTCTCGCTCGACCTCGACGAGCCCGACCTCGGTCGTGCGCTCGAGGAGGAAGACGCGCGCGATCTCGCGGGCCTCGCCGCCGCGGCGCCGACGCCCATCGATCAGTCCTCACACGGGCACCTCTCCGCGGTCGGCGGCGTCGACGTCGACCCGGCGGGCAGGATCGGCGCGCGAGTGGCGGTGCACGCGGCCCTCGTCGCCCAACGCCTCGGCGACTGGCGAGCCCGAGGCTATGGCCCGCGCACGGGGGTGGAGGTGCTGGGCGTCGAGCTCGCGGCCGCGCCAGCGATGGAGCAACTCCGCGAGGCCCACCTCACCTATCTGTCGTTCGAGACGCTTCAGGGTGCGTCTTTGCCGGCGTCGGCGCTCGCGCGGCACCTCGGCTTCGACGCGCGCCTCGCCTCGGACTGGCAGCCCCTTCGCGGCTCGGCCTGGCGTCACGGCCTGGAGGGCCACCTGCTCGCCTTCGCCATCGGCGACGGAGGCCGCAGCCATCTCGCGCTCGGCGTCGGCCCGGCGGCGTTCGTGGGCGTGGGCGCCGAGGGCGTGCGTGGCTTGGGAGGCGCCTCGGGGCGTCTCACCGCGCGGCTCGCGCTCCCCGGGGCGTGGCCCCACGGGCTTCGCCTCGAGGCGCGCGCCCAGTCGCTCTGGGGAGGCCCACGCGTCGAGCAGAGCGTGCGCGGCGAGGTGATGGCGGAGTGGGTGATTGCCTGGGGCGGCCGCGCCCGGTGGGTGGTGAGCCCGCGCCTGTCCGCCGAGCGTCGACTCGACGGGGGGTACGGACAGGTGGCCGCGGGCGTCGGCCTCGAGTGGGTTGGCGGCGTTCCGGCCCGGTGAGCTCGTGCCACTCCCGGGCGGGGAGCGCGGCTGACGGCGTCTTCGTCGAGCAGGAATGGCCGGGCGGCGCCCGCGCGCGAGCCATCACCGCTCGAGCGGTCAGCGGGGGGCCAGCGCGGCGCGGATGGCGGCGGCGAGCTCGGCCTTGCTCAGCGGCTTGGTGAGCACCGCCTTGACGCCCAGCGCCTGGGCCTCCGCCTCGCCGAAGGTGTCGCTGAAGCCGGTGCACAGCACGATGCGCGCGCCCGGCTGCTCGGCGAGCAGCGTCTTGGCCAGCTCCACGCCCGAGAGCTTGGGCATCGAGATGTCGGAGATGACCAGGTCGACCGTGCCCGGCGCCGCGCGCAGCTGGGCCAGGGCCTCGGCCCCGTCCTCGGCGACGCTCACCCGGTAGCCCATGGCGCTGAGCAGGCGGCTGATGGCGCCTCGGAGCATGGGCTCGTCGTCGACCACCAGGAGGTGCTCGCTGCCTCCCCCGGCCGCCGCCACCCGCGGCGGCTCCACGGCCGGCTGCTCCGAGAGCGGCAGGTAGACCTCGAAGGTGGTGCCCTGGCCCAGGGCGCTGGCCACCTGAACCTGGCCGCCCAGATCGCTCACGATGCCGTGCACCACGGCCAGGCCGAGGCCGTGCCCCCCACGCTCGGCCTTGGTGGTGTGGAACGGCTCGAAGAGGCGGGCGCGCGTCGGCTCGTCCATCCCTTCGCCGTCGTCCTTCACCCGCAGGCAGGCCCACCGCCCCGGGCCGAGCTTCGGCGTGCCCTCGCCCGGCGTGGCCGGCCCGATGCTCACCTCGATGCGGCCCGCCGCGCCCACCGCGTCGCGCGCGTTCGCGCACAGGTTCAAGACGACGCGCTGCACCTGCGTGGCGTCGGCGACCAGCGAGCCCTCGAGCGGGAGGAGGCGGGCCTCCACCGTCACGGTGGGCGGAATGGCGACGCGCGCCAGCCCCAACGCCTCGGTGACGACCTGGCCCAGCGCGAGCGGGCGGGGCTCGTGCTTGTCGCGACGCCCGAAGGTGAGGATCTGGCGCACCAGATCGCGCGCGCGGTGCGTGGCCTCGGCGATGGTGACGAGGCTCCCGTGCAAATCGGAGCCCTGGGGCACCTGCGCCAGGCTCAGCTCGGCGCTCCCCAGGATGCCCGCGAGGATGTTGTTGAAGTCGTGCGCGATGCCGCCGGCCAGGCGGCCGATGGCCTCGAGCTTCTCGCGGTGCCGCAGGCGCGCCTCCTCCTCCTGCTGCGCGGTGACGTCGCGCACCACCACCACGGTCATGTAGTCCGCGCCGTCGAGGTAGGAGGAGCCCTGCACCGCCATGAGGAAGCGGGAGCCGTCCTGGCGACGCGCCCACACGGTGTAGCCCGGCGGAGACTCGCCGCGGCCGCGCCGGGCGACCAGCTCCCTGACGCGCGCGTGCTCGTTCGGGTCCAACAGGTCGAAGATGGGGCGGCCCACCAGCCCCGCGGGCTCGTCGTAGCCGAAGAGCGTCGCGTAGGCGCGGTTGACCTCGACGTGGACGCCCATCTTGGAGATGCCCATCGCCTCGGTGGTGGCGTCGAAGAAGGCGCGGGCGCGCAGCTCGGCCGAGCGCTGCTGCTGCTCGGCGCGCTTGCCAGGCTCGAGGTCCCGCACCACCACGAGCATCAGGCCGTCGCTGAGGGGCAGCCGCTGGACCTCGGCCTCGAAGGGCTCCCCGGCGAACTTCAGGAACGTGTGCCGGTAGGTGCGCGCCTCCTGGGTGGCGGCGCTCCTCTGAACGTCGGCGGAGAAGGCGGCCCGCTGCTCGGGCCGCACGATCTCCAGGATGGAGCGGCCCACGAGCTCCGAGGCCTCGCCCAGGCCGACCTTCTGGGCCGCCGCGCGGTTCGCCCACACCACCCGCCCGCCGCGGTGGGCCAGCATGCCGTCGGGGGAGAGCTCGGCGAGGCGACGAAAGGCCTCCGCCCCGAGCTCGTCGACGAGCGGAAAGGAGGCGGCGTCCTTCGGCAGAGTGGGCATCGGTGGGCTCGAGGCACGCGAAGCGAGGAGACGGACGGTGCACCCTAACCCGTCAGGCGTGGCACGGCCGCTCCCGCGGTCGTTGCGCGCGAGCGAGGGGTGCGGTCAGGTTCCACCCATGGCCGGACCCCTCGGAGAAGCCCTCCCCGCCGGTTGGCAGGCGCTGCTCGCCGAGGAGCTGGCGTCACCGTGGTTCCGGGAGCTGGAGGCGACGGTGGAGGCCGACCGCGCGAAGCACGCCGTCTTCCCGCCCCGCGGCGAGGTGTTCACCGCGTTCCGGCTCACGCCGCTGGAGTCGGTGCGGGTGGTGCTGCTCGGCCAGGACCCGTACCACGGCGAGGGGCAGGCCCACGGGCTGGCGTTCTCGGTGAAGCCGGGGGTGAAGCCGCCGCCGTCGTTGAAGAACATCTTCAAGGAGCTGGTGGTGGACGTGGGCTGCCCGATGCCCGAGACCGGCTGCCTCGAGGGTTGGGCGAGGCAGGGCGTGTTGCTCCTCAACACGGTGCTGACGGTGCGGGAGGGCGAGGCCCACTCCCACAAGGGCCTGGGCTGGGAGCGCTTCACCGACGCGGTCATCGAGAAGGTGAACGCGCGCTCGAGCCACGTGGTCTTCGTGCTCTGGGGCGGCCCGGCGCGCAAGAAGGCCAGGCTCGTCGACACCTCGCGGCACTCGCTGGTGGAGGGCGCGCACCCCTCGCCCTTGTCGGCCCGGCACTGGTTCGGGTGCAGGGCGTTCTCGGCCATCGACGCCGCGCTCGAGCGCCACGGGCAGAGGGCCATCGACTGGCGGCTCTGATGGCGGGAGTCGCACGGTCGATCGACTCGGTGAAGGGATATGGTACGCCCACCGAGGGCGGCCGCGGGCGCGCTGCCGAGGAACGACGATGAGGGACCTCCAGTCCATCGAAGTGCGCGGCTTCAAGTCGTTCGAGCACGTCGAGAAGCTCGAGCTACGCGACCTCAACGTCGTCATCGGCCCGAACGGTTCCGGAAAGTCGAATCTGGTGTCGCTCTTCCGGTTCCTCGAGAGAGTCGTGTCGCAGGAGCTCCAGAAGGCAGTGGTCCAGGGTGAAGGTGCGGAGCATTTCCTGTTCCACGGCAGGAAGCGAACGAAGTCGATGTCGTTCTGGTTCCGCTTCGGCGAAGGGAACGAGTACGCAATCAAGCTCGCCGCATCCTCCGGGGACACGCTCACGGTATCGGACGAGGAGGCACGGTACGACTTCGAGAGCCATCCGGGCTACGTAGTCCCGCTTGCCAGCGGAACGAGAGAGAGCACGCTTCGCGACGAGGCGAAGAAGCCAGGAAGCCGCATCTGCAGGCACGTCCTCCGTCACATCGAACGCTGGCGTGTCTTCCACTTCCACGACACTTCCGATGGCGCGGCGGTCAAACAGACGCAGAACGTCGACGACAACCAGGTTCTCGCGAATGACGCGGCGAACCTCGCGCCCTTCCTGCTGCAACTCCGCGAGGAGCTTCCGGAAACCTACCGTCAGGTCGTGGAGCACGTTCAACTCGTCGCGCCATTCTTCGAGGACTTTCGTCTCGAGCCGGTGAAGGGGAATCGACGAACCATCAAGCTCGCGTGGCGCCAACGCGGGTCGAGCGCCTACTTCGACGCGTTCTCGCTGTCCGACGGAACCCTTCGGTTCATCTGTCTGGCGACACTGCTCCTCCAGCCCGATCTCAGGGGCTTAGTCCTCATCGACGAGCCTGAACTCGGCCTGCACCCCTTCGCGATCCGCGTCTTGGCCGACCTCCTGGAGGCCGCATCGAGGAAGGCCCAGGTCCTGGTCGCCACACAATCGGTCACCCTGCTCAACCAACTCTCGCTCGAAGACGTCATCGTCGCCGACCACGACGGCGAGCGCTCGCACTTGAGCCGACCGTCGCGGAAGGCGCTCAAGCAGTGGCTCTCGACCTACTCGGTGGGAGAGTTGTGGGAGAAGAACCTGCTCGGGGGAAGGCCGAATCGATGACGAAGCTGCTCATGCTCGTCGAGGGTCAGACCGAAGAGGTGGTGGTCAACCGATTACTCGGGCCGCACCTCGAGGCGCGCGGCGTTCACTGCATCCCGACGCTGCTCGAGACCCGGCGACTCGCGAGCGACCCGAGCAGCCGAGGTGGGGTGTCGTCGTGGGAGAAGATGCGAAGAGATCTGCAGGCGCTCCTCGCCGACTCGAGCGCCTGGGTGACGACGCTCTTCGACTACTACGGCCTTCCACGCGACTTCCCCGGAAGAGCCAAGAGGCCGCCGGCGCGTGGTGCGCAGCGCGAGGTCGAACATCTCGAACGCGAGATGACAGCCGCCATCTCGAGATCAGAGCGGCTGATTCCGTTCTTGGCGCTGCACGAGCTCGAGGCCTGGGTCTTCGCCGGCCCAGCCATGGTCGCGAAGCACTTCGGAGTGCCATCGGTTGAACGCACCCTGGCGGCGATGGTTCGGCGTGCCGGTGGACCGGAGGGAATCAACGACGGGCCGAACACGCATCCCTCGCGGCGACTCTCGTCGGAGATCGCGAGGTGGAAGAAGACCAGCGACGGCCCGCTGATCCTCGAGGCCATCGGCGTCGCCGCGATTCGCAAGCAGTGCCCTCACTTCCACGGGTGGGTGGCCAAACTCGAGGCACTTGGTCACCGGGGCTGACGACTCCCTCAGCGCCTGCGGCCCTGCTCCACGATCTGCAAGCTGGTCAGCATACCGCCGGGCGCGACGAGCTTCGCCTTCAACGCGAAGTCCTGCCCCACCTCGAGCTGCAGCTCGGGCTGCACCTTCTTCCCCACGCGCCACTCCGAGCCGATGTGCACGGTGCCGAACACTTCCCGGTCGGTGCTGGTGGAGTTGAGCGACTCGAAGAGCACCAGCGGCACCGGCGCCTGCCACTGAGGCAAGGACTCCAGCGACATCGACTTGGCGCAGGGCACCGGCGTGTTGGCGGAGATGAGCTCGAGCGTGCGCCCGCCCGGCACCATCACGCTGATGGGCATGGGCACCACGTCCTGCAGGCCCTTCATCCCGCGCGCCAGGTTCCGGCCCAGCAGCGCCGCGCCGATGCACACCCCGAGCTCCGGGTGCACGTCCTTGTCCGAGCTGAGCCGCTTGAAGCCGGTGAGCCGCCGCTGGATCGCCGGCATGCGCGTCTGCCCGCCGACCAGCACCAGCTCGTCCACGTCCTTCGCCGAGAGCCCGGCGCTGGCGAGCACGTCGTCGGTGGCGCCGGCGGCCCGCTCCACCAGGGGCTCGCAGACGCGCTCCAGCTCCTCGCGGGTGAGCGTGTAGTTGAAGTCCAGGAAGGTGCCGTCGGCCTTCTGGGTGATGACCGGCACGCGCAGCGTGGTCTTGTCGGCCTTGGACAGGGCGATCTTGGCGTTCTCCGCCGCGAAGATGAGCCGCTGCATCACCGTGCGGTTCTCGCGCAGCGAAAGCCCGTGCTCCTGCTCGAAGCGCGCGACGAAGTGCTGGGCGATCTGCTCGTCGAAGTTCGCTCCGCCCAGGAACGCGTCGCCGCCGGTGGCCAGCACCCGCACCACCCGGTTCTGCACCGCCATCAGGGTCGCGTCGAAGGTGCCGCCGCCCAGGTCGAACACCAGCACGTTCTGCTGCGGGCTCCGCAGGTTCGCGTAGTAGAGCGCCGCCGCCGTCGGCTCGTTGATGATGGCCGCGACCTCGAGGCCCGCCTTCTCCGCCGCCAGCCGCGTCGACTCGCGCTGCCGCACGCTGGCGTGGGCCGGCACCGTCAGCACGCACCGCTTGAACTTGAGGCCCGCCGCGTGGTTCGCCCGCACCAGGATGTCGGAGATGACTACTTGCGCCACGTCGGTGATGGAGATGGCGTGTCCGTAAATGTGGACCGCGCACCCACCATCGGGCCCCTCGATGAGGTCGAAGGCGAAGCGCTCCTTGTGCTGGTTGACGAACTCCGAGAAGTAGCGCCGCCCGAGGAAGCGCTTGGCGCCGAACACCGTGTGCTTCGGGTCGTCGACCACCTGGGTGCGCGCACCATGTCCCACCATCGACTTGTCGTGGGCCGGGAACCACACCACCGACGGCAGGACGTAGCTCTTGTCGTTGATGGGGACGATGCGGAGCTTGCCCTTCTGATCGAAGAACGCCGCCGAGGTGTTCGTCGTGCCGAAGTCGATGCCGAGGATGGGCGAGCTCATGGCGCCTGCTGAGTACGACTCGAGGACGTACGAAGTGAGCACTCATCATGACACGGTTCTTTTCCAGTGGAGTGGTCCCGTTCGTCCGGCCAGCGCGATTCGCCGCCACTGGAGGGGGGTGTCCGCTACATTGGCCGACCATGGGTTTTCTCGACGCCTTGCTGAAGAAGAGTGGTTCATCCATTGGCCGCGGAGGAGAAGGGGTCGACCCCGACTCACTGCCGAAGGATCCGAAGACGCTGCAGGAGCTCGCGTTCCAGAAGAAGGCCAAAGGCGACGCGATCGGCGCGACGAGCCTCGCCCTCGAGGCCGCCAAGGCGCACAAGGCGGCGGGCTTCAATCAGAAGGCCGTGGCCGTGCTCAAGAGCGCCGCGCAGTGGGACGCCACCCGCGCCGAGACGTTCGAGCTGCTCGCCCAGACCTACCTCGAGATGAAGCTGAAGGAGGACGCCCGCGGCGCCTTCCTCGCGTTGAAGAAGATTTACCTCGCCGAGAAGAAGGGCGACGACGTCAGGCGCATCGAGGCGAAGATCGCCGAGCTCGGCCCCGGCCGCTGATCTGGAACGGTTTCACCATCGCGGCTAAGTCGTGCGCATGACGTCGCCCATCCGCACCGCGCAGCGCACGGCCGGCATTCGCTATGCCGTGCGAGACATCTTGAAGGTGGCCGCCGAGGCCGAGAAGGCCGGCAAGGAGCTGTTGCCGCTGAACATCGGCGACCCCTTGCGCTACGACTTCGCGCCGCCGCCGCACATGGTCGAGGCGGTTCAGAAGGCGCTGAAGGACGGCCGCCACGGCTACGCGCCCTCTCCCGGCACGCCCGAGGCCCTCGCGGCCGTGCGGCGCTGGGCGGAGAAGAAGGGCCTCGCGGGCATTCGCGACATCTACGTCGGCAACGGCGCCTCGGAGTGCATCGAGCTCGCGCTCACCGCGCTGGTGGACCGCGGCGAGGAAGTGCTGCTGCCGAACCCCGGCTACCCGCTCTACGACGCGGTGCTGACCAAGCTCGAGGCCAAGCCGGTCTACTACCCGCTCGACGAGGCGAACGGCTTCCAGCCCGACGTGGTGGCGATGGAGAAGCTGGTCACGAAGAAGACGCGCGCCATCGTGGTCATCAACCCCAACAACCCGACCGGGAGCCTCGCCGGCGTCGCCGCGCTGAAGGGCATCCTCGAGGTGGCGCGGCGCCATGGCTTGCCGGTGCTCTCGGACGAGATCTACGACGCCATCGTCTTCGACGGCCTGAAGCAGACCGCCACCGCGAGCCTGGCCGAGGACGTGCCGGTGCTCACCTTCGGCGGGCTCTCCAAGGTCTACCTGGCGTGCGGCTGGCGCATCGGCTGGGCGGTGATGACGGGGCCGCAGGCGGTGGTGCAGCCGTGGGTCGATGCCATCGCCCAGCTCGCCCGGGCGCGCCTGTGCGCGAGCTTCCCGATGCAGAGCGCGGTGGCGGCGGCGCTCGACGGCCCGCAGGACCACCTCCCGGGGATGATCGCCAAGCTGCAGCGCCGGCGCGATCTCACCGTGGAGGGCCTGAAGAGCATTCCCGGCGTGTCGTGCGTGAAGCCGCAGGGCGCGTTCTACGCCTTCCCCAAGATCGACACGACCGAGCCCGACGAGCCGCTCATCGCGAAGATGGTGCGGGAGACCGGCGTGGTGGTGGTGCACGGCTCGGGCTTCGGCCAGGCCATGGAGCACGCGCACTTCCGCATCGTCTTCGCGCCGCCCGACGAGGTGCTGAAGAAGGCCTACCAGCGCATCGGCGAGTGGCTGTCGAAGCGGAAGAGCTGACGCGTGGACGCGACCTTCGCCGCGCTGGGTGGCGTCGCCGCCGGAGCAGCCCTGGCGTGGGCGCTCTTGCGCGGCCGCGTCGCGCAGGCCGTCGAGCAGGGGAAGGCCACCTTTGCCGCCGAGCTGGCGCAGGCCAAGGAGCGCACCCGCTCGCTCGAGGAGGAGCGCGCGCGGCGGGACACCGCGGCCGAGGCGGAGCGGGTCGAGCTGGGCCGCCTGCGCGGCGAGCTGGAGAGCGCGAAGGAGCGGCTGGCGCGGGCGGAGGAGCGGGCGCTGCCGGTGCCCAAGCTCACCGAGGAGCTGGGCGCGGCGACCAAGGCGCTGGAGGAGGCCCGCGAGCGGCTCACTCGGGCCGAGGAGCGCGCCGCGCAGCTCCCCAAGCTCGAGGAGGAGCTGACCGAGGCGACGCGTGAGCTCGACGCGATGCGGACCCAGGTGTCCGACCTGCGCGCGTCGTCGGAGCGCCTCACCGCCGAGCTGGAGGCCGAGCGCGAGTCGCTGGGCGCGGTGCGGAAGGAGAAGGAGTCCGAGACCCAGGCGCGGGTGAAGGCGGAAGGCCTGATCACCGGGCTCACGGCGTCGAAGGCCGAGCTCGAGACGCGGCTCGACGCCGAGCGCCTGCAAGCGAGGGAGAAGCTCGAGCTGCTCGAGTCGGCCCGCGAGGGGCTGACGAACCAGTTCAAGGCGCTGGCCAATCAGATCCTCGAGGAGAAGAGCCAGAAGTTCACCGAGCAGAACAAGCAGAACCTCGATCAGCTGCTCGAGCCCTTGAAGGTCCAGCTCACCGAGTTCAAGGGCAAGGTCGAGGAGGTCTACGTCAACGAGTCGAAAGACCGCTCGGCGCTCAAGGAGCAGGTGGGGCTGCTGATGGGCCTCAACAAGAAGCTCTCCGAGGAGGCGAACAACCTCACCGTGGCGCTGAAGGGCAGCTCGAAGACGCAAGGCACCTGGGGCGAGCTGATTCTCGAGCGGGTGCTGGAGTCGGCGGGCCTGCGCAAGGGCCACGAGTACGACGTGCAGGAGAGCCACACCCGCGACGACGGCAGCCGCGCGCAGCCCGACGTGGTGGTGCACCTGCCGGACGAGAAACACCTGATCGTGGACTCCAAGGTGTCGCTGCTCGCCTACGAGGCGATGGCGAGCGCGGCGAGCGACGAGGTGCGCGAGACATCGCTCCTGAAGCACGTGGAGTCGTTGCGCGCGCACATCAAGGGCCTGTCGGGGAAGAGCTACCAGGACCTCTACGGCCTCAAGTCGCTCGACTTCGTGGTGATGTTCGTGCCGGTCGAGCCGGCGTTCATGCTCGCGATCCAGAGC
>JBBIOE010000027.1:0-48643 GCA_037443525.1 Archangiaceae bacterium | reverse complement strand
CGAAGGCCACCAGGCCGAAGGCGAAGACCGGCGAGGGGTCGATGGCGCCCGGGATGACGTGGAAGAGCACGCGGCCCATCTCGCCGCCGTCCATGCCGGCCACGAAGTAGGCGGAGCCCATGAGGGCCACCACGACCACGCCCATCCAGTAGGCGGAGAAGTTACCGGCGACCAGGCCGGAGATGACGTTGAGCGACGGGCCACCCTCCTTGGAGGCGGTGACGACCTCGCGCACGTGCCGGGACTCCGTCGAGGTGAAGACCTTGATCAGCTCGGGGATGATGGCGCCGGCCGCCGTGCCGCAGGTGATGATGAGCGAGAGCTTCCACCACATCGCCTCGGACCCGCCGAGCGAGGGGATGAGCAGCTTCGACATCACGAAGGTGACGATGACCGAGATCACCGAGGTCATGATGACCAGCGCGGTGAGCGGGTGCTCGAAGTTCATCTTGTCGGCGGTGGCGTACTTGCCCTTCTGCACCAGGTTGTTGATGACGTACGAGAGGAAGCTGGTGACGACCATCATCACGCGCATGGCGAAGATCCACACCAAGAGCTGCACCTGCACGGCCGGGCTGCCGGCCGCCGCGAGGAGGATGAAGGTGATGAGCGCCACGCCCGTCACGCCGTAGGTCTCGAAGCCGTCAGCCGAGGGGCCGACCGAGTCGCCCGCGTTGTCGCCGGTGCAGTCCGCGATCACGCCCGGGTTGCGCGCGTCGTCTTCCTTGATCTTGAAGACGATCTTCATCAGGTCAGAGCCGATATCGGCGATCTTGGTGAAGATGCCGCCCGCGATGCGCAGGGCCGAGGCGCCCAGCGACTCACCGATGGCGAAGCCGATGAAGCACGGGCCCGCCAGGTAGCCGGGCACGAACACCAGGATGGCCAGCATCAGGATGAGCTCGGTGGAGATGAGCATCATGCCGATGCTCATGCCGGCCTTGAGCGGGATGTCGTAGGTGGGGAAGGGCTTGCCGCGAAGGCTGGCGAAGGCCGCGCGCGAGTTGGCGAAGGTGTTCACCCGAATGCCGAACCAGGCCACGCCGAAGCTGCCGGCGATGCCCACCAGCGAGAAGCCCAGGATGATCAGCACGCGCATGAAGGTCGGCACTTGCGCCGCCTCGCCCTCGGCGTGCGAGAGGAAGCCGAAGTACCAGATCATCACGCCGCCGATGAGCACCTCGAGGTACAGGATGAACTTGCCCTGGGTGAGCAGGTACGTCTTGCAGGTCTCGTAGATCAGCTCGGAGATCTCCTTCATCGACCGGTGCACCGGCAGGTTCTCGAGCTGCTTGTACTGCAGCAGGCCGAACACCAGGCCGAGGGCCGAGACCACGATGCCCGACATCAGGAGCATGCGGCCGTTGATGGCCCCGCCCATGAACGACTGGGAGGCGAGGTCGGGGAGCACCAGGTTGGCCTCGGAGGCCCAGGCGAAGACGGGGGCCAAGAGCGCGGCCACGCCAAAGAGTCGGGAAAGCTTCATGAATTCGTACCCTCTCGGAAGAAAAGCGAGTCGGCGCGCCTCTACCACAGAAGGGTCGCCTGTGAAGAGGCTCCTCATGCAAATCTGGAGCTTTCCGAAGGCTTGCCCCATGCTCCGCGCGGGCGGGGGTGGTTGGAGGTCCGGTGGCAGACGTGAAGAGCCAGGGTCGTGTCCTCATCGTGGACGCGGACGAGCCCGCGGCGCAGAAGGTGGGGTTGGCCCTCGACGGCGCGGGTTTCGGCGTGGCCTGGACCACGTTCAGCCCCGCCGAGGTGGTCGCGTACCTGAAGGACTTTCAGCCGCAGCTCCTCCTCGTCCACGGCGAGCTGGCCAGCCCCCAGGTGGCGACCCTGCTGGCGCGGCTCGAGTCCGCGTCCTCGAGCGAGGTGCCGGTGGCGCTGCTCTGCGGGAACCTCGCCGACGAGCCCTTCGTCAAGCCGATGCGCCAGGGCATCGTGGAGCTCTTGCAGGAGCCCTTCTCCGCCCGGCTCCACGTCCCAAGGCTCAAGCTCCTGCTCGCCGAGCTTCCCGGTCGCCCGGGGGAGGTGCACGGCCGCGGCGCGCCCAACGAGCTTCAGGCGCTGGTGCAGCACCTCACCAAGGCCCGGCGTACCGGCGGGCTGGTGGTCGGCGCGAAGGAGGAGGGCCGGGCCTTCTTCGTCCGCGGCGTGCTCAAGAGCGCGCGCCACCAGCAGCTCTCGATGCACGGGGCGCTGGCGGCGATGGTGCGGCTCACCGTCCCCTGGGTCTTCACCGAGGGCGCGGAGGGCAACGCCGGGGTGGTGGAGCTCGACGCGCCCGAGGGCTTCGCCACCACCTACCAGACCGCCCAGCCTCCGACGCGCCGGGTGCAGCCGGTGGAGGTGCCGGACGTCGGCGCCGCCGTCGACCTCCCCAGCAGCCCCTCGGGCCTGGGGAGCCTGCTCGAGCGCGGCTCGGGCCAGCCCCAGGGCCCTTCGCCCGACGCCGGCGCGCCGGACCCGCTGGCGGTCAAGACGCCCATTCTCTTCGTCGACGACGAGCCGGCGGTGGTGGGCCTGCTCGCCACCTACTTCCAGAAGCGCGGCTACCCGGTGGCCACCGCCGTCGACGGCGTGGAGGCCTTGCAGGTGCTGGCGTCGCGCCCCTTCGAGGCGGTCATCGCCGACCTGAACATGCCCAGGCTCGACGGGTGGGGGCTCTTGCGGCTCGTCCGCGAGGACTTCCGCACCCACGAGATTCCCATCGCGCTCTACTCGGCGCAGGACGATTACCGCGAGAGCTTGCGGCTGCTGCACGCCGGGGCGCAGGCCTTCTTCCCCAAGACGCTGCGGCTGTCGGTGCTGGAGCTGCAGGTGCGGGAGCTGTTGGAGCCGCGGCGCCGCTTCCTGCGCCTGGTGGACGCGGGCATGGCGCTGGCGCACGAGTTCGGCTCGCTGGGCACGCAGTGGGTCCTGCGCCAGCTCTGTGCGCGGGGCTTCACCGGGCAGCTCGACGCGCGCGACGCCTGGGCCTCGTGGCGCCTGTGGCTGGAGGGCGGCCGGCTGGTGCAGGCGCAGTCCATCGTCGGCGGCGCCACCCTCACAGGCGATCGCGCGCTGGCGTCCTTCCTCTCGTCGAAGCAGGTCGAGGGCACGGTGGCCCAGGGCGGCCAGGCCTCGCAGGAGGGCTTCGGCCTCGAGCCCACCGAGGCCATCCTCGCGCGCAACGTCTTGCGGCTGAACGAGGAGCACGCCCGCGCCCGCGAGGATCAGCTCTCCCGCGCCAAGGCCCTCTCGGTGAACGACGACGTCTACCAGCTCTACACCACCGTCGGCCCGCCGGCGTGGATGCCCATCGTGCGGCTGCTGTGCGAGCAGAAGCTCACCCCCGCGCAGGTGATTCAGCGCCTCTCGTGCACGCCGATGGACGTGGCGGTGGTGGTGAAGGACCTGTTGCGCCGCGGCGTGGTGAACCTCAGGGCTTGACCCTCGAAGCACCGATGCCTCGCGGCTTCGGCCTGCTACAGTTCCGCGAAGCACGCTCAGCCATGTCCGACGACCACAAGCTCTCCACTGGGCGCTTCGCCCGCCTCGCCAAGCTCGCGTCGCTGTCGGCCAGGCTCTCCAAGGACGTGGTGAAGAGCGGCGTGTCGAGGCTCTCGGGCGTCGAGCCGGAGTCGCTGCTCGGCAAGGTCGCGGCGGAGAAGCTGGTCGCGACTTTGGGAGACATGAAGGGCCTGGCGATGAAGGCCGGGCAGATGCTCTCCATGGACCCGGACCTGCTCTCTCCGGAGATCCGCGCGGTGGTGGCGCGCCTGCAGAACCAGGCGCCGCCGATGGGCTTCGAGACGGTCAAGGCGGTGGTGGTGGCCGAGCTGGGCAAGCCGCCCGCCGAGGCGTTCAAGATCTTCGACGAGGCGCCGCTCGCCTCCGCGAGCCTGGGCCAGGTGCACCGCGCGGTGACCCACGACGGCGTCGAGGTGGCGGTGAAGGTGCAGTACCCGGGCATCGCCTCGGCGCTGGCGTCGGACCTGGAGAACCTGGGCGCGATGGTGAGCGTGGTCGCCACCGGCACCCGCATGACGCAGGGGAAGGAGTACTTCCAGGAGCTGCGCGAGCACGTCTTGGACGAGCTCGACTACCGCGAGGAGGCGCGGCGGGCGAAGGTCTACGCCGAGGCCGCCAAGCCGCTGCACGACCTGGTGGTGCCGAAGGTGTTCGACGAGCTCTCCAGCGCGAAGGTGCTGACCCTCGAGCTGCTCAAAGGGCAGACGCTCAAGGACTTCATGGCGGCGCTCGACACGCACTCGAACGCCGCGCGCTTCCACGCCTCGAAGCTGCTCATCCGCGCCATCGTGGGGCCGTTCTGGAGCCAGCGGGTGGTGCACGCTGATCCGCACCCGGGCAACTTCATGCTCCTGCCCGACGGGCGCATGGGGGTCTTGGACTTCGGCTCCATCACCACCCTCTCGCCGGTGTGGCTGGACGTGAACCGGCGCATGGTGGAAGGGGCGCTCCTTGGCCAGAAGCTCGACCTCGTCGCGCTCTCGCTCGAGTGTGGCTTCCACTTCGACGACCCGGCAGGGGCGCGGCCCTTCGTCGAGGAGCTGATCGGCATCGCCTTCCGCGGCGTGGCGGGGCAGGGTGAGTTCGACTACCGCACCGCCAACGTCAACAAGGACACCCGGGCGCTCTTCCTCAAGAACGCCACCCGCATCGGCTCGATTCGCCCGCCGCGCGAGGGCGTGATGTTCTTCCGGGCCATCGGGGGCATGAACCAGAACCTGGAGACCCTGGGCGCCAAGGGCGACTTCCGGGCGGTGTACGCCGAGCTCTCGGAGCACCTGAAGCACGACCCGCCATGAACTGCCCCGCCTGCGGCGCCTACAACCCGAGCGACGGCGGCGCGGCCTGCCTGCGGTGCGGGGCCCTGATGCCGCTCTCGGTGGCGCCCGACGCGCCCCGCTGCCCTTCGCACCCGGAGGTCCAGGCGGTGGGCACCTGCGCCCGCTGCGGCACCTTCGGCTGCACCGCCTGCCTGCGGCAGATCGGCGGGAAGGCCTTTTGCGAGAAGTGCGCGGGCCACGCCTCGGACCTGCCGTGGGACCGACGCGGCGAGCTCGGCGCCCTCAAGGCCTGGTGGCTCACCTCGTGGCGCCTGATGGGCCAGCCGGGCGCGGCGCTCGACCAGGCGCGGCCGGGCGACTCCGCCGGCTCGTCGCTCTTCTTCGCCAGCCTCGCCGTCCTCGCCGGCTACTCCGCCACGGTGCTCTTCTACGGCGCCATCTTCGCCATCGGCGGCCTCAAGGCGCTGGGGGGCGACGAGGCGGCGGCGCTGGGGAAGGCGGACCTCGGCCCCGGCGTCTTCGCGGGCATCTTCGTGGGCTACGCGCTCTTGATCTACGTGATGTCGCTCGCGGCGGTGCTCTTCTTCGCGCTGCTCGACCACCTGTTGCTCCAGCTCTTCGGCGGCACCTCCGGCGGCTTCGAGGTGTCCTTGCGCGCCAACGCCCTCTCCCTCGCGCCCTACGTGCTGGGCCTGGTGCCGGTCTGCGGGCTCTACGTCTTCGGCCTCTGGAGCCTGGTGTTGCGCATCATCGCGCTCTCCAGCTTGCACAAGGTGAGCGGCGGCAAGGCGGCGGCGGTGGTGCTGGCCCCGGTGCTCTTGTGCTGCGGCGGCGCCTTCCTGATCGGCGTGGCGGCGGCCGTCGCCGGCGGCGGCCACTGAGGGCGGCCGCGCGCCTTCCGCTCGCTCGCCGGCCCCTCGTGCGCTACACCACGCCCACCATGTCCGAAGACTCCGCTCAGCTCGTGGACGACATCGCCGACCGAGTCCGCCGCCGCCTGCAGGCGCTCAAGGCCGGGTCCGAGCAGCCCTGCACCGCCGCGCCCAGGTCCGCTGGGCCCATGGCCGACCGGCCGGCCGGAGCGAGCTCCTCGGGGGACTGCGCGCCCTCCTGCAACACCTGCGGCACCTTCGACGCCTGCGGCACCCAGGTCGCGCAGCGGCTGGGCGTGGCCCGCATCGCGCCCGACCGCATTCGCACCAGCCAGGACATCGCGCCCTACATCGACCACACGATGCTCAAGCCCGACGCCACCCGCGAGGACGTCATCAAGCTCGCGGAAGAGGCGCGCAAGTACGGCTTCGCCACCGTGTGCGTGAACGCCATCAACGTGGGCACCGCGGCGCGCGTGCTGGCGGGCTCGAGCACCCTGCCCATCGCCGTGGTCGGCTTCCCGCTCGGCGCCACCATGCCCTCGGCCAAGGCCTACGAGACGCGCGAGGCGGTGCGCTGCGGGGCCAAGGAAATCGACATGGTCATCAACATCGGCGCGCTCAAGTCGAAGGACTACGAGCTGGTGCTCTCCGACATCCAGGCGGTGGTGGCCGCGGCCAAGCCGGTGCCGGTGAAGGTCATCCTCGAGACCTCGCAGCTCGACACCGAGCAGAAGATCGTCGCCTGCGCGCTCTCCAAGGCGGCGGGGGCGGCCTTCGTGAAGACCTCCACCGGCTTCACCGGCGGCGGCGCGACCGCGGAGGACGTAGCCCTGATGCGGCGCATCGTCGGCGACGACATGGGCGTGAAGGCCTCGGGCGGCGTGCGCTCCCAGGAGGACGCGCTCAAGATGATCGGCGCCGGCGCGAACCGCATCGGCGCCTCGGCGTCGGTGGCCATCGTCACCGGCCAGAAGTCCAACGCGAAGTACTGACCCCCGTACGCACCGAGCTCGTCGAAGGGTGCCGAGCTCCGGTCACTCGAAGGAGAGACGCATGGACGCGAACGCGCTCGAGCAGGTGGCGCAGGCCTGGGCGGACGGGGATCCCGATCCGTCGACCGCGGCGGAGGTGAGGAAGCTGCTCGCCGCGCACGACGCCAAGGAGCTGGCGGATCGCTTCGGGGCCTCGCTGGAGTTCGGCACCGCGGGCCTGCGCGGCGTGCTCGGCGGCGGCACCAACCGCATGAACCGCGCGGTGGTTCGCCGCACCACCGCGGGCCTGGCGCGCTACCTCAAGCAGCACGCGCCCGAGGTGGCGAAGAAGGGCGTGGTCATCGGCCGAGACGGGCGCCTCTTGTCCGACGAGTTCGCCCAGGACGCCGCGGGCGTGCTCGCCGCCGAGGGCATTCCCGCGCTGTACTTCCCCGGCGTGGCGCCCACCCCGCTCACCGCCTTCGCCCTCACCCACCTGGGCGCCAGCGCGGCGGTGATGGTGACCGCCAGCCACAACCCGCCCGAGTACAACGGCTACAAGGTCTACTGGTCGAACGGCGCGCAGATCGTCCCCCCGCACGATACCGGCATCGCCAAGGCCATCGACCTGGTGGAAGCGGCCAAGGACGTGAAGGTGATGCCCAAGGCCGAGGCGGTGCAGAAGGGCCTGTGGAGGGACCTGGGCCCCGAGGTGGAGCGCGCCTACGTCGACGCCATCCTCGCGCTGAGGCCCACCAAGCAGGTGGCGGGGCTGAAGCTGGTCTACACCGCGATGCACGGCGTGGGCGGCAAGCTGGCGCTGCAGGCCCTCCGCGAGGCGGGCTTCACCGACGTCCACCCGGTGAAGGAGCAGCAGGAGCCCGACGGCCGCTTCCCCACCGTGCGCTTCCCGAACCCCGAGGAGCCGGGGGCGATGGATCTCTCCACCGCGCTGGCGAAAGCGACCGCTGCCGACGTGGTGCTGGCGAACGACCCCGACGCGGACCGGCTGGCGGTGATGGCGCGCGACGCGAGCGGCGGTTTGAAGATGCTCACCGGCAACGAGACCGGCGTGCTGCTCGGCCACTTCCTGCTCGACCACGTGAAGGTGACGAACCCCCTGGTGGTGACGACCATCGTCTCCTCGGCGCAGCTCAAGGCCATCGCCCAGGCCAAGGGCGCTCGCTACGAGGAGACGCTCACCGGCTTCAAGTGGATCGGCAACCGCGCGCTGGAGCTGCTGCCCCAGGGCATCCACTTCGTCATGGGGTACGAGGAGGCGCTCGGCTACACGGTGGGCACCGTCGCCCGCGACAAGGACGGCATCGGCACCGCGCTGGTGGTGGCCGACATGGCCGCCTGGTGCAAGGCGCGGGGCACGACGCTCTTCGGCTACCTGGAGGAGGTGCAGCGCGCGCACGGCCTCTTCGTGGCCAAGCAGTACAACGCGACGCTGCCGGGCGCTGACGGCGCGGCGGCGATTCAGAAGGTGATGGCGGCCTTCCGCGGCGCCCCGCCCTCGCGCATCGGCGCGCACGCGGTGGTGGCCACCCTCGACTACCAGATGCAGGTGCGCGACCTCCCCCGCTCCAACGTCATCGCCTACGAGCTGGACGGCGGCGGGCGGGTGACGCTGCGGCCCTCCGGCACCGAGCCGAAGATCAAGTTCTACTTCGAGCTCAAGGAGGCGGTGGGCGCGGGCGAGGCGATGCCCGAGGCGCGGGCGCGGGCGGGGAAGAGTCTCTCGGAGCTGGAGCAGCACTTCTTGGTGTTGGCGCGGGAGCGGGGGCTCCCCGGAAAGTGAGCACGTCGATGCGGTGGGCTTTTTTGGTCGTGGCGTGGGCGGCAGTTTCGTTCGCGCAGGTGTCGGTGCCGCCTCCGTCTCCTCCGCCGTCCTCCGGGGCGTCGGCCTCGAGCTTCGCGCCCTCGAGCGGCCAGGCGTGGAGCGTGGTGGGCGCGCGCACCGCGGGCGACGGGCAGAACGCGCTGGAGGTCGGCGTCGGCTTCCCGCAGCTGTCGGTGGCGTACCTGCACGGCGTGACGTCGACGGTGGACCTGGGCGTGCGCGCGGGCTTCGCCTACGGCCTGGAGGGCATGTTCTCCACCGTCATCCCCGGGCTCAAGGTCAACGCGCTGGCGAAGATTCGCCTGCTCGACACCGGCAAGCTGGCGCTGGCGCTGACCGCCGAGCCGGGCTTCTTGCTGGCGTTCTTGTACGGCAACTACATCTCCGGGCTCGCGCTGCCGGTGGGCTTCCGGGCGTCGTTCGCGCCGGCGAGCTCGTTGGCCATCGGCTTCACCTTCGAGCTGCCGTTCTGGATCAACTTCGGCTACTTCAACGTCGCGCCGGGCGGCGTCTACGTGCCGATCCTGATGGGCCTGGGCGTCGAGTACTTCGTGAAGAGCGACTTCCTCTTGTTCTTCCGCGTGAAGGTGGGGCCGGAGCTCAAGCCCAACAGCCGCGCGGAGCTGGCGCTCGACGCGACCATGGGCATCGGGCTCAAGCTCTGAGATGGCGCTCGCGGTCGTCACCGGCGCCACGGGCTTCCTCGGCTCCAACCTCGCGCTGGAGCTCTTGAAGCAGGGCCACCGGGTGCGCGCGACGCGCCGGGGCACGAGCCAGGTCGACTTCCTCGAGGGCGCCCCCATCGAGTGGGTGGCGGGCGAGCTCGGCGACGAGCGGGCGCTCACGGCGGCTTTCGACGGCGCGGAGGTGGTCTTCCACTGCGCGGCGGCGGTGACGGTGCGGCGGGTGCCGACGAAACAGACCGTGGCCACCAACGTGGAGGGGACCAGGCACGTCCTCATGGCGGCGCGCGCGGCGGGGGTGAGGCGGGTGGTGCACTGCTCGTCGACGGTGGCGGTGGGCGTCTCGGAGGACGGTCGGCCGTGCACGGAGGACGCGCGGTGGAACCTGGTGGAGCACGGCCTCGCCGACGGCTACGCGGCGACCAAGCACGAGGCGGAGCGGGTGGTGCAGGCGGCGGTGAAGGAGGGCCTCGACGCGGTCATCGTGAACCCCGGCTTCATGCTCGGACCGCTCGACGCGCGGCTCTCGTCGGGGAAGCTGGTGCTGGCGGTGCTCAACCGCCAGATGCCGGGGCTCGTGCCGGGCTACAACAACTTCGTCGACGTGCGCGACGTGGCCCGGGGCATGGTGCTCGCGTGGCAGAAGGGGCGCTCGGGCGAGCGGTACATCTTGTCTGGGCACAACCTGACGTACCCGGAGATCAGCGCGCTCATCGCCAAGGTCGGCGGGACGAAGCCCATCACCCGGCGGTTGCCCAGGTGGCTGGCCGAGGCGGCGGGCCGGGTGGGGGACGTGGCGGAGCTCGTGCTCCAGTCGCGCGAGCCTCTGGTGAACCGCTGCACCATCGCGTGGGGGTACTGCGAGGGGTTCCAGTTCACGAGTGAGAAGGCGAAGCGCGAGCTCGGCTACGAGGCGAGCCCGCTCGAGCCCGCGGTGAGGGACTGCATCGAGTGGCTGCGCGCGCGCGGCGTGGTGCGCTGAAGCGGCGCGAGCGGGTACCATCACCGCCCTCGTGAGGGCGACCATGAAGAGCAGTTGGCTGAGCGTCGGACTCGGCGTCGTTGTCTTCCTGTCGGTGAGCTGCGCGGGCAGCACCGGCCCCACGGGGCCGGCGGGGCCAGCCGGGCCGCAGGGGGTTCCGGGGAAGTCAGGCGAGGTGGGTCTGGCCGGGGCGGCGGGGCCCGAGGGGCCGATGGGGCCGCAAGGTCCGCAGGGGCCGCAAGGTCCGCAGGGCGACACCGGGCCCGCGGGCGCGACCGGGCCCATGGGGCCGACCGGTGCGACGGGTGCTGCGGGCGCGGCGGGCGCCACCGGACCGCAGGGCTCCTCAGGGCTGGTGAAGGTGCTGAACGCGGTGCAGAGCGCCGCGCTGACCACCACCGGCGCGACGTGGGTGCAGGTGCCGGGCACGGTCGTGACGACCACGTTCAGCGCGGCGCAGACGGTGGACCTCTCGGCCGACGGCTCGGTGACCGGAGTCGGGGGCGGCGGCTACACCGGCGGGCACTGCGGCTTTCGCTTCGTGATCGACGGCACGGCCTACGGGAACGCGTCGTGGGGCGACCGCATCATCGGCTGCCCGGCGTCGAGCAGCACCGGCGCCTGGTGGTGCCCGTGGAGCATGCGCCGCACGGTGAGCCTCGCGAGCGGCTCGCACACCTTCTCGATCGAGCAGACGGGGTGGAGCACCGGCGGCGGCTGCTCGGGCGACGGCGGGGACTACTCGGCGGCAAAGCTCTCCGTGCTGGTGCGGTGAGGCCAAAGGCCGGCCGTCTCCTTCCCCCTGCGGGTCTCATCTCCACGCTCGCTTCTGGCAGAGTGCCCGGACGCCATGACCGACCGCCGCCTCGCCAGGCTCTTGCCCGTGGACGCGTGGCCCAGCGCCGAGGAGGCCGCGCGGGCGCGCTGGTTCTCGCCGGTGACGCTCGGTCCCGTGGAGGCGGAGCGGCGCACCTGGGTCCCCGCGATGGTGCCGTGGCGGGCGACGCCGGAGGGCTTCGTCACCGACGAGGTGGTCTCCTGGTATGAGCGCCTCGCGAGCGGCCGCCCGGGCGTCATCGTGGTGGAGGCCACCGGCATTCGCGACGTGCCCTCGGGTCCGCTGCTCCGCGCCGGCGACGAGCGCTTCATCCCCGGGCTCGCGCGCCTCGTCAGCGCCGTCCGCCGCGCCAGCGGTGGCCACACGCGCCTCTTCATCCAGCTCATCGACTTCCTCGCCATTCGCCGCCGGCCGCCGAAGGAGAAGTTCTTCGGCTCGCACCTCGCGCTGACGCCCGCGCACCGCGAGGCGCTGGGGCCGACCTGGAGCCGCGCCTCCGAGCCCGAGGTTCGCGCGCACCTCGCCGCGCTCTCCGAGGACGCGCTGGAGAGCGTGCTCACGCCGCGCGAGCTCGAGACGTACCGGTTCGGCCTCCGCGAGCGCGTCACCGACACGCACCTGCCGCACATCGCCGAGCTGCCCCAGGTGCTGCCCGGCCTGTTCGCGAGCGCGGCGCGGCGCTGCGAGGCGGCGGGCTTCGACGGCGTGGAGCTGCACTTCGCCCACGCCTACACGATGGCGAGCTTCCTCTCGCGTCGGAACGATCGCTCGGACGGCTACGGGGGCAGCCCCGCGGCGCGCGTGCGGTCGCCGCTCGAGGTCGCGGGGGCCGCGCGCTCCGCCGTCTCCAAGCGCTTCGCGGTGGGCTGCCGCTTCCTCGCCGACGAGATCATCGAGGGTGGAGGTCGCGTGGAGGACGCCGTCTTCTACGCGGTGGAGCTCGCCCGCGCCGGCCTCGACTTCCTCTCGCTCTCCCGCGGCGGGAAGTTCGAGGACGCGAAGCAGCCGAAGGTCGGGCACGCCGCGTACCCGTACACCGGACCATCGGGGCACGAGTGCATGCCCACGCCCTCCATCGGCGGTGCGGGGCCGTGGGGGCGAAACCTCGCCGACGTCGCCCAGGTGAAGCGCGCGCTGGTGGCGGCGGGCTTCGTGACGCCGGTGGTGGCCTGCGGCGGCATCGCCACCTTCGCCCAGGCGGAAGGAGCGCTCGCGTGCGGCGACGCCGACGTGGTGGCCAGTGCGCGGCAGGCGCTGGCGGACCCCGACTGGTTCGAGAAGGTGCGGCTCGGGCGGGGCGGGGAGGTGCGGCGCTGCTTCTTCACCAACTACTGCGAGGGGCTCGACCAGGCGCACGAGGTGGTGACGTGCCAGCGGTGGGACCGCGCCAAGGGCCTCGCCGACGACGCGACGGCGGCGCGCACGGGCGATGGCCGGCGGCTGGTCGCTCCGCCGTGGGACCCGGCGTGAGCGAGCGCGCGGCCGTGCGGCAGGCGTGGCGCGTCGTCGGAGGTCCCGCGCCGGAGGGGCCGTACAGCGAGCGAAGGGGGACGACATCACCGCATGCCAGCCGTTCCACGAGCGCGACGACGTCGAGCCCGGGCCCATCGGCCGGTCGTATCGTTGAGGGCGCGCTCCGGCCGCCGTGCACTCGCTCAGAATAGGCGTGGTGTGTAGGGCCTCGGGGACCGTGCCGAGTGCGAGCAGCCCCTCGACTCCACACGATGGTTGCGATGGTGGCGGCTTCCGGTGGTGGTGAAACAGCCGCGACTGCCGGGCGAGTCTCCAGCGTTGTCATCGATGATGAACGTTTGAGCATCATTGATGACGGAAATCATGGTTTATATGCTATTCATTGCGCAATTGTACTCGTTGAGTCTCGATTGAGCATCAATGATGACAACGCTGGAGGGTCGTCCCTGGCGCGGCGAGGTTCCGTCCGCATCGGAAGCGGATCCAGTGGATCCGTCGCGCGGAGCCTCCGGCGCTGGTCGCCGGGAGCACGGCGTTCGGGCAGCAAGCTCACCGCCCTCTCCTGAGGCGAAATCGGCGGCGGTCGTGTCGAAGCTGCGGCGCGCGACTCACGAGCTCGCCGGAGCTGATGGCGTCTCACCGAAGCTCGGGATCGTACGGCGTGCCCAGCGCCGCCGGCGCCACCGTGCGCGCCTTGCCCTGCAGCGCGAGCACCACCAGCGTGAGCAGGTACGGCAGCGCGAGCAGGAAGCCCTGCGGCACCACCTTCAACAGGCCAGGCGCCGAGGAGGCGAGGCCGATGCGCAGCGCATCTCCGAAGGCGAAGAAGACCGCGGCGCCCGCGGCTCCCAGCGGCGTCCACCGCCCGAAGACCATCGCCGCCACCGCCATGAAGCCCAGGCCCGCCGGCATGTGGTGCTCGAAGCGGTCCAGCGTCGCGCAGGAGAGCGTCGCGCCGCCCAGCCCCGCGAACGCGCCGGAGAAGAGCACCGCGCTCAGGCGCAGCCGGTCGACTCGCACGCCCATCGCCGCCACCGCCTGCGGCTTCTCGCCCACCGCCCGCAGCCTGAGGCCCCAAGGAGTTCGGTACACCACCGCGTGCACGAGCAACGGCAGCACGAACGCGAGCCACGTCAACGCCGAGTGCCCGAAGTAGCGCGGGAGCTGCGCGATGCTCGGCGTCGACGACGGCGACGAGTACACCGCCTCGAGGAGGAACTGCCCCAGGGCCAGCATCACCAGGTTGAGCGCCATGCCCGAGACGACTTGATCCGCTCGCCAGCGCACCGAGAGCCAGCCGTGCAGGAGCGCCACGCCGGCCCCCGCGCCCATGCCGCAGAGGACGCCCAGCGGCGTCGGCATCGCCAAGGACGCCACCGCCGCCACGAACGCGCCCGCGCGCATCATCCCCTCGACGCCGACGTTCACCACTCCCGCGCGCTCCGAGAGCGTGGCGCCCAGCGCGGCGAAGACCAGCGCCGGCGCCGCGTCGAGCACCGAGGAGACGAGCGCCGAGAGGAGCTCAAGCATCGCGGGGCTCCCACGAGGTGAACGGAGGTCGGCACCCTTCGACTTCGCTCAGGGTGAACGGGGGGCGGCGGAGGTCACCCACGCGGCACCTCCTCGCTCGCGCCCTTGAGCAGCCGCACCCCGAGCCGCTCCCACACCAGCCTCGCCGCCACCATCAACAGCGCCAGCCCCTGAATCAGCTCGGGGAAGCTCTTGTGCACGCCGAGGAGCTGCATGCGCGTTCCTCCCGCGCGCAGCCCGCCGAAGAACACCGACACCGCCAGCACCCCGAGCGGGTGCCCCTGGCCCAGCAGCGCCATCGCGATGCCGTCGAAGCCGTAGGGCGCGCCCAGCGTCGCCGGGTACTTGAGCTCCGTGCCCAGCACCAGCACCGCGCCCGCGAGCCCCGCGCACGCGCCCGATACGCGCATCGCCTCGGTCATCGCCCGGTCGACGTTCACCCCCGAGGACCTCGCCGCGTCGAGCCCCAGGCCCACCACCTTCCACTCGAACCCCCGCCGCGCCCGGGTGAGGAAGACCCAGAGCACCAACGCCAACAGCACCGCCACCACGAAGCCCAGGTTGAGCCGCGAGATGTCTCCCAACAGCTGCGGGAGCCGCGCCGAGTCGAGCACCTCGTCCGTCCCGGGGATGGAGTTGTCGCCCGAGGCCCGCGCGCGCAACGGGCCCACCACGAGCCAGTTCTCCACCAGGCTCACCGCAACCCAGTTGAGCATGATGGTGCTGATGACCTCGTGCACGCCGCGCCGGAGCTTGAGCAGCGCGGGCCCGAGCGCATAGAGCCCGCCGGCCACCGCCGCCGCGAGGAGCGAAAGGGGCAGGTGCAGCGCCCACGGCAGCTCGACCTTCGCGCCCACCACCGCCGCGACCAGCGCGCCCACCATCATCTGGCCCTGGGCGCCGATGTTGAACAGGCCGACCCGGAAGGCCACCGCGACCGAGAGTCCGGTGAGCGTGAGCAGCGCGGCCTTGGTGGCGGCCTCGCCCAGCGGTCGCACGATCGCCGTCGCCGCGCCGCCGTCGAGGAAGCGCGGCCAGTCGCCGAACGCTCCCCACAGCATCGCCAGGTAGGCGTCGAGGGCCGTGCCCAGCCCGCCGCGCGTCGCGGCCACCGCGAGGAACGCGACGACCAGCGCCACCAAGATGGAGAGCACCGACGGGAGCGCCCGCGCCGCGGTGTCACGCATGGGCGCCTCCGAGGGAGGAAGGTCGGCACCCTGCGAGCCGGAGCTCACGCATCCTTCACCCCCAGCATCCGCCGCCCCAGCACCCGCTCGTCGTACTCGCCGCGAGTGAACTCTCCGGTCAGCCGCCCCTCGAACATCGTCACCACGCGGTCCGACAGCTCGAGCACCTCGTCGAGGTCGAGCGAGACGAGCAGGATCGCGCAGCCCCCCGCCTTCGCCTCCAACAGGTGCCGGCGCACCGCCGCCACCGCCGCGATGTCCAGCCCGCGCGTCGGCTGCACCGCGATGAGCACCTTCGGCGCGCCATCGAGCTCTCGGCCCACCACCAGCTTCTGCTGGTTCCCGCCGGACAAGCCGCCCATGCGGAAGAGCGGCGCCCGCGGCCTCACGTCGTGCGCCTCGAGCAGCGCCACCGTCCGCGTCCGCCGCGAGGGGAAGTCCACCCACGGCCCCTTCGCGAACGGCGCCGACGCCTGCCGCCCCAGCGAGACGTTCTCCTCCACGGTGAGCGCCGGGACGATGGCGTGCCTCAGCCGATCCTCCGGGATGTGGGCGAGCCCTCGCTCGCGCAGCTCACGAGGCGAGCGATGGGTGGCGGGCTGGCCCAGCACTGAGAACGTCCCTCCGCTCGCCGCGCGCAGGCCGGTGAGCACCTCCGCGAGCTCCCGCTGGCCGTTGCCGTCCACCCCGGCGATGCCGAGGATCTCGCCCGCCCGCACCGAGAGCGTCACGTCGGCCAGGCGCGGCCGGGCGGCGAGGGCGCGCGTCTCCAGGGCGACGGGGGCGGACGGTGGGGCCGCAAGTTCGGCACCCTTCGACGGGCTCAGGGTGAACGGGAGGTCGGCACCCCCTTCGACTCCGCTCAGGGTCACCGGCAGGTCGGATCCTTCGCCCACCATCCACCTCGCCAGCTCCGCCGCGCTCGTCTCCTGGGCCTTGGCCTCCTTCACCAGCGCGCCCTTGCGCATCACCGCCACGCGCGTGGCGAAGGCCAGCACCTCCTTGAGCTTGTGGGAGATGAGCACCACCGTGAGCCCGGCCTCGGAGAGCGTCCGCGTCACCGCGAAGAGCTCGTCGGCCTCCTGCGGCGTGAGCACCGCCGTGGGCTCGTCGAGGACGAGCGTCTTCACGCCCCGGTGGAGCGCCTTCACGATCTCCACCTTCTGCTGCGACCCCACGGTGAGCCCGCCCACCAGGGCCCGCGCGTCGAGCGAGAAGCCGAACCGCCGCGCGGTGGCCTGCACCTCGCGCTCGGCCCGAAGGGCGTCGAAGAAGAGCCCGCGCCTGGGCTCGCTCCCCAGCACCACGTTCTCCGCCACCGAGAGCGTCGGCACGAGGGTGAAGTGCTGGTGCACCATGCCCACGCCGCGCGCGAGCGCGTCCTTCGGCGTCGAGAGCCTGGCCTCGGCGCCGTCGAAGCGAATGCTCCCCGCGTCGGGCTGGTAGAGCCCGTAGAGCACGTTCATCAACGACGTCTTGCCGGCGCCGTTCTCGCCCACCAGCGCCACCCGCTCGCCCGGCGCGAGCGCCAGCGACACGTCGTCCAGCGCGCGCACGCCGCCGAAGCGCTTCGAGATGTGTAGCAGCTCAATCACGGGGCGTTGGGGCCCGCGAACAAACCCTGGAACAGTGGGGTGGGCAAGGACGGCCGGGTGTACGCTCGCCCTCGTGTTTCAGCCCCGGCGCGAGGTGCTCAAGGTCAAGGAAGGTACCCTCGCCGAGACGCCGCTCCCGCTGCTCCTCCACGCGCTCGGCACCGAGGAGAAGACCTGCACGCTGGAGGTCAAGCTCCGGAACCTGGAGAAGCGCGTCAGCTTCGACGAGGGCGTGGCCGTCGGCTGCGAGTCGAACCTGCTCCACGAGACGCTCGGCAAGTACCTCGTCACCAAGGGCAAGCTGAACGAGGCGATGTACCACACGCTCCTCGCCGACAGCATCGCGTCGGGGAAGCAGCTCGGCGGGCTCTTGGTCGAGAAGCAGGTGGTCTCGGCCTTCGAGCTGTTCAAGCACCTGCAGGCGAACCTCGCGCACAAGATCCTCGACGTGTTCCGCTGGCAGGACGCGAAATGGAAGCTCTTGCCCGAGCAGGAGGTCGTCACTCCGATTCGCATGAACACCGCGCAGCTCGTCTTCACCGGGAGCGCGCAGATGCCGCCCGAGCTCGTCGCCCAGCACTTCCAGGTGAAGGAGACCGACCGCCTCGCGCTGGTGCCCGACGTGCCCAGCCCCCAGGAGGAGCTCAAGCTCTCGCCCAAGGACACGCGCCTGCTCACGCTGCTCAAGGGCCGGCCCACGCTGGGCGAGCTCGCCGCGACGCCCGGCTTCGTGCGCGAGGAGCTGCTCAGGCGCCTCTACGCCCTGTGCGTGCTGGACATGGTCGACCTGGCGGACGCGGTGGACCGGCGCCCGAAGAAGCACGTCGCGCCGGTGATGCCCGCGCCCGCCGCCGCGCCCGCCGCCCCCGCCGCGCCGGTGGGCGTGCCCTTCGCCGACGACGACGAGAAGACGATGAACCTCCTCGCCACGGAGTTCTTCAGCTATCGCGCCAAGGACCCCTTCGAGCTGCTCGGCCTGCCGCTCGACGTGCAGGCGGCGCCGCTGCAGAAGGCCTTCCTCGCCAAGGCCAACGCGCTCAACCCGGTGCGCTTCAAGAGCGCCGACGCGCGCGGCAAGGCCGAGCTCTTGCTCGCCGCCTACGCCAAGGCCTTCGGAGTGCTGGCGGACCACGAGTCGTACCTCGCGTACCGGAAGCGCCGGGAGACCCTCGAGGCGCAGAAGAAGAGCGGCGGCCCCAAGGCCCACACCGCGGAGCAGCAGTTCCGCATTCGCACCGATCTCCTCGACGCCCAGTCGCAGTTCGACGAGGGCAAGAAGCGCTTCGACGCCGGCAACTTCAAGGGCGCGGTGGAGCACTTCGAGTACGCCTGCGACATCGAGCCGCGCGCCAGGTCGCTGGCCTGGCTCGCCTTCTCGCGCTACCGCCAGAGCCCGCAGTTCTACGCGCCCAAGGCGCTGGCGGAGCTCGCCGACGCCTGCACCCGCGAGCCGGGCTGCGAGGAGGCCTGGGCCTTCCGCGCCGATCTCGCCATGGCCTTCGGGCGGCACGACGAGGCCGACGAGTGCTACCGCAAGGCGGTGAAGCTCGCCCCCGCCAACGCCCGCTACACCGAGGCGCTGAAGAAGCTCGCGCCGCTGGTGAAGAAGTAGCGCTTCGACTACCGCGCCGCGAAGTCGCAGCTCTGGTTCGCCCGCGACGCGCAGGAAGGCGGCACGGCGATGGCCGGCGCGCCGCTCCACACCGAGGTGATGAAGGCGCGAATCTGCTCCCGGGCCGCGATGCCCGCTGGCGAGCTCCCCGCCCCGAAGCCGTGGATGCCGTAGTCGCTGCTCACCGACGCCGGCACGCGGAACTGGGTGTAGGCGGTCTGGTGCACCGGCCCCGCCACCGGAGCGACGCCCAGGACCGGCTCGATGACGCCCCCGAGCTGCACCGCGCCCGAGGAGACGGCCACCATCTCCGAGCCGATGTTGGGGAGGATCGGGTCGCCCACGCTCTCCTGCACGAGGAAGAGGGTGTCGGTGCGGTGGGTGAACGCGGCCCAGGCGGCGCCGTCGATGGGATCCCAGTTGCCCTGGGTGAGCGCGATGCCCAACGCCTGGTTCAGCGTGCTCGGCGTCGTGCCGTGGAAGACGAGGGACAGGGTCTCCCAGAGCGAGGAGCTGGGGACGAAGTGCGTCCACGCGCCGCCGGGCACGTTCAGCACCGCCGCGTGGAGGTTCGGGTCCGCCAGCGCGTGCACGTAGCCCATGGTGCCGCCGAGGGAGCCGCCGGCGTACACGAGCTTCGAGGCGTCGGGCCGGCGTCCGGCCGCGGGGTTCGCCTGCCCGCCCAGGGTGGGCGCGGCGAGGAGCGTCCCGAAGGCGCCGGGGAGGGCCGCCTCCAGCGCCGCGGCGTCGGCGAGCGACTGCAGCAGCCGCGACGTCGAGCGCGCGGTGCCGCTGAAGGGCCGCTCCAGGCTGACCAGGGTGTCGACCGCCGAGGTGTCCGTCCACCCGGCCCACATCAGGTTCAGCTTGGCGCCGCCGGCCGCGACGATGTCGGCGTCGAACGTGGTGTCGTTGACGGACCCGCCGGTGCCATGGCCGAAGACCACCACCGGGTAGTCGCCGGTGCCGGGCGGCAGCACCACGCGGAAGGGCGCGTCGTGCGTCGTCGAAGGCCTGGGGAAGCCGTCCGCGTCGAGGAGCACGCCGCCGTCGGCCTCGATGAAGGAGGGCAGCCCGGTGGCCCGCCCGCGCACGTCGAGCGCGCTGCCCAGTGGCGCGGCGGAGTCGATGACGAAGCTCACCGCGCCCGCGTCGACGGCGGCGAAGGCCGCGGCGCGCACCACCGCGAGCGGCCGCGCCACCCCGTCGGAGGAGCGGGTGGTGAAGCTCCACGCGCGCAGAACGTGGGCCGCCTCGAGGCCGTGCCGCGAAAGCACCCGCCGCGTCGGGCCGTGCGAGGCCCAGAGCGCTCCTTCCGCCTCGGTGGTCGCCTTGGTGAGCCCGAGCGCCACCCGCATCGCTGGCGTCGCCTCCAGCGCGCTGCCGTCGTCGGCCTTCACCGAGTCCAGCACCACCGCGACGTAGTCCGTCTCCGGCTTGAGCGGCCGCATGGGGTAGGCGAGGAGCAGGCCGGCCGGGCTCTCCGAGTCCTCCACCACCGACAGGCGCAGCGGCACCTCGGCGTCGGCGCCGTCCACCTCGGAGAAGAGCCGGAACTCCGTCGCGCGCTTCACGTCCATGAGCCGGTGGTCGACGCGGGTGGGGAAGCCCACCGCCAGCGGCGTCACCACCGAGAAGCCGTCGGCGCGGTTGAGGGCCGCCACGCTGTCGAAGACCGGCAGCGCCCTGGGAGTCAGCGCCAGCTCGAGGCCGGTGCGCGTGGTCGCGTCCGCCACCGTGTAGGTGTTCGACGGCCAGGGCAACAGGCAGCGCGTGCCGTCGAGCGTCTCGCACGGCGCGGAGAGCGGCGCGCGCTCACCGGGTTGGCGCTCCTTGGGGCCCGCGGGGGTGGTGGGGCCGCAGGCGGCGAGGAGCGAAGCGACGAAGAGCGCGGAGGCGAGGCGGCGGAGCATCGGCCTGGGCAGGTAGTTCACCTTCGCCCCCGGCCGCAACGAGGCGGCGAGAAACCGAGCGCTCCGAAGGGTCAGGGCGAGTGGTCCCGCACGCCGCTCGCGTCGTCTCCTCGAGGGTGCGCCCCGACAGGAAGGAGATCCTCCTGCTCCGCTACGTTCAGGAGACGACGCTCTCGCTGGGTGACCGGGTCGTCATTTCTCAGATTCTCTTTGCCATGCGCCGGTGAAGCACGTGTATTTCCGGCTTCAACTCTGGGGGGCTCATCAGCGCGCGCGAGCCCATGGGGAACGGGGCAACGTGATGTCTCATCTGCGACTCGTCGTGTTGGTATTGCTCTTCGCTGCCGGTCGTGCGTCGGCCCAGCCTCTCAACGGCAATGCCGGAGAGCTCATCATCGACGACGTGAGCGACGGTGGACAGCTCGCGCCGCCACACGGCGAACCTCCTGCCCGCGTCGCGCGCAACGTCGATCGCGGCGTGTTCTCGATCTTCGAAGAGAATGATGCCTTCAGCCCCGGTACTGACGAGTTCTACACGCAGGGGCTCCTCATTCAGGCGCGCTTCCAGCCACGCAACGACTTCATGCGGCGGATCATCAATCACTTCTTCAATCCAGACAACACGATGGTTGGGCTGTCGTTCGGGCAGAACATGTACACCCCGGAGGAGATTGCTCCGAAGGACCTCGAGGCGTGGCGCCAGGACATCCTCCCGCTCGATCGGCCCTATGCCGGCATCACCTCCCTGGGCATGCTCTTCGACGGCTCGAGCGTCGTCGTCCCGCCGCTCAACTTCGGCACGGCGGTCGGACGCCGGCGCTGGGCGTTCGAGTTCGACTTCGCGGTCGCGGGTCCCTACTCGTTCGCATCCGAGGCGCAGGCCGGCGTTCACCAATTCCTGCGCAGGACCCCCGTTGGCCCCGACGTGGCCTGTCCACCCGACCCGCAGGGGTGGAAGGTGCCCGGGGCGCAGATCGACAGCTACTTCGGCGTCAACGCCAGCGGCTCCGTCGAGCAGGATCTCGTGGCCTGGAAGTGGGGGTGGCTCGGTGCCGCCGTCACCGGCAAGCTCGCGTGCGCCGCCGGAGGGTTCTACGACAACTGCGCCGCCGGCATGAGCGTCAGCTTCGGGTTCCTCGGCACCCGCCTCGAACAGGGTGAGATCATTCCCGAGTCGAAGGCAGCGCTCGATGTACCGAATTGGATGGATCGCACGAAGCTCGAGCACACGATCATCCCCTCGAACTTCCATCTCTTCGTCTTCGCGCGTGGCCAGGGCCGCGGAGTCCTCTTCAACCGCACGCTCGACAACAACTTCGGGCCGGAGGCGCCCGGGCACGCCGATGCCAAGCGAACGGCATGGGTCGCCGATGGCACGATCGGCGTCTCCCTCCGCCTGTGGCACTTCGAGGGCGGGTACAGCGTCTTCTGGCGCACCAACGAGCTCTCGCAGGTGCCGCCACCGACCGAGCCGGCCTCGTGCGCGCACCCGCACACCACCAATGGCGTTCACTCGGTCGGACAAATCTACCTCTCAATCTGGTACTGACGCATGCGCTCTCGATGGTGCTCTTCGGTGGTTGGTCTGGCGGCGATGGCCGTGAGTGGATTGAGCGCTGGGGCCGCTGCCGACCCTCCGCCCGCGCCCGCTGCGCCGCTGCTGGACGTGAAGTCCGTGGGCGACGAGCTTCACGCCCGGCTCCACGTCTGTCCGAACCCGCCGTGCCTCAGCGGTGGCACGTCGAGCGCGCCCCCGGCACTTCGGAACAAATCGACGGAGGAGCTGATCTCGCTGCTCAAGTCGGGCCCGCTGCGCGAGACGCGAGGGACGGGTGGCCGCCGCGGTCCAGTCGAGCTTCTCGACCCGCGGTCTCTCTCCGCCATGCCCGCCGAAGGGGCCTCGCGGTCCGAGATGCTCAAGGCCATCGAGGAGTGGACGGAGGTCGTTCACGACGAGGACAAGCGGTGCGAGCTTTCAGAGCTGTTGAAGCCGCCCGCGCCCAGCGCGTCGGTTGGCGAGCAGATTCGCGCGAAGTACCGCGCGGGAGAGGCCGCGAAGATTCAGGAGCGGGCCCGCGCCGCCGCCGCCCTGATGCTCGCCGACCAGCTCCCTCAAGCGGAGGACGGCACGTACCACCTCGTCGCCGAGACCACCGGCCAGAAGTTCAGCCTGTGCGACGGCGAGCGGTTTGCCACCCAGAGCGCCGCCGCCTTCTGCAGCGGGGTGCTGGTCGCCCCGCAGTGGATTGCCACGGCGTTCCACTGCCTCGAGGGAGTGGACCAATCGCGCGTGCGCATCGTCTTCGGGTACTCGGCGAACGACACGGGCGTGGCGCCGACCCAGTTCTCCAAGGAGTCGGTGCGCGTCGCGACCAAGGTCGCGCGGGTCGCGGGGGGCGCGTGGGCGCTCGTGCAGCTGGACCGACCGGTGGACGCGCCGCCGGCGCCGCTGCGGCGCACGGGGCAGCACTCGTTGGGTGAGCCCCTGTACCTCCTGGGGTTCCCCAGCGGAGCGCCACTCAAGTACGCCGACGGCGCGACGATCAGGGGCGACGCCGACAAGGCCATCTTCACGTGCGATCTCGACGCCTTCTCAGGGAACTCGGGCTCGATGGTCGTCAACGCCGACTCGCACGAAGTCGAAGGCCTCTTGCTCGGTGGAGAGCAGGACTGGGTCACGACCGGGTTGCTCTGGTTCAACGGCTGCAACCTCGTTCACCGGTGCCATTCGCTCCTCGACTGCGACGGCGAGCGCGTCGTCTCGGCCTCGGAGTTCGCGCGCTACGTGCCCTGAGTCGTCACTGCTGACGAGGCTCCGAGGCCTGCCGACAGCCGCGGCGGGCTTCGTCGCCGGGACCCTCGCTCGCCTGACGCTCCCCGCACTCGGACCCGGCCCAAAGCGTCACGGACGGCGCCCGCGGCAGGGGTGTCGCGACGAGCCCGTCACCGACTGACGCAGGCGCCCTGCACGCACGCGCGGCCGCCCTTGCACTCCGCGTCGGAGCGGCAGCCGGGCCCGCCCGCGGGCGCCTCCGGCGGACTCACGCACTGGCCCTGGATGCAGACGCGGCCCGTCCTGCACTCGGCGGTCGAGGCGCAGCCGCCGGGCATCGGCACGGCCGGAAGGGGGTAGCTCTGCGGCGGCGCCGGCAGGGCCTGCGGAGCGGGGTAGGGCGCCGGCGGCGGCGGCGCGACCCGAGGCGCGGGGGCCAATGCCGGCGGCTGGGCGTACGGCTGCGCCGGCGGCTGAGCGTACGGCTGCGCGGGCGGTTGGGCGGATGGCTGGGCGTACGGCTGCGCCGGCGGCTGGGCAGAGCGCGGCGTGGCGGCCGGACGGCTGGAGGGCTGCGGCGCGGGGGGCTGCGGGGCGTAGGGTGGCGCGCCGTAAGGCTGCGCGCCGTAGGTCGGCATCGACGGGCCGCGCCCGCCCTGGCCCGCGCCCGGGCGAATCGCCGCCAGGAAGGGCCTCAGCCCGGTGCGGATGGCCTCGTCGAAGGACTTCTCCCAGTACGAGTCGGGCGCGCCCGCGGCGAGGATGCCGGAGATGATGGCGTCGAGCACCGGCATCGACACCGACACGATGCTGCTCGCGAGGCCGAGCCCTCCCGCCGCCGAGCCCGAGCCGCCCAGGCCCGCGCCGGCCGCGCCGATGCTCAGGCCGGCGCCGACGATGATGCCGATGGCCGTGGCGATGCCCGTCACGTAGCCCGTGGTGGCCGTCGAGTCGATGCGGGCCAGGAAGTCGTTCCGCTCGGCGAGGAAGACCTGGAAGGTGACGATGGAGCTGTAGTTGAACGAGTTCACGACGAACACGCCCGTCGAGGCGGCCTGGGTGCCGTAGTAGGGCACGAAGACCGCGTCGACGCCGAGCTGCTGGCAGAGCTCCGCGTACTTATCGCGGGAAGCGCGGGTGTCCTCGGTGGGCAGGCCCGAGCGCTCGAAGGCCGACACGGTCGAGGCGTAGTCCACGACGTCGAAGCCGTTGCGCGAGAGCTCGCGGCGGACGATCTCGAAGTTCGAGCGGCGCCACCGCTCGGCCTCGACCAGGTTGTTGGGCAGCCGGTTGGGCACCACCGCGATGCGGCGCACGCTGATGGTCGAGCGGTCGATGCTCGGCTCGAGGAAGACTCCATTGCGGTGGTCGGCTCCTCCCAGGGAGCCGTGCGCGGCGCAGCCCGACGCCAGCACTCCCGCGAGCCACACCACGGCCCCAAGCGACCTCGAACGACGCATCGGCTTCCCTCCCTCGGCACGGCCGGGGTGCGCCCGGCGAAAGCCACAGACTAGGACACGCCCGGCGCAGGTGACGCCGGTTTTCGCCGAAAGGGGCAGGGGGAAGCCGGTTGGTCCCGCGCGGAACGGCGCCGCGCCCCCGCAGGTGCCAGACACTTCGTACCGGGCTCGACGGCTGACGCGTTCACCGTAGGCGTTCGGAGGGCCTCGGCGCGGGCGAACGGTGTGCGAGGCTCGCGCCCATGACGCCCAAGAACACCATCTGCCTCTGGTTCGACAAGGACGCGCTGGAGGCGGCGCGCTTCTACGCCGCGACCTTCCCGGACAGCGCCGTGACGGCCGTTCACACCGCCCCTGCCGACTTCCCGGGAGGCAAGCAGGGCGAGGTGCTGACCGTGGACTTCAAGGTGCTGGGCATTCCGTGCCTCGGCCTCAACGGAGGTCCGGAGTTCAAGCACTCGGAGGCGTTCTCCTTTCAGGTCGCTACCGACGATCAGGAGGAGACGGACCGCTACTGGAACGCCATCGTCGGCAACGGCGGTGCGGAGAGCGCGTGCGGCTGGTGCAAGGACCGGTGGGGCCTGTCGTGGCAGATCACTCCGCGGGTGCTGACCGAGGCGATGGCTGCCGGTGGCGCCGAGGCCAAGCGCGCCTTCGAGGCGATGATGCCCATGAGGAAGATCGACGTCGCCGCCATCGAGGCCGCGCGGCGGGGCTGAGGCAGAGCGCGGTCTTCCCCGCCGTGCCCCCTGGGTCTGGGCCCGCCCCACCCAGGGCCCGGACTCCCCTGGGACGGCGGCGAATCAACGGGTTGCAGTCGGTCGCGTTCTTGCTCCGCCACGGCCCACCATGGGTCGTGACTTCTCCGCCGCGTTGCGCGACCGAATCACTCGACAGGCCGTGCACCTGCTGCCCGAGCCGGAGACGGCCGCGAAGCTGCGCCGGGTCCTCGACGCGCCCGAGCACTCGGCCCGCGAGGTGGCCCACGCGCTGAGGGGCGACCCGATGGCGGTCGCGGCCTTACTGCGCCTCGCGAGCTCGACGGCCCGCGCGCGCGGAGCCCCGTTCACAGGGCTCGCCCGGGCCGTCCCCCACGTCGGTGAAGAGCAGCTCGAGCGCCTGGCCCTCGCGTTGACCATCGGTGCTTCGCCGGCGGTCTCGGGGCCGCTGCTCAGCGTCCGGCAGCGCGTCGCGCAGGACGCCCTGGCCTCGGCCTACATCTGCGAGCGGCTGGCCATCGCCCGCGACCTCGAGCCCGAGCCTCACTTCCTCGCCGGCCTGCTGCACGACGTCGGCGCGCTCGTGGCGCTCGGGACCCTCGAGCTGCTCTTCGCGCAAGCGCGCGACCAGCTCCCCAGGCCGGCCGGGGCCTGGCTGGCGCTCGCGCAGGTGTTCCACGTCGAGCTGGGCACCCTCCTCGCCGCCCAGTGGGACCTGCCCGCCCACGTGCGGCAGGTCATCGAGCACCACCATGATCCCGACGGCTCCCCCGAGGAAGGCACCGCGCTGGTGCAGACCGCCGACGTTCTGCTCGCGTTGATGCACTTCGGCCTCGCCCCGAGCGAGGCGCGCGTGCCCTGGCTCGACCACCTCGCCCCCGCGGCCCGAGAGTCGCTGCTCGTCGCCCTGGGCGAGGTGCCGGCCCTGGTCGCGGCCTCCGACGGCGAGGCGTTCGCGAGCTCGCCCTCGCGGGCCGTGGTCCCTCCCCGCTCGACTCCGTCGGGTGTCGTCGGCCCCTGCTTCGCGGCGACGCTGTCGGGCGGTCGAGCGGGCAGCGCCGAGCTGTGCTCTCCGCGCACGCTCCTGCTGCGGCTGCGAGCGCCGGTGCCGGAGAACCACTTCGCCGAGCTCGAGCTCAGCCTGCCCGAGGGACCGTTGACGCTCTGGGTGCGCGTCTCCGCCTGCACCTCCTACAAGGTCGGAGACGCCTTCGAGGTGACCGTGCTTCCCTTCGCGCCGACGAAGGCGATCACGCAGCGACTCCGGGAGCTCTGGCTCGAGGAACGGCACGAGGAGCGCGCCGCATGATCTCCTCGCCCTCCTCGCTCTTCGCCAAGGACCTGCTGCCCGACCCCAACGAGCTCGACGTGCCCACCGATGCGTCGGTGAACCCCGGGCCGTTTCTGCAGGAGCCGCCGTCCCCGCGGCCGCTCGTGCGCTTCGACGCCGGCCGCCCGTGGCCCCTGGGGCTGCCCGACCACCGTCAGGTGCTGGAGGTCATCGGCGGCCAGGCCGCGCTGGACGAGGGCATTCGAGAGCTCCACCTGCGCATCGCCGCGACGCTGCCCGAGTCGATCTACGACGCGGTGCGCGCGAGCCTCGGCGACGTCGACCACCCCGTGGCCCGCGCCACGGTCAGCGCGTGGCGGGCCATCGTGGCGGCCGATCGGGTGGAGGCCGCGCTCGGCATCGACGTCGCCGCCGTGGTGGCCCTCGTGAGCGAAGCCGCCGAAGGTCGCGAGGTGCTCGTGGCCTCGTCGTGCTTCGCCCTCGACGGCGGGCGCGGGCTCGAGGAGCTCTTGGCGCTGCTCGGGCGAGCCATCGAGGTGCTCGCGAGTCGTGCCGCCTTCAAGGCGCGGGCTCGGCGTCGCGGGGCGGCGGCCCTCGCCGGCGTGATGGCGGTGGGGACCTTCGTGGCCCACGACGCGAAGGAGAGGCGCCTGTTGCCGAAGGCGTTCGCCGTCACCATGGCCGTCACGCTGCTTTTCTACGGGTACCAGGCTCTGACCGTGGCTCCGTCGGCCGAGTGGGTGGTGGTCGGTGACGTCGATCGAGGCCACGCGTTCCTCGCCCCCGCGAAGGGCGGCGCCGACCAGGCCTCGCTCGAGCGGATGCGAGCGTCGCTGGAGGCGCAGGGGTACACCACCACCAAGGCCGCGTCGGGCGAGTGGGTCGTTCGCCGACGCCCGAAGAGGACTCCATGAGCCACTTGCGACGTCGCGGCATGACCTTGATTGAGCTGATGATGGTGGTCGCCATCATCGGTTCGCTCGCGAGCATGTCCCTCACCCTGTCGAGCGAGTCCTTGACCCGGGTGCGGCGAGTCGAGCAGACGGTCGTCTTCGCCGCGCTCGAGCGCAGCGCCAAGGAGACGCTCGACCGCGAGACCCTGCGGGCCGGCAGCTACACGGCCGACTGGAACCCGAAGACCACTCCGGGCACGTTCGACGCCGCGGGGACCGGGTGGCCGCTCTTCGGCGCCGCGTTCGATGGCCAGTTGCGCTACTCCTACCGGCTGGACGCCAGCGCTTCGTCGTTCAACCCCACCTTCGCCGTGAGCGTCCGCGAGACCGTTCGGGGCGCGGCCGTGTACCGCACCCGGACCTGGCAGCGCTGCGGTGGGCTGTGGATCTTGCTCAGCGACGTGCGCGGCGGCGAGGACCTCATTCCACCCGCGGAGCCGTGCGCCGTGCCCGCGTCGCAGCCTGCTCCCGCTCCCGCTCCTGCTCCTGCTCCTGCTCCTGCGCCGGCTCCCGCTCCGGCACCGGCGCCGGCACCCGCCCCCGCCCCCGCTCCCACTCCGGCGGGCGCAGCCGGCGGCGGCGGAGCGGACGGCCCCAAGGGTGAAGGTCACTCCCACGGCAAGGGGAGCAAGAACTCGGGCGCCAGCAAGAAGAAGGGCGAAGGAGAGGATTAGTCCGAGACGGAGGGACGGCACCCTTCGACTCCGCTCAGGGTGAACGGAGGCTCACTTCAAGAACGTGGCGAGCTCGCCGGCGTTCGAGGGCGCCTTCAGCGTCCCGGCCACCAGCTGCTGCCGCAGCGCCTCCACCTTGGCCAGGGCGTCCGCCTTGCCGGGGAAGTCGATGCGCACCTCGGCCATGCCCACGCCGCCCTCCTTCAACCCCATCACCACGTCGCCGGGAGCCCAGGTGCCGTCGGCCATCGCCTTCGCCGACTGCCACACCGCGAAGTCCACCCGCTTCACCATCGAGGTCAGCATCGCCTCGGGCGCGAGGTGCGACTGGTCGCTGTCCACGCCGATGGCGAGCACGCTCTTCCCCTGAGCGTGGGCCTCCTTCACCGCCTGAATGGCGCCGAGCCCGTCGCTGCCCGCGGCCTGGAAGACCACCTCCGCGCCCTTGTCCACCAGGTCCTGGCCCGCCTGCTTGCCCTTGGCCACGTTGTCGAAGCTGCCGGTGTACTGCACCAGCACCGTGGCCTTGGGATTCGTGGTGTGCACGCCGGCGCGGAAGCCCGCCTCGAACTTCCGGATGAGCGGAATCTCCATGCCCCCCACGAAGCCCACCTTCTCCTTGGCCACCAGGCCCGCCAAGGCGCCCACCAGGAAGCTGCCTTCCTCCTCGCGGAAGACCACCGTGCGCACGTTGGGCAGCGTCACCGGCTGGCCCTTGGCGTCGAGCAGCGGGCTGTCGATGAGCAGGAAGCGCGCCTGGGCGTTCTGCTTCGCCACCGTCTCCACCGCGTTCTCCAGCATGAAGCCGGTGCCCACCACCAGCGACGCTCCCTGGTCGACCAGCAGCTGCAGGTTCGGCTGGTAGTCCTCCTGCGCCTTCGACTGCACCACCACCGGCTTCACCGCGAGGGAGACGATCTGACCCCCGAGCTCCTTCGGCACCGTGGCGAGCCGCTCCGCCGGCGCGAGCGGCTGGTAGGCGCCGCCCACGAACTTGAGGCCCGCGGCCCAGCTCTCGAGCCCGCGCAGCGCCGAGTCGTTGAAGCTCTGGTCGCCCCGGCCGCCGACGTCGGTGACCAGCCCGACCACCAGCTCCTTCTGGGGCTTGGCGGCGCCACCGCCTCCTCCGCCGCCGGCGGGCGCCGAGTCCTTCTTGCAGGCGGCGAGGGAGGCGATCACGGCGAGGGCGAGGCCCATTCTCGAGAGGCGCATGGGCGTGGGTCTAGCGCACCCTCCCGGTCGCGACCACCCGACGCTCCGTCAGTGGAGGGTCGGCTCCGACGCCTCGGCCGCCTCGGCGCGCGGGACGGTGAAGTGGAAGCAGGTGGTCTGCCCCGGCGTGCTCTCCGCCCACATGCGGCCGCCCTGCGCCTCCACCAGACCCTGGGCGATGTAGAGGCCGAGGCCCAGGCCCGGCGCCCGGCCGGCGCGCGCCTCCCGGGTGCGGCCGAAGCGGCTGAAGAGCATCGGCAGCTCCTCGGGTGGCACGCCGCGCCCGAAGTTCGTCACCGCGACCTCGAGCCAGCTGCCCAGCCCCTTCACCTGCACGGTGACCTCGGTGCCCTTCTGGCCGTACTTCACGGCGTTGCTCACCAGGTTGTCGAGCACCTGGCGCACGCGGCCCTCGTCGGCCCAGGCGGGGCGGACCGGCTCCGCGCGCAGGGCGAAGGTGAAGGCGGGGTGCGCCGCGCGGTAGCTGCCCAGCATCTCGTCGATGAGGCGCACCAGGTCGACCTCCTTCTGCTCCACCGAGAGGCGCCGCGCCTCGAGCCTCGACGAGTCGAGCAGGTCGCCGATCATCCGGTCGAGCCGCGCCGAGGCCGAGCGAATGCGGTCCAGCGACTCGCGCTCAGTGGCCGAGCCCGAGGGCCCGCGCAGCTTCATCAAGATCGAGCTGGAGAGGGTGATGGCGTTCACCGGCTGGCGGAGATCGTGCGCGATCAGCGCCGCCCACTCCTCGCGCAGCCGCTCCAGCTCCTTCAGCGCGCGGATGTCCTGGAACACCGCCACCGCTCCGGCGATCTTCCCCCCGATGCGCACCGGGGTGGCGCTGACGATGACCGGCACCAGCTCGCCGGCCGCGTTGACCAGGGCCAGCTCCTCGCCGATCACGCTCTGCCCGCGCGTCACCGCCCGCAAGAGCGGCACGTCGGCCTCGGGCACGCGCGCGCCGGTGGGCAGCCGCACGTCGAAGGGCAGCGAGCGCGGGCCGGCCCCGGGCTCCTCGGGCGGGCGCGAGAGGGCCCGCGCGGCGTCGTTCTCCAGCGCCACCGCGCCGTGCTCGTCGAGGAAGACCACCGCCTCGGGCATCTGGTCGATGATGGTCTGGAGCCACGCCCGCTGGAGCGCCTCGCCGTGGTACAGGGTCGCGGTCTCGATGGCCACGCCCGCGCGCGCCGCCAGCATGTGCACCATGCGCTCGTCGTGCGACGAGAAGGCCGCCGCCCCGGGCTTGCGCCCGAGGAAGAGGTTTCCCACCGCCTCGCCGTGGTAGCGGATCGGGACGCCGAGGAAGGCGGCCACGTGCGGGTGGTGAGCGGGGAAGCCGCCGAAGGCCGGGTGCTTCCGCACGTCGTCGAGTCGGAGGAAGGTCCCCTCCCGCGCCACCACGGCCAGCGTCCCCACCGGGTGAGGCAGGCGCCCGATGGCCGCGGCGACGTCATCGTCCATGCCCACCGCGACCCAGGGGTCGAGGGTGCGCTTGGGGTCGGTGCCCAGGCCGATGGCGACGTAGTCGGCGGAGGTGAGCGCCTGGGCCTGGACGGCGATGATGTGCAGCACCTTGGCGAGGTCGTGCTTGGCGAGGTCGGCCACCGCCTCGGCGATGGCGGTGCTGGCCCGGGTGACCTCCTCGAGCTCGCCGAGCAGGCGCCGCTCGGTGTCGCGGGCGAGCTCCAGCGCCGCCTCGGCCGCCTTCCTCTCGGTGACGTCCTGCACGGTGCCGAGGCCGCCGATCAGCTTGCCCTGCGCGTCGCGGTCCAGGTCGGCCCGCTCGCGCACCCAGCGGACCCGCTCGCCGGCGAGGATGCGGTGCTCGACGTCGTAGGGCTGGCCCTCGAGGGCCCGGCGCCAGGCGGCGTCCACCGCGGCGCGATCGTCCGGGTGCACCCGCGCCAGGAAGGCCTCGTAGGTCATCGGCGTGCCCGGCGGCTGGCCGAAGATGCGGTAGGTCTCATCGGACCAGCGCAGCTCTCCTCGCCCCACGTCGAGCCGCCAGCTCCCGGTGCTCGACACCGCCTGGGCGCGGGTGAGGTCGTCCTTCACCGACCGCTCGGCCTCCAGCGCGAGGGCGGCCTTGGCCCGCGCGACGCGCAGCCGGTGGTGGAACGCGCCGAAAGCGAGGCCGGTGGCGAAGAAGACCGCGGAGGGGAAGATCACCCGAACGCTCTCGAGCAACAGGTCGTGCTCGCGGGGGGCGAAGAAGACCAACACCGCGGTGAGCGAGAGCGCCGAGCCCCACCAGGCCCCGAGGCGGCCGCCGTACCAGGAGCTGATGAAGACGGCGGGGAAGAAGAGGAACCAGATGTTGGGGCGAAGGAAGGGCCACAGCGAGAGCTGAATCGCGAGCGCGACCAACGGGGGAACGGTCGCCACGGCCAGGCGCCTCGCCCACGACTTCGGTCCCTGGCGCGTCCACTGGCTCACGCTCCGCTGCCCCCCCTTCGACCTCTTCGGCTACCGCCGCCCCCTCTCGCCGAGCGCTCTTCCCGGTGCGCACGAACTGCGCTGCGCCTGTGCCGGTTCACGCCCCTCACCGGTGCCAGGCGGCGCTGGGTTCGGCCCGACCCTCGGCGAGGTGCCCGGTCAGCGCCTGGTCGATCGTCCTGTGCAGCGCCTCGAGATCGAAGGGCTTCTTGAGCAGCCGGGCGCGCGAGCCCAACCGGGTGACCTGCTCGGGGATCTCCGAGCCGCGGAGCGCGGTCATGATGATGACCGGCACCTCGAGGCCGGCGTAGCGCGCGGACTGGAGCACGTGCAGGCCGGTGATCCACGGCATCGAGATGTCGCTCAGCACCAGGTCGAACGGCTCGTCGCCCGCCAGGTGCTCGATGAGATCGATGCCGTTGTCCACCCGGGTCACGTCGTGGCCCCACAGATCGAGCGCGGCACACACCGTACCCAGGAGATCAGCGTCGTCTTCGGCCACAAGGACTCGGAGGCGCTCGTGCATAGGTGGTGAGAGAAACTGCATGGCCGGTGCCGCGCGTACGCACCGGAAGGCACGAAGACGGCGCTGCAAAGGTTGCGGTGGGCGCTCGCCAGCCGCGCGTCACGGCGTCACGGCTCGTCGTCGTCGTCGTCCTCGCCGAGCGGCTGACCGATGCGGACGCGGAGCGAGAATGGGCGCCGCGGCTGCCGGAAAGACTCAGCGCGGTCGTGGCTGCCCCTCGAGCGAGGAGGCTCCTCGCCCGAACGGACGTCGCGCCCGAGCGGCACCTCTAAAGGCGTCGGCGTCGGTGCGTGGTCGGCGTTAGCTGACACGGACCGAGAGCGTGCCCGAGGCGCGCGCGATTCCGAGGTCACGTTCTCGTCACATCGACCGAAGCCCAGACGTCACGAAGGCTTCACGCGCGCTTCACATGCCGACGGCACCCTGCCCACCATGAAGACGCTGGCTCACGTTTCCGACCTGCACCTCGATCTTTCCCCCGAAGCGGAGCGCCAGGTGACGCAGTTGGTGGAGGCGCTGCGCGCCGCGCGGGTGGACCACGTGGTCGTCACCGGCGACGTGACGCACGCCGGCCGCCTCGAGGAGCACGCCCAGTTCGAGCGGGCCTTCGCGTCGCTCCGCGCCGAAGGGCGGCTCACCGTGGTGCCCGGCAACCACGATCGCTGCGGCGACGACGTGGCCGCGCGAATCAGCCGCGGCCAGCGGGTGGCGGTGGCGCGGCATGACGGGCTCTTCGTGGTGCGCGTCGACTCCACCGCGCCTCACAACAAGCGCTCGTTCCGCAGCCACGGCGAGGTCTGTGAGCGCACGCTCGAGGCGGTGGACCAGGCGCTCTCCGAGGCGCCGTCCGGCGCGCTGGTGGCGGTGGCGCTCCACCACCACGTGCTGCCGCTGCCGGTGGAGTCGGTGCAGGAGTGGCTCGCCACCGTCATCGGCTGGCCGCACGCCGCCGAGCTGCACCTGGGGCGGAAGCTGCTTCGGCTGGCGCGGGGGCGCTGCGATCTGGTGCTGCACGGGCACCGCCACGTACCGCGCGCGGTCGAGGTGCACGGCAGCGGGCGGCGCACGCTGCGCGTCTTCAACGCCGGCGCCACCCGCCGGCTGGGCGCCTTCCGCGTCTTCCGGCACCAGGCCGGTGCGCTGGTCGGTGCCCCCGAGTGGAGCCCGGTGCGCGGGCTGCCGAAGAAGGCCTGGCTCGTCCCGCAGAACGAGTGGCTGTTGCCCGCGCACGTGTGACCGGAGCTCGCGGCGCTCGGCGGGCTTCGGCGCGCTCGGCCTGGACGGAGAATCTTCTGTTCACCCTGAGCGAAGTCGAAGGGTGCCGAGCTCAGTCCGCGCTGTTCGGCAGGCTTCGACGAGCTCAGCCTCCGAGCGATCCGCTCCTGCGCCGCATCAAGCTCGGTCGCGCCTGACGCCTCGGCGCAGCGTCTGCGCCCTCGATGTTTCACATTCGTTACCGAGTCCTCTCCTGGCCGCCACAGGCAAAAGTCACTCTGCGCCCGACTCTTGCTCCGGAGAACGCCATGACCCGTCGCGCGCCGCTCGCCCTGCTCTCGCTCCTCGTCCCTCTCGTCGCCACCGCCGGCTCCCTCACCATCAAGGGCTCGGACACGATGGTGATTCTCAACCAGCGCTGGGCCGAGGCCTTCATGAAGAAGAACCCGTCGGTGAAGGTGCAGGTGACGGGCGGCGGTTCGGGCACCGGCATCGCCGCGCTGCTCAACGGCCAGACCGAGCTCGCCGCCGCCAGCCGCCCGATGAAGGACGCCGAGAAGGCGAAGCTCAAAGCGCCGCCGGTGGAGCTGGCGGTGGCGAAGGACGGCGTCAGCTTCTTCGTCAACGAGAAGAACCCCGTCACCGCGCTCACCGCCGACCAGCTCAAGAGCATCTACCTGGGCGACGTCACCAACTGGAAAGACGTGGGCGGCCCCGACGCGCCCATCATCGTGTACTCGCGCGAGAGCTCCTCGGGCACCTACGTCTTCGTGAAGGAGCACCTGCTCCAGAACGCCGACTTCGGCGCCGGCGCGCAGACCCTCCCGGGCACGGCCGCGGTGGTGAACGCCGTCTCCAAGGACAAGAACGGCATCGGCTACGGCGGCGCGGCCTACGGCAAGGGCACCCGGGAGCTGAAGGTGAAGACCGGCGCCACCGAGGTCGCGCCCACCAAGGAGAACGTGAAGAGCGGCGCCTACCCGCTCTCGCGCGACCTCTTCTTCTACGCGCGAGAGCAGCCCAAAGGAGACGCGCTGGCCTTCATCGACTTCTGCCTCTCGGAAGAGGGCCAGGCGCTGGTGGAGAAGGTCGGCTACTTCCGGGTGAAGTGAGTGGGCGCCGTGGACGCCAGGTCGCTGGGTTCCTCCTTCGCGCCGCGCGAGGCGAGGGAAGCGCCGGGGCTCGGCGGGCCGTCGCGGTGGCGGCAGCGCCGGGAGAAGCTCGTCGAGGCGGTGGTCACCCTGGTGGCCTTCCTGGGCATCGCCGCGCTGGCGCTCATCCTCGTCTTCGTGGCCAAGGAGGCGCTGCCGCTCTTCCTCGACACCGAGGCGATGAAGGAGGTGTCGCTGTCGAAGCTCTTCCTGCCCCAGGTGGTGCGCGAGGGGAGGCCGCCGGCGTTCGTCTGGCAGCCGGTGTCCGAGGTGCCGAAGGTGAGCCTGGTGCCGCTGCTCCTCGGCACGCTCAAGACGACGGTGGTGGCGCTGGTGCTCGCCCTGCCGGTGGGCATGGCCTCGGCGCTCTTCGTCGCGGAGTTCGCGCCGCGCCGCCTGCGCGTCTGGCTCAAGCCGGTGGTGGAGCTGCTCGCCGGCATCCCGTCGGTGGTGCTGGGCTTCTTCGCGCTGATGGTGCTCGCGTCCGCGCTGCAGGCGCTCACCGGCGCGCCGGTGCGGCTCAACGCGCTGGTGGCCGGGGTGGGGCTCGCGCTGGCCATCGTGCCGGTGGTCTTCACGGTGAGCGAGGACGCGCTCTCCGCGGTGCCGTCGAGCTACCGCGAGGCCTCGCTGGCGCTGGGGGCGACGCGCTGGGAGACGGCCTTCAAGGTGGTGCTGCCCGCCGCCACGCCGGGGCTGGTGGCCGCGAGCCTGCTCGCGCTCGGGCGGGCGGTGGGCGAGACGATGATCGTCCTCATGGCCTCGGGGAACGCGGCCCTGGTGTCGGCGTCGCTGTTCGACTCCACCCGCTCCATGTCGGCGACCATCGCGGCGGAGATGGGCGAGGTCGTCGTGGGCAGCCCCCACTACTCGCTCCTCTTCCTCATCGGCGTCTTGCTCTTCGCGCTCACCTTCGTGCTCAACACCGCGGCCGCGGCCTGGGTGCGGTACCTGAACCGCCGGGTGGGGGTGGCCACGTGAAGCACGCGCGCCGAAAGCTCGTGGGAGGCGTCTTCACCTCGCTCACCGGCCTCGCGCTGGCGCTGATCCTCTCGATGCTCTTCCTCATCGTCTTCGACGTGGTGCGCGGCGGCGCGGGGACGATGAGCTGGGCCTTCCTCACCACCGCGCCCGAGGAGGGCATGACCCGTGGCGGCATCTTCCCCGCGCTCTACGGCACCGCGCTGCTCACTCTGTTGATGACGGTGGCGGTGATGCCGGTGGGCGTCGTCACCGCCATCTACCTCCATGAGTACGCGCCCAAGGGCTCGCGCTTCGCCGCCGCGGTGCGGGTGGCGGTGGTGAACCTGGCGGGCGTGCCGTCGGTGGTCTTCGGGCTGTTTGGCCTGGGCTTCTTCGTCTCCTTCCTCGGCCGCTCGATGGACCGGCTGCTCGGCGGCGGCCTGGTCTGGGGCCAGCCCTCGGTCTTGTGGGCGTCGCTCACCCTGGCGGTGCTCACGCTGCCGGTGGTCATCGTCACCACCGAGGAGGCCCTGCGCTCGGTGCCGGCCTCGCAGCGGTTGGCCAGCCTGGCGCTGGGCGCGACCGTCTCGCAGACCTTGAGGCGGGTGGTGCTCCCGGCGGCGGCGCCCGGCATTCTCACCGGGGCGGTGCTGGCGGTGTCGCGCGGCGCGGGCGAGGTGGCGCCCATTCTCTTGACCGGCGCGGCCTACTACCTGCCGGAGCTGCCCAAGGGCCTCTCCTCGCAGTTCATGCACCTGGGCTACCACGTGTACGTCCTCGCCACGCAGTCGCCCGACGTGGAGGCGACGCGGCCCCTGCTCTACGGCACGGTGCTGGCGCTGCTCGGGTTGACCGTGGCGCTCAACCTGGTGGCGGTGCTCATTCGCGCCCGGGTGCGCCGCCACGGGAGGGCCGACGCATGAGCGCCGAGCTGCCCAAGCCGAAGATGGAGGCGCGAAGGCTCTCCATTCGCTACGGCTCGACGCTGGCGGTGAAGAACGTCTCGCTCTCGTTGCCCGAGCACCGGGTGGTGGCGCTCATCGGGCCGTCGGGCTGCGGGAAGTCGACCTTCCTGCGCGCGCTCAACCGCATGAACGAGCTGGTGCCGGGCTCGAGCATGGAGGGCGAGGTGCTGCTCGACGGCGAGAGCATCACCGCCAGGGGCGTCGACGTGGTGGACCTTCGGCGCCGGGTGGGGCTCGTCTTCCAGAAGTCGAACCCGTTCCCCAAGTCCGTCTTCGAGAACGTGGCCTACGGCTTGAGGCTCGTAGGCTTGAACGCGAAGCGCGAGCTCGAAGGGCGGGTGGAGAAGGCCCTGCGCCAGAGCGCCTTGTGGGACGAGGTGAAGGACCGCCTCGAGGACTCCGCGCTGGGGCTGTCGGGCGGGCAGCAGCAGCGGCTCTGCATCGCGCGGGCCCTGGCGGTGGAGCCCGAGGTGCTGCTGATGGACGAGCCGGCGAGCGCGCTCGACCCCATCGCCACGGCGAAGATCGAGGAGCTGGTGCACGAGCTCAAGGCCGCCTTCACCATCGCCATCGTCACCCACAACATGCAGCAGGCGGCGCGGGTGAGCGACTACACGGCGTTCTTCTACCTGGGCGAGCTGGTGGAGTTCGGCGCCACCGAGACCATCTTCACCGCGCCCAAGCTGTCCCGCACCGAGGACTACGTCACCGGCAAGTTCGGCTGAGGCGACCATGACCAAGAGCCACACCGACAAGGAGTTCGAGCACGACCTCTCGAAGCTGCGCGCCCTGTTGCTCACCATGGCGGGCAAGGTGCAGGCGCAGATCGCCGACGCGCTCACCGCGCTGGTGGAGCGCGACTCGGTGCGCTGCGCGCGCGTCATCGAGGGCGATCAGGTGGTCAACCGCCTGGAGATCGACGTCGACACGCTCTGCCGGAAGGTGCTGGCGCTGAGGCAGCCGGCGGCGAGCGACCTGCGCTTCATCACCACCGCGCTCAAGATCGTCACCGACCTGGAGCGGGTGGGCGACCTGGCGGTGAACATCGCCGAGCGGGTGAGCGACCTGAACCAGGCGCCGCCGCTCAAGCAGTACCAGGATCTCCCCAGGCTCGCCGAGCTGGCGCAGTCGCAGGTGCGGGACGCGCTCGACGCCTTCGTGCGCGGCGACGTGGAGGCCGCGCGGGCGGTGATGAAGGGCGACGATCACCTCGATGCGCTGTACCTCAAGATCTTCAACGAGCTGCTCGGCTTCATGCTCGAGGACCCGCGCACCATTCGCCGCGCCACCTCGCTGATGTTCGTGGCCAAGCACCTGGAGCGCATCGGCGACCACGCCGTCAACGTGGCGGAGATGACCATCTACATGGTGCAGGGCAAGGACGTGCGGCACCCCAAGAGCCGCGGCGCGGCCTGACGAGAGGGGCGAGGGTGGCGAAGATCCTCATCATCGAAGACGAGGCCGATCTGGCGGCGCTGCTCAAGTGGAACCTCGAGCAGGCGGGGCACGCGGTGGAGCTGGCCGAGACCGGCGCCCAGGGGCTGGCCCGGGCCAAGGAGCTCGAGCCGCACCTGGTGCTGCTCGACCTGATGCTGCCCGACGTCTCGGGCCTCGACGTCCTGCGGGCCTTGAGGGCCGAGCGGCGCCTCGCCGGCCTCCTGGTGATGATGGTGACCGCGCGCGGCGAGGAGGAGGACCGGGTCAAGGGCTTCGAGGTGGGCGCCGATGACTACGTGGTGAAGCCCTTCTCGGTGCGCGAGCTGGTCTTGCGCGTCGGCGCCATCCTCCGCCGCCGCGAGGGGAGCGTGGAGTGGAAGGCGCCCCTCGTGTTCGGCGACCTCGTCGTCGACCCCGTCGCGCACCGGGTGAGCTGGAAGGGGAAGGAGATCGTCATCACCGCGCTGGAGTTCAAGCTGCTGACGACGCTGCTCGAGCGCGAGGGGCGGGTGCAGTCGCGCGAGGCGCTGCTCTTGGACGTGTGGGACATCAAGGTGCCGGTGGTGACGCGCACCGTGGACACCCACGTCCAGCGCCTGCGCGACAAGCTGGGCGAGGCCGGCGAGCTGATCGAGACGGTGCGCGGGGTGGGGTACCGGGTGAAGCGGCGCGGCCCGGCTTGACGCGGACCCCTCCGCCCGCGCGTCGGCGCGACAGCGTTCGAGAGGGGCCACCTCGCGCTCAGCGCAGCCCGCCCGCCCGGCCTGGAGACGCGAGCCAACCGGCGCAGGCCGCCAACTCGACGCGGCTGTGCAGCCCCAGCTTGCCGAAGACGCGGCGCAGGTGGGTGGCGACGGTGTGCTCGGAGATGTGCAGGCGGTGCGCGATGTTGAGATCGCTCCAGCCGCGGCCGACCATCTCCGCGATCTCGGCCTCCCGGGCGGAGAGGGCCCGGAGCACGACCCGCTCGCTGGTGGGCAGGACCGCGCCACACCCCTGGGCCACCACCAGCGCGTCTCCGAGCGCCTTGGAGGCGAGGCGCGACACCTCACCGAGCTCCTCCACCAGGCGCTCGATTCCTCCCCTCCGGAGCTTCCGAACGCCGAGCGAGAGCCAGCCCAGCAGTTGCTCCGGCCCGACGGCCAGGAAGGCGTGGACGGCGTCCTCCACGCCAAAGGGAGCGAAGAGCGTCCGCCGCATCTTCTCCTGGAAGGCCGCATCGCCGCCGATCTGCTCCATCGCCAGGAAGGCGCCGGCGCCGAAGCGGCGGAGCATGCGGAGGGCGAAGTCGTCGCGCTCGATCTCCCCCAACCCCCTGTGCAGGAACTGCCGCGTCAGCCGCAAGCCCTCGGGTTCGGGTAACGCCGCGCCGCGCGCCAGGAACGGGTAGCCAGGAGGGCAGGTGCAGACCCAGCTCAACGTGACGCCCTCGAGCTCGAGGAAGGTCGAGGCCAGCGTCTCCTGCCAACTCGCCGCTGGAGCCAGGGTGCTGGCCACCGCCCTTGCCCGCGCCCACACCGCCTGCTCACCCCGACTCGACATCGAAACCCCTCGCTGAATGGTGCCCAAGACCCGCTTCGGGCCCTCGCGGCCACGGTCTTCACCATGCCGAAGCGCCTGCCCGCAACCTTGATCCACGTCGCTTGGCGCCCGGCGAAGGGGGGCTGATGGAATTCCCCAGGGCCGCGCGAGGAGGATTGGCCGGAAGCCCTCGCGGCGCGTAGGGTGGGCGCAGTCATGCGTCCCTACGAGCTCATCAAGTCCAAGCGCGACGGCCACGCGCTCGCCCCCGGCGACATCAAGGCCTTCCTCGACGGCTACACCCAGGGCACCGTGCCCGACTACCAGATGGCCGCGATGTGCATGGCCGTCTTCTACAAGGGCATGTCGAGCGTGGAGCTCGGCGCCTGGACTCGGGCGATGCTCCAGAGCGGCGAGGTGCTCGACCTCTCCGAGACGAAGGGCGTGAAGGTCGACAAGCACTCCACCGGCGGCGTAGGGGACAAGGTCTCACTCTCGCTCGCGCCCCTGGCGGCGGCGTGCGGGGTGCCGGTGCCGATGATCTCCGGCCGCGGCCTCGGCCACACCGGCGGCACCCTCGACAAGCTGGAGTCCATTCCCGGCTTCCGGGTAGACCTCTCGGTGCCCGACTACCGGCGCCTGGTGCGCGACGTGGGCGCGTGCCTCATCGGCCAGACCGCCACGCTCGCTCCGGCGGACAAGAAGCTCTACGCCCTGCGCGACGTGACGGCGACGGTCGACTGCATTCCGCTCATCGCGTCCTCCATCATGTCGAAGAAGATGGCCGAGGGCATCGACGCCCTGGTGCTCGACGTGAAGGTGGGCAGCGGCGCCTTCATGAAGACGGTGGAGGACGCGCGCACGCTCGCCCGCACCATGATCGGCATCGGCCAGGAGATGGGGAAGCAGGTGGTGGCGCTCCTCACCGACATGGACCAGCCGCTCGGGAAGACGGTGGGCAACGCGCTCGAGGTGGTGGAGGCGGTTCAGATGCTCCGCGGCGAGGCGCCGTCCGACTACACCGAGGCCACGCTCGCCCTCACCGCCGAGATGCTGGTCTTGGGGAAGAAGGCGGCCACGCCGGCCGAGGCGCGGGCGAAGCTCGAAGAGGCCATGCGCTCCGGCGCGGCGGAGGCCAAGCTGTGCGAGATCGTGAAGGCCCAGGGCGGCGACCCCCGGGCGATCACCGACCTCTCCCGGCTGCCCCAGGCGAAGCACCGCACCACGGTGAACGCCAGCCGCTCGGGTTACGTGGGGCGCATCGACTCCGAGGCCATCGGGCTCGCGGCCATGGCGCTCGGCGCGGGGCGCGAGAAGACCACCGACGTCATCGACTTCGGCGTGGGCTTCGTGCTCGAGAAGAAGGTGGGCGACCTCGTGAAGGCCGGCGAGCCGCTGGTGACGGTGCACTACAACGACGCCAAGAGGCTCGACGACGTGAAGGCGCGGGTGACGAAGGCGTACGGCCTCGCCGACGCGCCGCCCGCGCCCCGGCCGCTGGTGCTCGAGCGGTTGAGCTGAAGCGCTGAAGCAGCGGAGTGGCGCTCTCCACCGGTCAGCCCGAGCGGAGTCGAGGGCCGGCGAGTCTCCGGATTCCGATCGGTTCAGCCGAGGTCCTCGACGTCGCTCGGACCGAACGGTGGCGGTTTCCGCGCTTCAATCAACCCTCTGCGCGGAGTCGAAGGCCGCCGAAGTCAGCTCGCCCCGCGCGCCGGGGCCTGCTGCCCGCGCTCTGACATCGCCCGCGCCACCCGCGGCAGCTCGATCTGGAGCTCGGTCATCCCCTGCTCGGAGTGGAGCCGAATCGATCCGCCGTGCGCGGTCACGATCTCCTTGGCGATGTAGAGGCCGAGGCCCAGCCCGTCTCCCGCGCCGCGCTTGACCTTGATCCCTCGAAACGGGTCGAAGACGTAGGGCAAGAGCTCGCGAGGAATCTCCCCCTGGTTCCGCACGGTGAGGCGCACCAGGGCGGCCTCGCTGCCGTCGACGCGCACCAGCACCGCCCCGCCGCTGCCGTGCTTGGCGGCGTTGGCGAGGAGGTTGCTCACGCACTGCGCGAGGCGGTCGCCGTCCCAGGTGCCGGTGACGTCGCCCGTGCTCTCCCACGACATGGCGCACGAGAACGCCGCCTCGGTCTCCTCCAGGAGCGGCCGAAGCAGGCGCTCCAGGTCCGCCGGGGCGAGCTCGAGGACGAAGCCTCCACCGAGGCGGATGCGGGTCAGATCGAGGAGCTGATCGATCATCCGGCTCATGCGCTTCGTGCTCGCGAGGATGCGCGCGGCGGGCCGCCGCCGCCGCTCGTCCGGGGCGATGCGCGCCAGGTACTGGGCGCCGACGCCGATGGCGTTGAGCGGGGTGCGCAGGTCGTGCCCGAGCACCCCGATGCACAGCTCGCTGAAGTGCTCGGTCTGCTCCGCCGCCTCCCGGGCGCGGCGCTCGTTGGCCAGGGACGACTCCTGCTCCTGGAACAGCCGCGCGTTGTCGATGGCCACGCCCGCGCAGTCGGCCAGCGCCACGGCGAAGTCCACGTCGCGCGCCGAGTAGGTGCGCCCCGACTCCGCCATCGCCAGCGTCAACACGCCCAGCGGCCGCTTCCTCGCCGTGATGGGCACCGCGAGGAAGGAGCACGGCGCCAGCCGCTCGAGGAGCGCGAGGTGCTCGGCCGAGCGCGCCCCGGCCCTCGAGATCTCCTGTGAGAGGAGCTCGATCAGCACGGGCTTGCCGGTGGTGAGCACGTGGCGCGGAGTGCCCGGCGCGTTCGGGTCTTGCGGGAAGCGGCGCTCCAGCTCCGCGACCAGGGAGAGCTTCTCCGGGTCGACGTGGGCCGCGGCCAGCCGCTCCAGGCGCCCGCCGTCGACGAGGTCGATGGCGCACCAGTCGGCCAGCGCGGGCACCAGCTGCTCCGCCACGTTGACGAGCGTCTCCCGGTAGTCGACGGACGAGTTGAACTGGTGGATCGCGTCGACGAGGAAGCCCCGCTGCCCTTCGTCGTGCCGCTCGCCGGTCGCGTCGCGGCAGACGGTGAGCACGTGGGCCACCCGGCCATCCGCGCCGAGGACCGGGAGGGAGCGGATCAGCGTCCAGCGCGTCTCGTTGGTGGCCCGGTCGCGGGAGCCCACCAGCACCTCGCCGCAGGGCTTCCCCCCGAGCACGGTGCGGTTGGGGAGCTGGTCCGGCGTGAGCGGCCGGCCGTCCGCCGAGAACAGCTCGAAGCGCGCGGTCACCTCGGCGGCGGTCGCCGTCAGCAGCGCTTCCGCCGGCGACGCGCCGCGGGCGTGCGTCGCTCCGCCGGTGATGAAGACCAGCCGGCCCGAAGGCTCCTGCAAGATGACGCTGGCGTCGTCGATGCCGGCGATGGTCCGCACCAGCCGCCACGCCGCGTCCGTGGCCTCGGCCCGCGCTTGCGCCTCCTTCTCCTGAACGAGCCGCTCCCCGGCCTGCTTCCGCTGGGTCACGTCGCGCGTCAGCTTGGCGAAGCCGACCAGCTTGCCGCTCTCGTCGCGCAGCGCCGTCAGCACCACCGAGGCCCAGAAGCGCGAGCCGTCCTTGCGGACGCGCCACCCCTCGAGCTCGAAGCTCCCGTGCTGCGCGGCGCGGTGGAGCGACTCGTCGCAGGCCGCGCGATCGGCCTCTGGATAGAAGCGCGAGAAGTGGCTGCCGATGATCTCCTCGGCGGCGTAGCCCTTGAGGCGCTGCGCGCCGGCGTTCCACTCGGCGACGCGGCCGGCTGGGTCGAGCACGAAGAGCGCGTAGTCGCGGACGCTCTGCACCAGCAGGCGGAGGAGCTCGAGCCCCTGGTTCGCCGTCCCCGGCCTCGTGGCGCGCGGCGCCGAAGCGCTGGGCTCGGGCCAGGACTCGTTCGGGACCGGGTCGTCGAGATCGGCCATCGGGACGACTCGGACTTAACGAGTCACCCGCTGGCGGACGAACGCCAGACGCACGCACGCGTCCACGGGCGCGTCACCGCGCACCGCTCACATCGGTGGCGGCGGCGGCGGGTACGCAGTCCCTCCTGGCGCGGCCGGCGGCGGCGGCGGCGGGTAGGCGTCGGCGGGCGGGTAGCTCTCCGCGGGCGGGTAGGCGGCGGGCGGCTGGCCGAAGGCACCGCCGGCGCCGAGGTTCACGGTGCACGACGACGACTCCAGCTCGTTCCACGAGCCCATCGCGTCGATGAAGGAGATGCAGCCGATGGGGAAGAGGAACACGCAGAGCAGCACGTCGGCCACCACGTAGCCCATGCTCGGCGACATGCGCACGCGGCAGGACTGCGGCGCGTAGCCGGGCGCCGCGACGTCGATGGCGGGCACGCGCGTCTTGTCGAGCTCGAGCGCGACCGGCGTGCGGCCCGCGGGCGCGCCGTAGAGCCGCACCTCGGCGCCAGGCGGGTTCGAGCTCACCTGCAGCGTCGAGTACTTCGAGCCGGTCAGCGTCGCGCACCCGGTGCTCAGGAGCGCGACGACGAGCGACAGACCGGCGGTGGCGATGCGCATGGTGAAGCCTCCCGCCGCGCCGTCTACCGGCCCTCCTTGCGAGGGTCAACGCGACGTTGGCTTCGTGCGACTCGGCCTCGAGGCGGCTCGGAGCCCGGCGTGCTCACGATGACCTGGCTCGCGCGGCGCGCCTCCGACGGCGGGTGGCGCGTGGTGTCGGTGCTCTTCAACGACCCGACGGCGCCCATCGACGAGGACCGGGCCATCTACGCGGCCACCGCCGCCCGCGCGCCAAGGAGCGCGAGGGTCCCGTACGCAGCGCACCTCGCCGTCCCCGTCACCCGGGCGGGAGCGGCTCCGTGACGTTAGGTCTTGCGTGTGTGGCGCCCTCTCACCGCTCTCCTCGTCGTGGTGGCCACGTCGTGCTCGACGACGGCGGGGCGCGACGCCGGCGCGCCTGACGCGTCCCTCTACGACCCGCGCTACGCCATCGTCTCTCCACGCGACGCCGGGGAGATCCAGGACACCAATCTCCCCTGGAAGTGGCACATGGTCGCGCCGGTGCTGGCGATACCGCCCTCCGACGGCGGCATCTCGGTGCGCTGGGTCCCCATCGATCCACCCGCGACCGACCGGGCCTGGGCCGGCGGCGTGCTGCTCTGGGACGGCGGCGTGGTCGCCATTCCGTTCAACGAGCCGTCGGTGCTGATGATCCACCCGGCGGACGACACCTTCGAGCGCTGGCCGGTGCACGGCGGCGGCGTCTCCGAGGGCTGGGAGGGCGGGGTGCTCTTGCCCGACGGCACGGTCATCGGCATCCCGCGCAACGCGTCGCGCTTCTTGAAGATCGATCCAGCGGCGGGCACCGCGACGCCCTTCGGCGACGACGTCTCCGACGCGTCGGACGGAGGCGTCGACAAGTTCCGCGGCGGCGTCCTGGGGCTCAACGGGCTCGTCTACGCCACGCCCTCGTCGGCGACCTACGTCGCGCGGCTCGATCCGGCCACCGGGGCGGTCACTCGATTGCCCATCCCTCCGCCGGGGCTTCCCGTGCGGGCGAACGGCGCGGTGCTCTTCCCCACCGGAGACATCGCGATGCTCCCCGGGCTGGACCCGCCGGGGCTGTTGATCGTCCCCTCGCGCACCGGGGGCACGGATCAGGTCTGGTATCTGCTCAGGCCGCCCAACCCGCCGCTCCCGGGGTACACCGGCGGCGGGCTCATCACCGGCATCGCCACCGCGGTCGCCGCGCCCCAGCAGAACGCGCTCCTGCTCCGGTACGAGCTCGGGCAGATCGGCTGGGGCGCCGCGGTGCCGGGAGTGGCCGAGCCGGCCGCGAACTCGTACCTCTTCGGCGCCTGGTCCACCGACGGTCACTGCTACGTGCCGCCCTTCGGCGCCGACCGCGTGCTGCGGCTGGACGTCGCGGCCGATCGCCCGGAGATGCTCGAGGGCGGCGTCACGGTGTTCGGCTCGGTGCTCGGCGCGGTCGGGCTCCCCGACGGGCGCATCATCGGCATTCCGCACCTGCGGTCGTCGTGGCTCGAGCTCACACCCGACGGGCGTCGAGCGATGCCCATCGAGGCGATGACCTCGCCCTACTTCAACAAGCTCTGACTGAAGCGGGTCAGGACGGCCGCGGCCCCAACAGGTCCTCGAGGAAGAAGGCGGCCAGATCGTGCCGGCCGGTGAGGCCCGCCTTCTTGTAGAGCCCGCGCGCTTGCTGGCGCACGGTGGCCTCGCCGGTGCCGCGCAGGTCCGCGACCTCCTTGTGCGAGAGGCCCTTGAGCAACAACAGCGCGACCTCCTTCTCCGCCGGAGACAGGCCCCAGGCCGCGAGCTGGCGATCGATGGCGCCGCTCAGGCCGGACACCAGGTCGGCGTTCTCCCGCCGCCACTTCGCGCTCTCCGCGCGGGACGCCTCGAGGCTCGCCTGCAGCGACGCCGTCTCTTCGGTCAGGGCCTTCGCCGCGCGCGCCAGCGTCCCCACCCGCCTCACCGCCCACCCCAACCCACCCAGACCCACCAGGGCCAACGCCGCCTCCAGGGCGAGGTGGTTGGCGCCGGAGCCCTCGCGCAGATCGCTCACCAGATCGGCGCCGGCGAGGACGAACACGAAGACGAACAAGAGGCCAATTCCCACCGCCGACCGCCGCTCACCTCTGTCTTCCGTCTCGTTCATGGACCGCAACCCTCTGGAAATCGGGCCATCTCACATCCGTGTGATGGTCGATTCCGCCGCTCGCGCGTTGTCACCCAGGCCGCACATACACCCTCAACCCTGGAGTACCCATGCCGTCCGAGTCGTCCTCCCGCTCCTTGATCGCCGTCGCGGTGGCCTCCGCCGCGGTGACGTTGGCCGGCGCCACCACCGCCGGCGCCGCGCTCGGCTACCTCCACCCCCCGACCGGGCAGGCTCCGGCCGCGCCCGAGGCTCGCACCGCTCCACCACCGCCACCCGAGACGCTGGCCCCGGCTCCGGCCCAGGCCCAGCCCCCTCAGGAGCGCATCATCTTCGTCCCGGTGCGGCCGGCGACGCCGCCGTCGCCTCCGCCCGCCGCGCCCAGCCCCGTGGCCGCCGAGGACGAGGCCCTGGCGCAGGCCCCGACGGAGGCCGAGGCCGGTGAAGACGAAGGCGAGGACCACGAGCGCGGCGAGCACGAACGGCACGAAGGGCGCGAGCACCACGAGCGGCGCGGCCACCACGAGGACGAAGACGATGACGACTGAGTCTCATCGCCCGCCCTCGCCGCGCTTGAACTGGTCCGCGCTGGAGTGGCGGCTCTTCCTCACCGGGGTGCTCGCCTCGGTGTGGACCTTCGTGATGGTGATGCTGTGGACCGCGTCGCCGGCCGAGCCCTCGACGCCGGCGGTGGCGGAGGAGCCCGCCGCTTTGGAGCCGGAGCCGAGAGCGGCGGCGCCCGCGCCCCAGTGGCTGGAGAGGATTCCGCCCGAGCAGCGCCCCGCCGTCACGCCGCCTCCCGGCTGGGTGGTGACGACCTTGCCCTCGGCCTCGGCCCCGGTGGGGACCGCCTCGCGAGCCGCCGCGCCGGTGGTGAGCTTGGTGAAGCGCCGGCCGGCGCGCATTCGCACCCGGAGCTCGTGATGTTCACCTTCTACGCGATGAACACCGACGTCACGGTGGCGGTGCCCGGCCGGGCGGAGCGCGACGGCTTCGAGCTCTCGACGGCGGTGGCGGCGCACTTCGCCGCGCAGGAGCGGCGCTTCAGCCGCTTCCTCCCCGACAGCGAGCTCTCGCGCCTCAACGCGAGCGACGGGCCGACGCAGGTGTCGCCGGCGATGTTCGAGACGCTCCTGGCCGCGCGCCGCGCCTTCGAGCTCACCGGCGGCGTCTTCGACCCGGCGGTGGGCGGCGCGCTGCTGGCGGCGGGCTACGATCGCTCCTTCGTGCCCGGCGGGCTCGACCGACCGAGCGCCGCGCCCAGGCCGTCGCCGGCCACCTTCGCCGACGTGGCGCTCGACCCGGCGACCCGCACGGTGGCGCGGCCCAAGGGCATGACGCTCGATCTCAGCGGGCTGGTGAAGGGACGGGTGGTGGACGAGGCGGCGCGGCTGCTGCCCGAGCCCGGGCTGGTGGAGGCGGGCGGCGACGCGCGCTTCTTGGGCCCGGGCCCCAACGGCGACGGCTGGCTGGTGGACGTCGAGGATCCGCGCGATCCCTCGGCGACCCTCTTGACGCTGGTGGTGCGCGAAGGTGCGGTGGCCACCAGCGCGCCCAACCGGCGGCGGTGGAAGGTGGGCGGAGCGCTGGCGCACCACCTCATCGATCCGCGCACCGGCGCGCCGGCCGCGTCGCGGCTGTTGCAGGTGACCGTGGTGGCCGACACCGCGGAGCTGGCCGACGTCTTGGCGAAGACGGCCTTCATCCTCGGCGCGGTCGAGGGCCGGGACTTCCTCGAGCGGCAGCCCGACGTGCTGGGGCTGTTCGTGATGAGCGACGGCGCGGTGGTGCAGGGCGGGACCCGCGAGGTGCAGCGTGCGTAAGCCCATCACCGTCGGCGTGGTCGTGGGCGTGGTGGGGCTGGTGCTGCTCGACGCGCTCGGCGCGCGGCTGGGGCTGGTCGCCGGGCTCATTCCCCGCGCCCAAGGCTCGTGGCCGTGGCTCGTCTCCCGCGCGGCCGGGGTGACGGCCTTCGTGGCGCTCAGCGCGGACGTGGTCTTCGGCCTCTTCCTCTCCACGAAGGCCGCCGACGCCTGGGTCGCGCGCGGGCGGAGCGTCGAGGTGCACCGTTGGCTCTCCGGAGCGTCGGTCTCGCTGCTCGGGCTGCACGCGGCGCTGTTGACCGTCGATCACTTCGTCCGGTTCGACGTGCTCGACGCGCTGGTCCCCGGGCTCTCTCCCTGGCGGCCGTTCGCGGTGGGCCTGGGCGTGGTCGGAGTGTGGGCGATGGTGGTGGTGCAGGCGAGCTTCTCTTGGAGGGGGAGCCTCGGCCCCAAGACCTGGCGGGCGCTGCACGCGCTGTCGTTCCCGGCCTTCGCGCTGGCGGCGCTGCACGTGGTCACCGCCGGCACCGACGCGGCGTCGTGGTGGCTGCGCGGCCTCGTGCTCGGCGCGGCGGGCGCGGTCGGCGGCCTGGTGGCGCTGCGGCTCGGCCGGCGGG
>JBBIOE010000026.1:0-49000 GCA_037443525.1 Archangiaceae bacterium | reverse complement strand
CCGACGCCGGTGACGGGCCCGACGCGGGCGCCGCCCCGGGCGACGAGGGCCGCGCGCGCGGGGCGATCTCACCGAGCTCCATGCGGCCCGCGGCCTCGGTGGGGGCAGTACCCGCGGAAGGAGAGGCACCCTTCCCTTCAGGCTGCGCCCCCTCCTTGGGCGGTGACGGTGCGTCGCCGGTCGACATGCCGCGCGACACCTAGCACACCGACGCTGGGACGCCGCACTCGTCTGGAGGCGGCCGAAGCGCGCTCGCTCCCGACGGCTCGGCCCCGGCCTTCGACCGCTCGCGGCGCTCGGGCTCCAGGCGGTCCCCGGCCGGGAGACGATGCCGTCATGCGCCGCCGCCGCCGTGTGGTCCTCGCCGTCGCCGTCCTCTTCGCCCACCTCGCCCGCGCGGCGCTCGCTCCGGCCGTCGGCACCTCCGACACCGAGGCCCGGCTTCGCTACCTCGAGCGGCGCATCGCGGCGCGCGACGACACGGGCCTCGCGCCTGGGCACCCGTTCGACGGCGAGTGGCGGCTCCTCACGCTCTCCAACGCCATCGTCGCGGCCACCAACGCGGCCTTCCGCGAGCCGTCGACCCGCGAACGGCAGGCCGCGCGCGTGGTGGCGTGGACGACCCGCCTCGAGTCCGGCGAGGTCCGCGCCTACGACGCCAAGGAGTGGGGTGGCGAGGACGCCTTCGCAGCGCTCGGCACGACCCACGCGCACGCGGGCTACCTCGGTCACGTGCTGCTCGCCGAGGGCGCGGCGTGTCTCCTCGGTGTACCCGTCGACCCGGTCCGACACGACGCCGTCGCGGCCTCTTTGGCGCGCCGGCTCGCGGACTCGGGCACCGGCCTGCTCGAGACCTACCCGGGCGAGGTCTACGTCACCGACAACGTCGTCACCGCGGCGGGGCTGGCCCTTCACGACCGCTGCCGGGGGGCGGCGTCACACCAGGCGCTGCTGCGCGCGTGGATCGAGCGCCTCCGCCGCGAGCGGGTCGACGCCTCGACCGGAGTCCTCGTCTTCGCGCCCGGGCAGCCCGGCCGGGGAGCCGGCGCCGCGTGGAACTCGCTCTACCTGCCGCTCCTCGACGAGGTCTTCGCCGAAGATCAGGCGCGGGCGCTGCGAGAGGGCTTCTCCGCGCAGCTCGCGCCGCTCGTCTCTGGAATCCGGGAGTGGCCGCGCGGCGTCGAGGGACCGGGCGACGTCGACTCCGGTCCACTCGTGCTCGGGCTGTCGCTCTCCGCCACGGGGTACGGCGTCGCCGCGGCGGTCACTCTCGGCGACGACGCGTGGCGCGACCGGCTGCTCGCCACCGCGGAGCTCGCCGGCGCCTCGGTGGGCCTCGCCGACCGCCGCTACCTCACCGCGCCGCTGGTGGGCGACTCGGTCGTGCTGGCGGCGAAGACGGCGACGAGATGGGATCGGCGCTTCATTTCGGCGCGAACGTGAGGCGACCTCGCGGAGCCGAACACCGGCGTCCCACCGCGCGGCGACTCGTCGGACTCGAGGTCGGCAGGCTTCGACGCGCTCAGCCCTGAGGATTCGTCACATCTCGACACGTCACCGTTCAGCCCGGGCCCTTCGGCTCCGCGCAGGACAGGCTGCGTCGAGGGCCCGCTCCGAACCGATCTGAACTACGGAAACGACCGGCCCTCGACTCCGCTCGGGCTGAACGGCGTCAGAGTTTCGATCGCTCCGCTCGGCCTGAACGGGAGATTCGGCGTCACGGCGGCGCGACGTCCGCCTTCACCAGCTCTCCCGTCGGCGACAAGGTCAGCGCCGGACAGAACGGCCCGGTGAAGCGCCGGGTCCACCACGCGCCGGGCTGGGCCAGCGAGGCGAAGCGGTACTCGTACACCACCGTGCGCAGGAACCGGGGCGGCGCGCTCGCGAACGGGTCCACCTCGAAGAGCGCCTGCACCTCCTGCGAGCCGCCCTGCAGGAGCCGGCGCTGCAGCATCAGCAGCCACGGGCTGTCCGAGCAGTCGCCCAGCGACGCGAACCACATCTGCCAGTCGAGCCGCGGCTGCAGCGGAGCCACCCACTTCGGCCGGCGCCTCACGTCTCCCGGCTTCCAGGGGAACTCGTAGGGCCGCCAGGTCACGCCGTCGGCGCTGCCCTCGAGGATGATCTCCGGCCGCGTCTTCGTCATCACCGCGAAGGCTCCGTAGCCGTTGATGGTCTCGAACGGCCCGATGGCGTCGAGCACCGGCGAGAGCGGCGTCTCCCGGGCGGCGCGGCGGAAGAACACACCCACCCCGAGCAGCACGATGAGCGCCACCCAAGCCACCTCCCACGGCCTCGCCCGCCGCGGGGGGAGCTCGGGCATCGCCGGCCACCCAAGCTTCTTCGGCCACCCCTGCCGCAAGAGCGCGTCGTCGAGCAACGGCACCGCGAGCACGAAGGCGAGCAGGTTGTAGTAGCTGTAGTTGCCCCCCGCGAAGAGCCCCGCCTGCAGCGTCATCAGGCCCAGCGCCGCCCAGCGTCGAGTGGCGCGCCCTCCCAGCGCCAGCAGCGGCACCGGCAGCTCGAGCACCAAGGTCGAGAGGCACATCAGCTTCTGCGCCCAGAGCGGGAACGCCGCCGCCACGATGCTCGTCCACGTCGGCAGAGGCTGCGTCCACCAGTGCCAGGTGAGCGCGGTGAGGTCTCTCCAGCTCGGATCTCCCGACGCCAGCTTCACCACCCCCGACGCCAGCGTCATTCGGCAGGCGAGCCACGCGGCGAGGAAGGTGAAGGCCGGCGAGGGCTCCGGCTCCGTCGACAGGCGCGGCCGCCACCCGGGCGGGGCGAAGAAGGCCAGGGTGAAGGCGCCCTCCAGGAGCAGCACGTCCCACTGGAAGCCGAGCCAGGGCGAGGCCACGCTGCAGAGCGAGAGCCAGGCCACCCAGAGCACGCCGAGCGAGAGCCGGGGCGCGAGGCCCACCGTCACCGCCAGCGCCGCCGAGAAGGCCAGGGCGCACGCGGCGTGAATCGCCCCGTCGGACGCGGAGAGCCACAAGAGCGTCGGAGCCCGGAAGAACCCCACGCCCGCGCGCCGGAGCGCCTCGAGCTGCTCGGCGATGGGCACGATGCCCCGGCTGCCCGACAGGCCCATCACCTGCCACCAGAAGGAGCCGACCGCGAGGAGGGCGGTGACTCCGAACAGCCGCAGGGTGAGCCAGCGCGTCAGGCGCATCCAGCCGATGGGTTAGCGCGTTCGGGCGCGGCAGGGAATCGTGCGACACTCTTCTCGCATGTGCGGCCGGTACACCCTCACGGCGAGCGGAGAGATCCTCCAGCGCGAGCTCAACCTCGAGCGCGTGCACGACGTCGGGCCCCGCTACAACCTCGCGCCGATGCAGGCCGCGCCGATCGTCACCAACGCGCACCCCAGGGAGCTCACCCTCGCCCGCTGGGGGCTGTTGCCCGCCTGGGCGAAGGATCCGGCGATGGCCAACCGGATGATCAACGCCCGCTGCGAGACCCTGCAGGAGAAGAAGGCCTTCGCCCAGGCGCTGGAGAAGCGGCGCTGCCTCGTACCCTGCGACGGCTTCTTCGAGTGGAAGAAGGTCGGCAAGGTGAAGCAGCCCCTGCACATCACCTTCGCCTCGAAGCGGCTGATGACGATGGCCGGGCTGTGGGCGACCTGGCGCTCTCCCGAGGGGGTGGACGTGGTGACCTTCACCGTCGTCACCACCACGGCGAACCCCTTCGTCTCGAAGATCCACGATCGCATGCCGGTCTTCCTCGACGGCACAGACCGCGAGGCGTGGCTCGCCCCGCCCACCAAGGACGTCTCGGCGCTCGTCGAGCTGTTGCACCCGTGGACGGGTGAGCCGCTGGTCGCCACCGAGGTCTCCGCGCGGGTGAACCTGGTCTCGAACGACGATCCGCAGTGCCTGGCGCCGGCCGAGGCCTCCCAGCTCTCGTTGTTGTGAGCACCGCGCGCTTTGGCGTAGGAGACGCGGCATGAGCAGTAAACGACGGTTCCGCCGCTTCCCCGCGCGCGGGTATGTAGCCCACGTCTTCGGTCAGCGCATCGACGTGGGTCTGGGAGTCGAGAATCTCTCGCTGGGCGGCGTCTTCGTGCGGTGCAGCGCTCCGATGCCCGTGGGCACGGCGGTCTCGGTGGAGCTCCTGTCGCAGGGCAAGAAGCCCGGCCTGCGCGTCTCCGGGCTGGTGGTCGGCGTGGTGTCTCCGGTCGAGGCCCACGCCTCCGGCCGCGTGCCCGGCATGGGCATCGAGTTCGACGCGCGGCACGCGGAGCCCTTGCGCGAGCTGCTCACCCACCTCGCCTCCGGGAGCCCGCTCGACGGCGACCTCCCCGAGCCCCCGCGCATCGCGCCGGTGACGCTGGCCAAGCTGCCCAAGCGGGCCGTCGCCGAGATGCCGCGGCCTTCCTCGCCGTCCCGCATGACCTTCGAGGCGCGGGTGCACGTCGCCGAGGTCGAGGAGGGGCAGCTGCCCCGCCGCAAGCCGTCGCTCCCGACGATGCCCCTGCCGCCGGTGTCGGCGCCCCGGGCGCCGCGGGCGTCAGCGCCGATGAGCGGGCCGCGCGACTCGAACGCGGACAGCGCCCGGCTCCAGGTGCAGGTGAAGGGGCTGTTGATGGAGCTCGCGGAGTGGCAGCTCAAGGCCGATCTGCTGGAGCGGGAGAACCAGCGCCTGCGCGACCGGTTGGGGGCGTTGGGCGGTCTGGAGTAGGCCCGTTCCCTTGGGAACCTTTTCGGCGCCCGGTGCGTCATGCTGGGCGCCATGCACACCCTGCTCTGCCTCGTCCTCGCGGCGGGTCCGTTCCCGCTGCCCTCCATCGATGGGAAGGCGGTCGTGCCCGCCGAGGACCAGAAGACCTTCAAGCTGCCGATGCGCTTCGAGAAGGTCCGCGCCTTCTACGAGGAGCGCTTCGGCGGCGGGAAGGAGAAGGACGTGACGATGAAGCTGTCGGGCACCCACGGCTCACGCACCATCGCGCTGGCGAGCAAGCGGGCGGGCGACACGTGGTCGAGGGTGACGGTGAAGGAGGGGGAGATCGAGACCACCGTGCAGATCACCCCGCTCATTCGCTTGAAGGACGAGAAGATCGAAGGCAACGGCCGGCCGCTGGTGGAGTTCGTGTTCGGTCGATCGCCCGACGCGAAGGCCGCCGTGGACAGCATCGATCACACCGAGTCGATGCGGGCCAGGTAGGTCAGGCCCGAAACGGGTTCTGCAGGATGATCGTCTCGCCGCGCTCGGCGCCGACGCTGATGGTCACCACCGGCACGCCGACGATCTCCTCGATGCGCCGAATGTACCGCTGCGCCGCCTGCGGCAGATCGTCGATGGTGCGCGCGCCCGCGAGGCGCTCCTGCCAGCCCGGCAGCTCCTCGTAGACGGGCTTCACCCGCGAGAGCTCCTCGAGCTCGCCCGGCAGCTCGGTGACGCGCTTCCCGTCGAGCTCGTAGGCGGTGCAGATCTTCAGCGTGTCGAGGCCGGACAGGACGTCCATCTTCGTCACCGCCAGGCCCCACAGGCCGTTGGTCCGCGCCGCGTAGCGCAGCACCACCGTGTCGAGCCACCCGCAGCGCCTCGGCCGCCCGGTGGTGGCGCCGAACTCGTCGCCGACCTTCCGCAGCCGCTCGCCGAGCGCGTCGTCGAGCTCCGTGGGGAAGGGCCCACCGCCCACGCGGGTGGTGTACGCCTTGGTGATGCCCATCACGCGATCGATGGCGGTGGGGCCGATGCCCGAGCCCACCGCCGCGTTCCCCGCGACGGTGTTGGAGCTGGTGACGTACGGGTAGGTGCCGTGGTCGACGTCGAGCAAGGAGCCCTGCGCGCCCTCGAACAGCACCCGGGTCCCCTTGCGGATGTGCTCGGAGAGGAAGAGCGACGAGTCGCCGGCGTACTCCTTGAGGCGCTGCCCGAGCACGGCGTACTCCGAGATGATGGCCTCGCTGTCCAGCAGGGGCTCCTCGGCCCGGGCGGTGCGCGCCAGGTGCGCCAGCTCCTCCAGCGCGCCGGGCAGGCGCTCCTTCACCCGCTTCCGCAGCCGGTCGGTGTCGAGCAGGTCGCGAATGCGAATGCCGCGGCGGGCGACCTTGTCCTCGTAGGCCGGGCCGATGCCGCGCCCAGTGGTGCCGATGGCGCCGCCGCCCCGCGACTTCTCGCGCAGGGCGTCCAGGTGCTTGTGCCAGGGAAAGATGACGTGCGCGTGCTCGGAGAGCAGAAGCTGCGACGGCTCGGACAGGAAGCCGCGCGACTTGAGCCCGTCGATCTCCTTCATCAGCACGGTGGGGTCGACCACGCAGCCGTTGCCGATGATGCAGGTCTTCCCCGCGTGGAGAATGCCCGACGGGATCAGGTGCAGCACCGTCTTCTCCCCGCCGACGACCAGGGTGTGCCCGGCGTTGTTCCCGCCCTGAAACCGCACCACCACCTGGGCGTGCTCGGTGAGGAGGTCGACGACCTTCCCCTTCCCTTCATCGCCCCACTGGGCTCCCACCACGACGACGTTCGGCATGAGTGGGGGGCTTATAGCCGCCTGGCCTCGCCGTGACACCGATAGACGTACCCGCACCCGAGCGCCTCGCAGCGCGCCCGTGGACGGGTCGGGAAGACCCCAGTCACCTGGGCCTCCATCAACCCTTGGGCCGCCTGAACCAGCTCCGCCCCGAGGACCTCCCGATTCGGGAGGGCATCGAGGAAGCGCGGGGAGGGATCGTCGTCCATCAGGAACGCGATGCCTGCTCGCACGGGCAGGTCCCGGCCGACGAGCGCCTGCGCCGCCAGGGCGTAGCAGGAGAGCTGGAACCGGTACGGCTCGAGCCCCGCCGCCGGGCAGCGGGTGGTCTTGTAGTCGACGACCTCGATGGCGCCGTCGCGCTCGACCAAGAGGTCGATCTGCCCGCGCAGCAAGAGGCGGAGGTGCCGCGCCCGAGGGGCGTCGAGGGCGAGCACGAAGGGAGTCTCCCGGTGAACGCGCGCTTCGCCCAGCGGCGCCATCGAGCGGCCGTAGCCGGTGGAGAGGAAGCCCTCGACCCAGCCGAGCACGGCGTCTTGCTCGCCGAGCGACAGCTCCTCGGCACCCGCGAGCTCGAGGAGCGTGGTGCGCAGGGTGGTCGGCGAAGAGGAGCTCGGCACCCCTCGACTCCGCTCGTCCTGCGAGGGGCGATCGACAGGGCGACTCCGTTCAGCCCGAGCGGAGTCGAGGGCCGGCAAGTCTCCGGAATCTGATCGGTTCAGCCGAGGTCCTCGACGCAGCCTGTCCTGAGCGGAGCCGAAGGGCTCGGACTGAACGGTGCCTGGTTCCGCCTTTCGGTCGACCCGCTGAACGAGCTCGGAGTGAACGGCCGCGAGCGGCACGAGCTCGAGCAGCCGATGGGCCGCGATGCCCAGCGCGCGCGCGTCGCCCGTCGCCGGAGGCTCGTCCTCTTCGCGCCACTCGTAGCTTCTCGGCCGCTCCGAGAGCCCGACCTGGTGGGCGAGCTGGTAGCGGCGGGGGCACTGCACGGCGTCCTCGAGCTGCGTGACCGGAAGCACGGCCGTCCTCGCGCGGGGCGGCGGCGCCTCGCGCACCCGGGCGACCAGCGCCTCCACCTCCGCCCTCGCCTCCGAAGCCGGGCGCGGCGCGGGCGAGGGCAGGCGGACGCCGGACAGCGGCGCGGTGTCGAGCTCGGCGAGCGAGGGGTCGAGCTCGGGCGGCCAGCGATCGACGAGCTCCTTGGCCCAGGAGCCGGCGACGCCGTGAGCGGTCAGGCCCAGCACCACGCGGTCGCGGGCGCGGGTGAGCGCGACGTAGAGCAACCGCAGCCGCTCCGCCGCCTGCCGCCGGCTCAGCGCCTGGGTGATGGCGGAGAGCTTGAGCGGCGTGGGCGCCTCGCCCTCCAGCTCCACCGGCCTGAGCGACAGGCCATGGTCGTGCTCGAAGCGCACCGTTCCCCCGACCAAGGGCGGCCTCGCGCACAGGTCGGGCAGCACCACCACCGGCCACTCCAGGCCCTTGGACTGGTGCACGGTGCACAGCGTCACCACGTCGGGGTCGCTCTCGTCGAGCACCTCGCCCTGGGCCTCGCTCGGCTCCTCCTCGGCGAGCTCGAGCAGCTCCCTGGCGAAGCCGGCCACGCTCTCGCCCTGGCGCTCGCGCGACTGGGCCAGCGCCAGGAGCTTGTCGAGGTTCGCCGCCGCCTGGTCGCCGAAGGGCGCGCCCGCGACCGCGAGGCGAAAGTCGAGCCCCTCCACCGCGAGCCGCACGATGGCCGCGAGGCCCAGGCGATCGCGCTCGCGCCGGAGGCCGTCGTAGACGGTCCGGAAGCGCTCCAGCCGCTCCCGCTCGCCGTCGGGCAGGGCGCGCGGTCCGTCCGGCCCGAAGAGCAGCCCGCGGGGCGACAGCCGCTTCTTGGGGCCCACCATCGCCAGCCGAATGAGCGACTCGTCGGTGAGGCCGACCATCGGGCTCCTGAGCACCGCCGCGAAGGAGACCGCGTCGTCGGGGTCGACCAGGAGCGACAGGAGCGACGCGAGGTCCACCACCTCCTGCGCGCCGAAGAAGCCCCGGCCGCGGATCACGCGGTGCCGGACGCCGTGCTTCACCAGCGCCTGGCGGTAGGCCTCGAGGTGCCGGAAGCGGCGGAACAGGAGCGCCACGTCGCCCCCGCGCACGGGCCGAAGCAGCGCGCCCTTCTTCTCGTGCTTGGGGCCGACCAGCGGCTCGTGGCTCTCGAGCAGCGCCGCCACCGCCCGGGCCACCGCCGCCGCGTCGGCGTCGACCAGCTCGGCGGCCGTGGGCTTGGGCTCGGCGAGCTCGAGGCGCAGGCGCACGATGGCGGGCCCCGGCGCCTCGAGGGACCGCACCGCGGAGAGCTCGTCCTCGGCCTTGGACCAGGCGACCTCGTAATCTCTGGGCGTGCCCTCGAAGCGCGAAGCCGCCAGCAGCTCGGCGAAGGCGGCGTTGAAGGCGCGCACCAGGCGGGGCGTCGAGCGGCGCGAGGCGGTGAGGAAGGCCCGGCCGCCGCCGGAGCGCTCGATGCGCCGGGCCATGACCTCGAAGACGCTCACGTCCGCGCCGCGGAACTCGTAGATGGACTGCTTGCGATCTCCGACCACCGCGAGGAAGGCCGGCTCGAGCGGGAGCGCCGAGGGGTCGTCGCTCGCGCCGTCCCGAGAGGGTTGGCCGGAATCAGGAACCTGCCACCGTTCAGTCCGAGCGACGTCGAGGACCTCGGCTGAACCGATGGGACTCCGGAGTCCAGCCGGCCCTCGACTCGGCTCGGGCTGAACGGGGCCCGGCTCCGCGCTCCGGACGGCAGGCATCGCGCGCGGGGCCCCGTCGCGCCGCTCGGCGAGCAGGGTCACCAGCTCGAGCTGCACCCGGTTGGTGTCCTGGAACTCGTCGACCAAGAGCGCGCCGAACCGCCCCTGGGCCTCGCGCCGCGCCTCGGGGACGTCTTTGAGCATGGCCACCGCCCCGAGGAGCAGGCCGGTGAAGTCGAGCGCCCGCCGGCGCTCCAGCGCGCGGGCGTGGAGGGCCAGCGCCCGCTCGAGCACCCGCACCGTCGCGGTCTCGGCGGGGATGGCCGCGTGCTGGGCCCAGAGCGCCGGGAGCGTCTCGTGCAGCCCGCCGTCGCGGAGCCCGAGCAGCTCCTTGAAGGCCTTGAGGCGCTCCTTGGTGGCGCGGACCGGGCGAAGGGCCTCGAGCGCCTCGCGACGCGCGCCGTAGGTCGCCAGGGTGAGCCCGCCCAGGTGCCCGAGCGCCTCGGTAATCGGCTCCGCCTGCTTCGGGTTCTCGGCGCGGGCGTCGGCGCCGGCCGCGCGGGCGGCGTCGAGCAGGGCGGCGAAGCGCGCCTCGACGTCGCGGGGGTCCGTGCGCGGGAGCTCGGACGGCGCGAGGCCCTCCTCGCGGAGGCGGGTGAAGACCGCGGCGAGGGAGCTGGCGAGGCCACGGGGCGCGCCGACGCCGAGCCCGTGGTGGCGCACGAGCGCCTCCACCCCGCCGTCGCCCTCGCCCACCAGCTCCAGCGAGGCCTGCTCGAGCGCCTCGATGACGAGCTGCTTCGCGGTGCGCTCGTCGAGCAGCTCGAAGGACGGGTTCACCCCCGCGCCCGGCGGCGCCCGCCGGAGGAGCTGCACGCAGAGGGAGTGGAAGGTGCCGATGCTCGCGCCGCCCAGCTCGTCGAGCACCTGGCGCCAGAAGGCCGGCGGAGGCACGGGCCGGCCGGCCACCGCGAGCGAGGCGGTGAGCTCGGGCTCTTCGCCGGCGCCGTCGGCGAGCGCCTGCACGCGCTGCCGCAGCCGCTCGCGCATCTCGCCCGCGGCCTTGTCGGTGAAGGTGAGCAGGCCAATGCGGGCCGGCGCCAGCGGCTCCTTCCCCGCCCGCGCGCCGGCGAGGAGGTGCAGGCAGAGGGTGACCAGGCTGTAGGTCTTACCGGTGCCGGCGCCGGCCATGAGGGCCAGGTTGCGGTCGAGGCGCAGGGCTTCGGGGAGGGAGAGCGGGCCCGGGGGGGCACCTTGCGAGGGTTGGCCGAAGTACGCTTCGCGCGCGTGGAGCGCTTCGACGAGCTCAGCGCGAACGGGGACAGGCTCCGGGCTCAGGTGGACGGGGTGCTCGAGGGGATCGGCGTCCGGCAGCCTCCGGCTCACCCCAGGCCCGAGGTCGAAGCTCCCCTGCCCCTCGTCCGCCGCCTTCTTCGTCTTCTTCCGACTCACTCGCCGCCCTCCTCGCCGGGGTGCACCTGGCGCGACGAGATGCGGCAGACCGCCGAGAAGTCACAGAAGGTGCAGTCCAGCGAGCGCGGCCCGAGCTCTCCCGCGCGCAGGCGCCCCAGCAGCCCGTGCACCGCGTTGGCCAGGTTCGTCTGCACGCCGCTGGTGGCCGACTCCTCTTTCAGCGTGGCGCGGGTCTCGGCGTCGGTCGCCAGCAGCTCCTCGACGTCGAGCTCGGTCTTCCGGGTCAGATCGCTGAAGGTGAGCGTGTCGGGGTGCATGAGCCCCGCCCACCCCGCGTCGAGCCGCTTCCCGGGCCACGCCGTCCTCAGCGCCAACAGGTACAGCGGCAGCTGGAAGTCCGTCTCCAGCATCGCGTCGCGGCGGGCCTTGGACTTCCCCGCGTCGCCGCTCTTGTAGTCGAGCACCGCCACGGCCTCGGCGTTCCCGTCGAGGCGATCGATGCGGCCGTACACGTGGACGTCGGTCTCGCTCGGGAAGGCCGCCGGCACCACCACCTGCTGCAGCTCCGCGGGTGAGCGCGGATCTCCGAACGGCACCTCGACGCCCTGGGGCGAGAGGCCCTCGAAGGGCCGCGCCGCCTCGGTCATCAGGAACTCGACCAGCATCCGCTCGGTGCGCCCGAGCTGCAGCCGCCAGAGCGCCGGGTGCCCGGTGGGGATGCGGTGGCCGAGCTCGTCGGCGGCGACCTTCACCGCCTCGCGCACGCGGGGACGCAGCGCCTCGCGGGTGGCGTGCGGCCCCCACAGCCCGTCCTTCAAAAGCCCCGGCACCAGGTGGGCCAGCGCGCCGTGGGCCAGAGTCCCGGAGTCGCGGGGGGCCAGCTCCTCGCCGCGCTCCTCCGGGGCGACGAGCCCGAGGACCTTCTGCGACATCCCCTTGAAGGCGCAGGTGCCCCAGGTGGAGAGCGTCGACGCGCTGGCCGGGTGCTCGGGGCCGAAGGCCAGCACCTCCGCCAGGCGCGCGAGCAGCAAAGGGTCGCGCACCCGCCCGGAGTAGGGAGTGGAGGGCGGCATCGTCAGGAGGTCGCTCGCGGCGGTGAAGAAGACGAGGCGCTCGGTCTCCATCGCCGAGGCGCGGCGCACCGGCTCGAGCCACGCCTCGCCGCCGAGCACCGCCGCCAGGGCCAATGCGCGCGCGTCGCCGCGCTCCTGCCGGGTGAGCTCGGGCGAGACCAGCTCCACCGCCGCGCGCAGCCGCAGCTGCTCTTCGGTGACGACGTCGTCGAGGCGAGGCACCGGCGAGCGGCCGACGTGCGTCTCCTCGAAGCCCACGACGCCCCGGCGCAGCGCCTCGAGGAAGGGCGAGGCGAGCAGCTCCTTGCCGTCCTCGTCCGATCGGGCCCGGCTCACGGTGACGCTCTTCGTCCCCGCCGAGAGCGCGTGGTGCAGGAGCAGGCGATCCTCCGCGGCGCGCACCGGAAGCTCGAGCTCGCCGTCCCACGCGGTCAGGCGGAAGAGCGGCCGGCCCGCGGCGAGGTTCAACTGGGTGCGCTCTTCTTCGCTCAACAGCGGCAACGGCGGCGGGCGTCCCGGGAAGCGGCCGTCGACCAGGCCACCCAGGAAGACGTGCTCGAAGCGCCGGGCCGCCAGCTCGCGCACGTCCAAGAGCCACACCGCGCCGGTGCGAGGCCCGCGCGCGGCGAGGTTGACGTCGGCGGCGGCGGTGGAGAGCCAGCGCGCCAGCTCGCGCCGCTCCATCACCCGAGCCCCGAGCCCGCTCGACTCCAGCGCCTCGCGGAAGGACGTCACCATCTCGAAGAGCGCTTCGGCCGCCGCCTGGTCGCGAGCGAGCGCGCGATCGAGCGCGCGGTCCAACCGGCCCACGGCTCCTCCGCGACCGTCCTCGCCGCCCACCGGAGCCACCCGCCGCAGGGCCTCCAGAATCCCGAGCGACTCCACGGCCGCCCAGAAGGCCTCGAGCAGGGCCAGCGCCGTGCCCTTGGCGGGAATGGCGCGGCAGGTGCGCACCAGCAGCTCCACCCGCTCGGCCACCACCAGGTAGCGCTCGGACAAGCCCGTGTCGTGACTGGCCGCGCGCTTCGCCTGGGCCCTCAGGCGCTCCGCCAGCGCGCCCTGCCCGTCCCTGGCGCCGAGGGCGTCGTTGCGCAGGCCCGCCTCGCCGAAGAGCCGCCACGGGTCGGGGCAGCCGTCGAACAGCGAGCGCGCGTAGCGGGACTGCAGCACGCCCGCCACCGCGTCGGCCGGGAAGTCCTCCTCCACCAGCTCGAAGAGCCCGAGCGTCAGCCGGCCGATGGGCGCCTGGGTCAACGGCACGCCGAGCCGCGCGCGCGCCGGCAGCCCCACGGCGTCGAAGGCCTCCACCAGCGCCTCGGCGTCCTGGGCGAGATCGCGGAGCGCGACGGCGATGGCCTCGGGCGGGGTGCCGGCGTCGACGAGGCGGCGGGCGCGGCGGGCGAGCTCCAGCCGCTCGGCGGAGGGCGTGGCCGCGCTGAAGGCGTCGAGCCCCGGCGCGCTGGCCGGCGACGGCTTCTCGGCGAAGGCCCGCGGGGCGACGGAGGAGAGCGGCGTCTCCGGAATCTCCAGGGAGGCCTCGGCCGAGGCGAGCTCCTGCCAGGTGGCCTCCACGTGCTTGAGGGCGGGCGCCAGGGCGAGATCCACCGCGGGCCCGCCCGAGCCGGGGAAGCGCACCGCGAGGTGGCGGCCCGACTTCTCCGCGGCGCCGGCCAGCGCGTCGAGGAAGGCCAGGCGCGCCGGCGGGAGATCGTGGAGCCCGCGCACCTCGAGGCTCTGAAAGCGCGCGAGGCGCGGCGGCAGCCCGTTCTTCAGCACCGCGACGGTGGCGAGCAAGACGGCCTCGGCGGGATCGAAGCGGCCCAGGCGCTCGAGCTCCTCCGAGAGCGCCGCCCAGAGCTTCGCCAGCGCGGCCGCCCGCGTGCGCCCGGAGCCGGACAGGCGCGCCGAGGCCTCGAAGAGCAGCCCGGGCCGCGCCCCCTGGTTCACCAGCTGGGCGAGGAGCTCGGCGGCGCCGAACGCGAAGTCGGGCGTGGTGGCGAAGTCGCCGAAGGCCTCCCGGCAGCGCTCGGGCGCGAGCCGGCCGACGAGCGCGCGCAGCTCGAGCCGCCCCACCGGCACCTTCCCCGCCACCCGCGCCGGCTCGCACCACTGCAGAAGCTGGCCGAAGGAGACGAAGCCCGAGGCGTCGACGAAGCCCCGGTGCGCGACGGCGTCGACCAGCGCCTGCTCGACGCGATCGGAGTCGGGGAGAACGACGAGGGTGCGCTCGGCCAACACGAAGGCGCACTGTAGCGGCCGGGTCTGACGTCCGGGCGGGCAAATCCGCGCCGACGAAGCGATGAGGTCGCCGGGGGCGTCTCCCCCGCGCGGCCAGCCACGCGCCGGCCTCGGCGACGACGTCCGCGAAGCCCGGGGCCTGCCTCGCTCGAGAGGCCCGTACCTCGCTCGAGCCTGGCCAGGGCCGCGCCGCGGGAGAGGCTCAGCCCCCCCGCTCTCGGAGCCGCCGAACGTCGGGCCCCCGCCGTCCGAGGGCGGGGGGCGGGCTGCGCGCCAGGCCGCTTTGGTTACTCACGGGCCAATGGCGACTCTCGTCCCCAAGCCCAGAGCGCCCCTGGTGGTGGCTTTCGTGGCCGTCGTCCTGGTCGGCAGCGTAGGCCTAGTCGCCATCGCCACGTCGGAGATCCTGGCGACCCAGTTCGAGCGGGACACCCGGGTCGCCGTCGAGGCCCTGATGCTCACCGAGCGGATCCGCGCCGACGTCGAGCGAACCATCTCGGCCGGACGCGGCTACATCCTCTCGGGGGAGCCGAGCTACCTCGACCGTCAGCGCGTCGCCGAGGACCTCGTCCAGCGTGACCTCGAGGCGCTGAAGGCGATGTCGCGCACGCTGGAGGGAGATCGCCTCCTCGAGCAGCTCGGGGACGGGATCGCCGCGACGCACGAGCTCTACCGCCAGCTCGATGAGGAGCGGCGCCAAGGCGCCTCGATGGAAGACGTCGCCCGCCACTTCGCCCGTGAGGCGCACCCCGTCCGAGCGGACCTCGACCAGGCCTTCGAAGAGGCCATCAGTCACCGTCAGGAGCACATCGACGAGGCCCTCGCGGCGTACCGTCGTCGCGACCTCGACGCGCTGCGCCTGGGGCTGGGGATGATGGCGTCGGCGCTGGTGCTCGGGGCCGGGCTCGTCGTGTGGTCCGCCCGGCGCCTCTCGCGCATGTACCAGCGCCAGCAGGAGGCCGTCGTGGCCGCTGAAGAGGCGGTGAGCGCGCGCCAGCAGCTCCTCGCCACCGTGGCGCACGACCTGCGCGGTCCGTTGAGCACGACCGTGATGCGCGCCTCCCTCATCCGGCGGCTCACCGACGTCCCCAAGGTGGTGGAGCAGGCGCAGGGCATCGAGGCGGTCACCCGGCGCATGGAGGTCCTGGTGGGGAGCCTCCTCGACACGGCCAACCTGGAGGCGGGGGGCTTCAAGGTGACGCGCGTGGAGGTGAAGGCCTGCGAGCTGTTGCGGGAGACGGCGGAGCTCCACCAGTCGCTGTGCGAGGCGAAGGCGATTCGGCTGGAGTGCCCGCTCCCGACGGAGGACCTCCTGCTCCACGCCGATCGCGACCGGGTGCTGCAGGTGCTTTCCAACCTGCTCGGGAACGCGATCAAGTTCACGCCCAAGGGCGGGCGCATCGCGCTGGCCCTCACCCCGCGGGGCGACTGGGCGGAGTTCGAGGTGCGGGACACCGGCCCCGGCATCGCCCCCGAGCACCTGCCTTTCGTCTTCACCCGCTTCTGGAAGACGGAGAGCGGCGAGAGCCGGGGCACGGGCCTGGGGCTCTTCATCGCCAAGAGCATCGTCGAGGCGCACGGCGGCCGCATCGGGGTGACGTGCGAGCCGGGCCAGGGCACCAGCTTCCGCTTCACCTTGCCGAGGGCGAGGACGGGGATTGCGTCTGGGACCGCAAAGCTCCCTGGCTGAGCGGGCAGTTCCGAGTGCTATCTTGCGCACCTCCCGGCTTCGCGGAGGTCACCATGGCTTTGTCGTCTCGTCTCGTCGCGGCACTGGTCGCAGCACCCTGCCTCGCCGCTCTCTCCTGCACCGGTTCGACCGGGCTGACCGGCGCCGCGGGCCCGAGCGGTCCCCAGGGTCCCGCCGGTGCGGCTGGCCCGGCGGGCGTGGAGGGACCGCAAGGCACCACCGGCCCCGCGGGCGCGAACGGCGCGACCGGCCCGGTTGGCCCGACGGGACCTCAAGGACCCGCGGGGGCGGGCGCCTCGCTCAAGGCCGGCCCGGGGCTGACCAGCGACGGCGGCTCCATCGGCATCGTGGCCTGCAGCGATGGCTCGTTCCTGCGCGCCAGCGGCGGCACGTGGAGCTGCGCGGCGGCCACCGGTCAATTCATCGCCAACGGACAGGCCGCGCAGGCCGCCAGCTTCAACATCACTGGCCTGGGACAGATGGACGCGGGCGTGGTGGGCGGCCAGTTCTTCGTGGGCTTCTCGCCGGACTGGGCGAACATCGACGCGTACGCCCGCATGCAGGTGCGCGGCTCGGGCACCCTGACCGGCATCGGCCTGGTCTCGGTCAGCCAGGGCGCCACGGCGGTGAGCGGCGACTCGACGGCCCGCTTCCTGACGCAGCTCGCCCCGGGCGACATCCTATCGGTGAACCTGACCGACGGCGGCGTCGAGTCGCACCGCGTGACCTCGGTGACCACGAACGGCGCGTCGACCGTCGACGAGGGCTGGGACGGCGATCAGCTCAACCGGACCTTCACCATCCAGAAGGCGGTGGCGGTCTTCGAGTCGTCGACCGGCGCCGACGCGCTCACCGTCATGGGCAACCGCAAGGTCTTCTCCTACGCGGGCTACGAGCGGCAGTGCCCCTCCGGCACCGCCGACATCTACGGCAACCTCTGCATCGAGAACGCGAACCGCGCCTCGACGTACACCAACGCCGAGTGGGTGTGCCGCTCCGCGGGCGGAAAGCTCTGCGAGGCGGGCGACCTCCGCGCGGCCTGCCAGTGGAACGGCCGCGGCAACGCGCCGGGGGCGACGGGCTTCGGCGCCCTGAACGCGCCGACCATCCCCGCCGACATGTGGATCGGGAGCACGCTGCAGGCGGCGGGCACGGCGCTGGCGACGGCGGCCTCCATCACCACCTGCACGTCGGCCATTCAGAACACGACGGCGGCGGCGGTGACGCTCTCCAAGGCCTACCGCTGCTGCTACGACATCGGCCGCTGATCAGCCGGCGCGCACGAAGGGCTCGAGCTTCTTGCGCAACGACTCGTTCCAGGGGGCCGGTTTCCGGGTCTCCTGGTCCACGCAGACGATGACGCGGGTGCCGCTGGCGTAGTCGAGGTCCTGGTCCATCGGCATCACGCAGAAGCCGAAGACGAGGCTCGAGGCGCCGAGCTTCTCGATCCACACCCGCACCCGCACCTCGCCGGTGCCGGTGACGGGACGGAAGTACTCGATGGCGTTGGCGCGCACGAGGTGCACCCGGTCCACGCTCTCCGGCAGCCCGATGCCGCCCAACGGCCCCAGGTGCGCCCAGAAGCTGCCGATGGTGCGCTCGACCAGGAGCAGGTACTTCGAGTTGTGGAGGATCTGCAGCGCGTCGAGATCGTCGAAGTACACGCCGTGGACGTTCTCGTGGAAGCGGTGACCGGAGGAGCGAGTCGTGGTGGACGTCATGGCAGTCGAATGACGCGGGCGCGGGCGGAATTCAAGCTCGCGTTGAAGGGCCTCACGGCTTTCGGAGCACCACCACGTCTTCGCTCGGCGGCGGCCAGCCGAGGCGCAGCGCGAGCCAGACGTCGGCCACGGGGACGTTGCGCGCGAGCCGCGGCCACCTGGCCAGCTCCGTCGAGCCCACGAGGCCCAGGGGCTTCAGGTCGCGCTCGCGCACGGCGACGGCGTCGTGGCGGGCCCAGGCGGCTTGGAGCTCCTCCTCGCGCCACACCGCGACGGCGTGAACGTTCGGCGCCTCGACGAGCAGGTGGCGAGAGACGAGGAGGCCTTTGACGGGGAGCTCGGGCACCGGCGGGAAGAGGCGCGGCGCGGCGAGGCCGAGGACGAGGCCGGTGGCGACGAGCGTGGCGGCGGCGGCCAGGGCGAGCTGGGCTCTCCAGGCGAGGGTCGCGGCGGCGAGCAGCGAGAGCCCGGCGAGGGCGGCCAGGAGCGGCACGCCGGGAGGCAGCGCGAACCTCAGGCCCCCGAAGACCGCCAGCGCGCCGGCGCCGAAGAGGACCGCGGTGAGCCTGAGCCACCGGTTCGAGCGCCCGGGCCGCGCCGCGAGCAGGAGCACCGCCGGCAGCGCGGGCAACAGCCAGTGCGTCATCTTCACCGAGGAGAGGGAGACCGGCAGGAGCACCGCGCCGAGCCATGCGGCGGCGAGCTTGAGCGCGTCGTGGCGCTGGCGCAGCTCGTTGCCGCGAGGGAGGGCGAGGAAGGTCCACGGCAGCGCGAAGAGGAGGAGGAAGAGGACGACCTTGGCCTCGGCGGCGAGGGTCCAGGGCGCGTCGAGCTTGCCCAGGTTCTCCCGGCCGATGAAGGCGTCGACGAAGGCGCGGCCGTGCACGGCGACGGCGGCGGCGTACCAGGGAACGCCAGTGAGCACGGCGGCCAGGAGCGCGAAGGCGGCCCAGCGGGTCTTGAGCAGCGCGGGCGCGGTCCAGACGAGGAAGCCCACGACGAGGACGAGCACCATCAGCGCCGCCGCCGGGCCCTTGAGCAGGGAAGCGCCACCGGCCGCGACGCCGGTCCACACCAGGAAATCGGGGCGAGGCTCGTGCGTCGCGCGCCAGACCGCCCAGGCCGCGAGGGTGAGCATGAGCACGAGCGGCAGATCCATCATCGCCAGCCGCCCGAAGCGCATCACGCCGGCGCTGGCGCAGAAGAGGAGAAAGCCGGTGACGCGGAACCGCTCGCCCCACGCCCGGGCCACCAGCGCGGCGAAGAGGAGCGCGGCCCCGAGCGCCGAGAGCAGCACCGGCAGCCGCGCCGCGAAGACCGTGGGCCCGACGAGCGTGAAGGAGAGGTGCTGGGCCCAGTACAAGAGCGGCGGCTTGTAGAACGAGGGCGCGCCCTCGAGCGTCGGGGTCAGCCACTCGCCGCGCGCCGCCGTCTCGCGGGCGATGGAGACGTAGAGCGACTCGTCGGGGCCGCCGCCGGACTCCGGCTCGCCCAGGCCCGCGCCGAGCGTGGCGGCGGCCAGGGCGAGCGCGAGGACGAGGCGGAGGTGCGGCACCGGCGGCATGAGAGATGAGGCGCGATCGGGAGTCCAGCGCTTGCGTCACGAGGAGTTCCCGCTCACGCTCGGCGCCTCCTCGATTCCGCCCGACCTCACCATGCGCGACCCCTCGGCGACGGCCCCCCTGCTGACCCTGCTTTTGGCCGCCGCCTGCGCCACCGGCGAGGCCCCGCGGCTGGCCATCGCCGACGTCGGCGCGGAGCCCGGCGTCGCGGAGCAGACCTCCCGCCGGCCGAACCCGAAGAGCGAGCCGGCGGCCTTCGCGGCGTACACGAAGAAGCTCCGGGCCATGGCCGACGGGGCGCCGACGCCCGAGCTGCGCTACCGCTTCCTCATCGAGGCGGGCAACGAGTCGCTCGTCCTGGCGCACGTCTCCAAGGGGCGGGAGCCCGCCGTCTTCGCCCGCGAGGCCTTCACGGTCGCGGCCCGGGAGCGCGAGGCCCAGGGCGAGCGCTGCGATCGGGCCCGGCTCCTCGTCGGCGCGGCGGAGGCCCAGCTGGGGAACGACGAGACCGCCGAGGACCGCTGGCTGGAGCTCGCCCAGGCCTGCCCGGGCTCGCCGCTGGCTGGCGACGCGGACCTCGCCATCGGACGCACCGCCCGGGCGCGCGGCGACAGCGCCAGGGCGCGCGCGGCGATGGGGCGCGCCTCGAAGATCGCCGGCCGGACGCGCCTGTTCGCGCTCTCACAGCTCGCCATGTTCGAGATCGATCAGGACCGCTACGCCGACGCGCTCGAGCACGCGCTCACCCTGGCCCAGGAGCTTCCGGGAGCGAAGGGCCTCGACGAGCAGGAGACGACGCTGCTCGGCATGAACGCCGAGGCCTGCGCGCGGCGGGCCTTCGTCGCGCTCAAGATGCCCCAGAACGCCTGGGAGGTGATGGCCCGGGCGTGGGGGCCCGACCCGTCGGAGATGATGCTCAAGCTCGCCGACGACATGCGCCGGTCGCTGCGCGAGGGCGACGCGGTGGTGGTGCTGCACGGCGTGCTGGCGCGACACCCCGCCCCGCCGATCGAGCTCGCCGCGCGGGCTTTCCTCGTCTCGCTGCTCGAGGCCACCCGACCCAGCCGGCGCGCGGAGGCGATACAGGAGCTCGAGCCGCTCGCGACCGTCGTCGCGCGAGTGCCGGCGGACGGAACTGACGCCGGCTCCGTTGGCGGGCACCTGCGATCCCTCGCGACGGTCGCCACCGGGTTGCCCGCCAGCGGAGTGGACGGGGCGCACGCCCGCCAGCAGGCGCGCGAGCGACTCGCCGACGTCCTCGAGCGGTGGAAGCACGAGGCGGCGCAGCGCCCCGACCCGGCCCTCGCCGATGGCGTCACGACGCTCGGCGCCATCGTCGAGCGGCTGCGGTGAGCGGTGTTCACTCGCGTTGACCCCATCGTTCACCCTGAGCGAAGCCTGTCCTGAGGATTCGTCACCTCTCGACACGTCACCGTTCAGCCCGAGCGGAGTCGAGGGCCGGCGGGACTCTCGAATCCGATCGGTTCAGCGGAGGTCCTCGACGTCGCTCGGACTGAACGGTGGCGGGTTCCGCTTCATCGCAGGGTGAACAGAAAGCGATCGCCGCCATGATCCGCGCGGCACCGGCGCAACTGGAGTAAGGCCGCGACCGCATGCCCGAGGCGCCCCGCCCGCTCGAAGACCGCCGCTGGCCGCTCCGCTCCTTCGCCTGGCGCGCGCTCGTCTTCTGGCTCGTGGGCGGCACCGTGCTCGCCCTCGTCGGCTACCACGCGCGGCAGCCGCGGCTCGCGCCGGAGCTCTCCTTCCCCTGGCTCAACCAGTGGTACCGCTGGGACGCGAAGTGGTACCTGATGATCGCCACCGAGGGGTACTCGTACACCCCCGGAGAGCAAGGGCCGGTCGCCTTCTTCCCGCTCTTCCCGCTGCTCGTGCGCGCCGTCTCCTGGACCGGCCTCCCCGCGCCCATCGCCGGGAACCTCGTCTCCCTAGCCTCGGGGCTGCTCGCCTCGTGGCTCTTCGCCGCCTGGGCCCGCCGCTTCGTCGGTGACGCCGAGACCAAGGCGGCGCACGCCCTGCTGTTCGGCTGGCCCTTCGCCTTCTTCCTGATGGGCGCCGTCTACTCGGACGCCACCTTCCTCTGCCTCGTCATCGGCGCGTTCCTGGTGCTCGAGCGCGGGCACGTCGGCTGGGCCACCCTCCTCGCGGCCCTCGCCACCGCCGAGCGCCCCGTCGGTCCGGCGCTGGTGTTGGGCCTGTGGGTGCGGCAGCTCGAGCTCAACCGCGCGCAGGGCAAGCCGTGGTGGCACTGGAGCGCCTTCGTCACCTGGCTCGGAATGGGCGGACTGTTCGCGTACATGGCGTACCTGTGGAGGGCGTTCGGCGATCCGCTCGCCTTCGCTCACGTGCAGGCCGCGTGGGGACAGCTCTCCGGCTGGGAGTCGTTCCTCAAGTACCCGGCGCTCAAGCGCCTCGCGTGGTGGGACTGGTCCCTGCCGCTCCTCGACGCCGCGCTCGCGCTGACGCTGTTCTCCACCGCGTGGGCGCTGCGCAAGCGCCTGGGCTTCGGCTACGCCGCCTTCACCGCCGTGTGCCTGGGCATTCCCCTCGTCACCAGCCGCGAGCTCATGGTCGGGCGCTACTCGATGGCCGCCTTCCCCGCGTTCGTCGAGGTGGCGCTGCGCCTGCGAGCGCACCCCAAGGTCGAGCGCGCGTGGCACGCCATCGCCTTCGTCCTCGGCCTCGTCTTGCTCTCGGTCTTCGCGGTGGGGCGCTTCGTCAGCTGATCGCCGGCGCGGCGCCTGGGGCGCTGGGTGAATGGTCAGGGAGCCCGAACACCGAACACGTCGGCCAGGACCTGCGCCACGCCGCCGCCGGTGTCGCGCGTCGCCGAGAGCCGATCGCTCGCGCGCTGCTTCACCTCGTCGGGACCGTGCCCCATGCAGAAGGAGCGCCCCGCCGCCTCGAACATCGGCACGTCGTTCCACCAGTCGCCGACCACCACCACGTCCGAGAGGTCCACGCCGTGGTGCTTCGCCACGTGCGCCAGCGCGGTGCCCTTGGTCGGGCCGTGCGAGCGCGCGATGAAGGCCCACAGGTCGCCCTTGCCCACGGGGAAGTGGAGCACCTGCGCCACCTCGGCGAGCCCGGTGCGGATGCCGTCGACCGCCTGGGCGATGCGCCCCTCGGGGCCCACCGCGACCACCGCGGTGACGCCCTCCTCCTGGGTCCACGCGGCGTGCTCCTCGATGGCGTGCGTCTTTCGCAGCTCCTTCGACCACGCGCTGACGTAGTCGGCGTAGGGCGCGCCCTGCTCGTCGTGGACGATGACCTCGCGGGTGAAGACGAAGGTGGCGACGCCGGCGGAGGCCAGGCCCTCGCGCAGGCGCGCCGCGTGGGCGCCGCGAATGCCGTGGTGCACCACCGTCCGGCCGCTCTTCGCGTCCACCACGTGGCTGCCGTCGGCGCAGCCCAGGGGCCCGTCGAGGCCGATGGCCTCCGCGACCGCGCGCGTGCCGGTGTAGAGCCGCCCGGTCACGATGGAGACGAAGAGCCCCCGCGCCACCGCCGCCCGCAGCGCCTTCAGGTCCGTGGCGTGGGGCACGCCGGTGCGATCGAGCAACGTGCCGTCGAGGTCGACGGCGAGGAGACGAGGAACGGTCACGGCGCGGGCCACCCTACACGAGCGGCCGGAAGCTGGCGCTTGCGTCGTTCGGTGAGGTGGCCCCTTCCGTTCACCCCGAGCGGCGGTGTCTCGACCCTCTCCCGCCGACCGCTCGGGCTGAGAGGAGCGATCGAGACTCTGACGCCGTTCAGCCCGTGCGGAGTCGAGGGCCGGTCGATCCTGGAATTCAGATCGGTTCGGAGTGGGTCCTCGACTTCGCTCGGAGGGTTGATCAGAACAAGGAGTCCCGTCCCGGTCAGTCCGAGCGGAGTCGAGGACCCCAACGGAACCGATCGGATTCGCTTGAGCTGTTGGCCCTCGACGTCGCTCGGGCTGAACGGACTCGCTCTTCCGACCAACCCACTCGGACTGAACGGTTCCCTGATCCGAGTTCTCGCTGCTCTTCTGAGCGGAGTCGAAGTCTGCCCGAATATCGCGAACTGAATTCGGCCCCCTTCGGCTCCGCTCAGAGGGTGAGCGGCATTCCGACGGCGCAAGCGATCGCCGCCCTCACGGCCGCAGCAGCGCGAGCTCCCGCACGCCCTCCGCGCGGCGCACCGTCACGTGCAGCGGCGTGCCCGGCGCCCCGCCCAACAGGTCCGCGAGCTCCTCCCAGGCGAGCTCCGCGGTCGCGTGACCCTCGACCGCCACCAGCTGATCTCCGGTCCGAAGCCCGAGGCCGCGCGACGACTGACCGCTCACCACGTACCCACCGCCGCCGCCGACCGTCACGTCGTCGACGAGGCCCACCGACACCGACGGGTGCGGCACGAGGCGCACCTCACCGAGGTCCGCGCGCGTGGCCGTGAAGGAGACCGGCGTGTAACCACCCGCGGAGACCACGACCTTCGCCAGCGAGTCGCTCACGAAGCAGGCGCGCGTCCCCACGTCCTCGGAGGTGATGAAGACGCCCTGCGCTGCCCTGAGCTCCCCCGACGGCGCGCGCTCGTAGGCCGCGATGGAGGCGCCCACGTCCTCGCCGGTGTCGGCGTCGACGGGGTGCGCGCTGAAGCACACTGGGTTCGCCGGAGAGAGCGTGAAGCGCTGGCCCGCGGTGCCGCTGACGTCGATGGTGGCGTGGACCGCTCCGTCGCCGAGCCGTCCGGCGACCTCGTAGCGGCCGGGGGCGATGCCGCTGACGAGCACGCTCCCGACCCCGCTCGCCGACGTCCCGCCCGCCGGCCCGGTGAGCGTGACCACCAGCGGCGCCCTGGCGTCGGCCGCCACCAGCTCGAGCTGGTTCTCCGACACCGTGAGCTGCGCTCGTCCCGGCGCGACCACCTCGACCGAGCCGGCCAGCGGGCGCTCGGAGAGCGAGGCCCGGCAGCGCACGCCGGTCGGCACCTCGGAGAACGTGGCCACGCCGCGCGAGAGCGCCGCCGCGTAGGTGAGCAGCCCGTCGCCCTCGCCGCAGTCGAGCCGCACCGCCAACCCCGCGCGCTTGGCTTGCCGGCCCGACCGGCTCTCCTCCAGCTGCGGCGCGATCAGGCCCGCCACCGAGACGGCCACCTCGCCCACCGAGACGGAGAGCTCGATACGGCGCGCGTCCCCATCGCCGAGAAGCACCGGCTGGAGCGCCACCGCGGACCCACGCAGCATCACCTGCGCCGTCACTTCGCCCGGCTCGATGCCCTCGAAGCGGAAGTGGCCGGGCGCCACCAGCGCCGCCTCGGGCACCTCGAGCGCGTCCTGCCGCAGCACCACCTCGAGCGCGCTCGCGTCGTCGGCGCCACGCACCAACACGTCGAGCGTGGCCTTCTTCTCCACCACCATCAGCGCCTCCACGCGCTGGCCGCCCATCACCGTCACGTCGCGCACGGCGGTGGTCGAGCCCCCGAGCTCGACGGTCAGGTGGAAGGTGCCGCCCTCCAGGCGCGGCAGCTCGAGCTCGCCGGAGGCCGGCACCGAGAGCGTCACCCACGACGGGTCGACGGGCGGCACCTCCTCCTCCGCCATCGGCACCGCGGCCTCGACCGGCTCGCCGCCGCCCTCTTCCAGGACGAATTCGACGGGCCGCGGGGGGCGCTCGGGCTCGGCCTGCGCCACCACCGCGCCCGGCAGCGCGCGGCGCAGCTGCTCGCCGACCGGCTGCCCGTCGGGGCTCGTCACCGTCAGCCGCGCCCCCGCCACCGGCCGCCCGCGCCCGTCGACCACTTTCACCGCTACCGTCGCCGGCCGAGATACCGCCACCGTGATCTCCGAGTCCTCGCCGATGGTGACCTCCGCCACGCCGAGCGACCAACCGGGCTCCGCCACCTCCACCTCGCACGGGCCCTCGGGGAGGTTCGCGAAGGTCGCGCTCGGGTCCTCCTCGCCGGTGCGGCCCTCGTACGTCGTGCCCTGGCAGACCACCCTCACGAGGAAGCTCGGCGGGGGCTCGGCTTCGTCGTCCGGAGTGTCCGCCCGCTCCACGTGCACCACGAAGGGAGAACCGTCGCTCAGCGCCTCCTCCTGGGAGTCCGCGACCGCTTCGGGCTCCGCGGTGTCCTGAGGGAGTCGCGGAGGGAGCGCCTCGCGCCGCGCGACGCCCGGCGCCGGGGTGACGCTCGCAACCACCCGAAACTGATGCGACTCGGGCTCCAGCCACCCGCGCTCGGCGGCGACCACCGCCACGGTGGAGAAGACGAGCGAGGCGAGGAACAAGCGCATGCGAAGGCCTCCGGCCGTCCGTTGTACGTTTGACCTCCGAATTCGATCTGGGTTCCCAGGCGCACATCGAACCACCAGGTCAGGTCAGGTCGGGCGCGGTCGGGCGTCCGCACGAGCGAGAGCGATTCCATGTCCCGCACCATCGTCATCGGCGATCTGCATGGCTGCCACGACGAGGCCGTCGCGCTGCTCGACCGCCTCGCGGTGACCGTGAGCGATCGCGTCATCTTCGCCGGTGATCTCGTCGATCGCGGCCCCGACCCCAGGGGCTGCGTCGAGCTCGCCATGAGCCACGAGTGCGTGCTCGGCAACCACGAGGAGAAGCACCTCGAACAGCGGCACCGTGCTGCCGAGAAGCTGTCGCCCGATCACCTGCGCACCCGCGAGGCGCTCGACGACCGGCACTTCGCCTGGTTCGCGAGCCTGCCCACCTTCATTCGGCTGCCCGAGCACGGCGCGGCCGTCGTGCACGCGGGCGCCTTCGCCGGCGTCCCCCTGGAGGAGCAGACGCGCCACCACCTCTGCCACCTCCAACACATCCTCCCGCCGGCCACGAAGTCGTACTGGCCCTCAAGAGCGCCGGCCGATCACCGCTTCTGGACGAACTTCTGGCGCGGCCCGGAACGGCTGATCTTCGGGCACTCGGTGCTCGATCGCCCCCTGGTCACCGAGTGGGCCGTGGGCATCGACACCGGCGCTGTCTTCGGCCACGGCCTCACCGCGCTGGTGCTGCCCGACTGGGAGCTGGTGACCGTGCCCTCGCGCGACCGGACGAGCGGGAAGAAGACCATCCCCGCCTGGCCCGTTCACGGAGAGGTGCGCACGTTCAGCTGAGCGCGGCGGCTTCGTGCGAGACCAGACGCATCGAGCCCGACACGTCCACCACCGTCAGCGTCTGCGCCCTGTGCGTCCGTCGATGCGGTGCGAAGAGGCCCATGGGGAGGACGGGCAGATTCACTGAGGAGCAGATCATCCGGGCGGTGGAAGCAGGGGAGGTGCGGGCGTCAGCCGAGCGCGGCGTCGTCCCGCGGCGCGAGCGCGAGGCCCCACACCAGCGCGAACGTGAGGTGTACTCCCGTGTGGTACGGCAGGTAGTGCACCACGCCGAGCACGTGGAAGCCGAGCCAGGAGAGCAGCCCGCCCACCGCCCACGGGCTCCCCGCGCGCGCCCGCGGCCACGCCGCCTTGAGCCAGAGGAGGTGCATCGCCAGCCACAGCAGCACGCCGACGAGGCCCGTCTCCGCCCACACCGTGAGGAAGACGTCGTGGCTGTCGGTGGCGAGGTACTCGGTGACGCCGGTGCGCTCGGCCGTCGCGAAGGAGAAGGGCTTGTGGTTGCCGAAGCCCACGCCGAGTACGGGGTGCGCGCGAATGAGCTCGAGGCCCGCGGTCATGGCGACGCTGCGCTCTCCCCCGGCCACGTTCTCCACGCCGCGAGAGAGCCGCTCGCGCCACGCCGGGCTGGCGAGCACCAGTCCGACGAGCAAGAGCCCCGCGCCCAGCGCCGCGACCCGCACCCGCCCCTTCAAGGTCCACGCTGCCGCCACCAGCGCCATCAGCACCGCCACGCCGAGCGCCGCGCGGGTGAAGCCCAGGTACGGCGCCGCGAGCAGGTGCATCGAGAGGACGAGCGCCACCCACTGGAAGCGCCCCCGCCGCGCCGCGAAGGCCAGCGCCGGCCCCAGCAGCGCCACCGCGCCGTGCCCGAAGCGCAGGCGGTGGAAGAGCCACCCGCCCGCGCCGTAGCGCGGCGGCCCGTCGGCGACGAAGTTCTCGTGCACCCGCTCCACCGGCGTGCTGATCCAGAACGGCTGGGAGAATGGCCACGAGACGAAGTGCTGGAAGGTGCCGACCCAGACGCTCGCGCACCAGCCGGCCGTCGCCGCCAGCGCCAGCAAGGCCCAGGGCGCGGCGACGTGCGCGGCCAGCGCGGCGATGGCCCCCGCCGCGGTGTCCATGAACTGGCCGTAGCGGCCGCTCTTGGGCCAGTCCGACGCGGTGCCGAGCGCGATCGCCAGCGCCGGGGAGAGCGCCTGGTAGCCGGCGAAGGCCGCCGACGCGACGACGTAGACCTTCACGTCCTTGGCCAGAGTGAGGCGGCGCCACGAGGCGAGCACCACGAGCAGGCTCGCGTAGAGGCCGGCCTGGGCGAGGCTCTCGCCCAGCGCGGTGCCGAGCGCCCAGACGACCAGCGGCAGCGAGAGCACGAGCGCCCGCCCCCGCGGGATCACCGGAGCCCCGCTCGACACCGCCGTCGCCGCCTCACTCGCCATTCACGGAGCCGCCGGGAGGTTCGATTGATGCGCAAGCACGAGGGCGGCGGTTCGCATGGACGCTCCGAGCGAGGCGCTTCAGACGGCGGGCGGATCTTTCGGCGCGTTGCCCGCGGGGGGCTCGGCCGGCGGAGGCGCCGCCTGGGTCGGCTCCTCGAGGCGCTTGCGCGTGTAGAACCACACCACGCCCGCGACGCAGAGGACGATCACCCACCACGACGCGTCGAGGCTGACGTCGCGCTTGGCCGGCGGCGGGCGTTCCTTGCGCGCGATGGCGTCGGGGGTCAGGTCCTTGGGATCCGACCACAGCGCCAGCTCGCCCACGCTGAACAACCCGTCGCCCCCCGAGGCCGTGAGCCGCACGTAGCGGGCCTTCGCGTCGAGCGAAGTGGTGGTGCGGGTGCGCATGCCTGCGATGGGATCGGGAATCGGCTTCCAGACGATGTCCCACTTGGCGCCGTCGACGGAGCCCCAGACGAAGTAGTCGTCGTTGTTGTCGGCCTGCAGGAACGCCGCGCGAATCGGCTTCACCTCGCCGAGGTCCCACTCCAGCACGCCGTTGGGCTTGATGATCGCGGTCAGGTCGGTGTCCCAGAAGTCGCCGTCCCAGGTGGCCATACCGTCGCGCACCAGCGCCGAGCGCAGGACGTTCTCTTCCTTCTGGAGCGTCGCGCTGGTGAGCAGGCTCGGCGTCGCAGAGAGCAACAGCGGCACGAGGACGAAGGGGCTGGCCACGTACGCTTCCTCGCACGAGCGGGCGTGGGAGCCAACATTTGCCTCGAACGCGCGCGCCCCGAGGGCCAGTATCCGGGCATGACCGCGACCTGTGCCGTGCTCCTCGCTGTGCTCTCGGCGACCGACGCGCCCCAGCGGGCCACCCACCGCCTGCACTTCGACTGGAAGGTCGACGGGCCGGTCGGCGGCGCGCTCCTGGTCGGCTGGGTCGGCAGCGAGCTGGCGTTCAAGAAGACCCTCGCCCCCACCGAGTGCCACTGGTGCGCCACCAACGGCTTCGACAACGCGGTGCGCAGCGCCTTCCACCCCGACGGCACCCCGTCGGCCTTCGGCGTGAGCGGCCCGGACACGGCGTCGAACCTCGTGGGCTTCGCGCTGCTGCCGGTGGCGGTCTTCGGCCTCGACTTCCTCCAGGCGTTCGGCGCGGGGCGGGCGCTCGAGGACTTCCCCGAGGACGCCGCCATCATCCTCGAGGCCACCTTCGCCGGGCTGGTGCTCGATCAGGCGGTGAAGTTCGGCGTCGGCCGGGCCCGCCCCTACACCGTCGGCGCCTCGCCGGAGCTGCTCGCCCAGGGCCGCGATCCGGCCGACCACTACCTCTCGTTCTTCTCCGGCCACTCCACCTGGGCCTTCGGCCTCGCCACCGCCGCCGGCACCGTGGCGTCCTTGCGCGGCCACCAGAAGGCCTGGCTCACCTGGCTGGTGGGTCTGCCCATCGCCGCCACCACCGCCCTGTTGCGGCTCGCCGCCGACAAGCACTGGGCCACCGACGTCCTGGTCGGCTCGGCCGTCGGGGCCGCCTTCGGCGCGGGCCTGCCGCTGATCTTCCACGGCCGCATGGAGGGCGCGCCGCCGGTGACGGTGGTGCCCATTCCGGGCGGCCTGGCCCTCGCGGCGCGCTGGTAGCCGCGGCCGCCCGAGCCGGTTCAGCCGCTTCAGGAGCGCGTGCGCTCGACGCGCGGCGTGCTGGAGTCGAACGGCTCCCCGTCGACGCGCCCCGTCGGGAGACCGATCACCGTGGGGATCCGCTGTCCCCCGACTCGGGCGGCGTGAGGTTCCGCTGCTGCCTGAGGCCGCGATGGCCCAGCGCCTTGGGGAATCACACCGCCCGGCGACACCAACTCCTCGCGCGGAGGACCCGGGCGGGCCCTCCCGCGAGACGTCGAGACCGACTCAGCCGCCCGCGCCCAGCGAGCCCGAGTAGAGCACCATGCCGCGGTCGCCGGCCAGCCACAGGCCGTAGGGGGCGGCCGTGTTCGTGATGGCCGCGCCACCGATGGCGAGGTTCGTACTGCTGACCAGCGCCGGGGACCAGTTGATCCCGTTGTCGGTGGAGCGGAAGACCTGTCCGCCGTTGCCCGCGACCACCCAGGTCGAGCCGTTCTCGGTAGCGGAGACGGCGTTGAGAACCGTGGTGGTGAAGGACGGGATTTGCGTCCAGGTCGCGCCGTGGTTGGTCGAGCGCCACACCGCCCCAGCGTCGCCCACCGCGATGGCCGTGCCGGCGTTGGTCCCCGTGCGAATCGCGTGGACCGCCCAGAGATTGGCGGTGCCGGCGGTGGTCGACAGGTTCCAGGTCGTGCCGGTCAGAGTGCGCACGTAGCCCGCCGCGCCGACCACGATGCCCTTGATGCCGCCGGAGTTGTAGAAGTCGACGCCGTACAGGTTGGGGGACCCCATGACCAGCTCGGCCGTCGTCGCGCCGGTGGCGCCGTTGAAGACGCCGACGGTCCCGTTGTCACCCACCACGAGGCAGTTCCTCAGGCCGGCGGCGACGCCGGTCTGACAGGAGACGGCTCGGAAGTTGTTGGCCGAGAACGGAGTAGCGTCCAGCGTCCAGGGGCCCGCGCCAACATAGTACTCCAGCGTGCCCGCCAAGCCTGCCGCGAGGCAGTGGATGTTGTCGACGCAGGAGACGCCCAAGAACGCATTGCCCGTGAGCGGCGCCGCGGCGGACCAGCTGGCGCCACCGTTGGAGGTCGAGGCGAGGTAGCCGCCCGTCCCGGCGACGAGCGCGTAGTTCGTACCGGCCGTAGCGATGCCGTACAACCGCGACGTGCCGAGCAGTGCCGGCCCGGTGAACGTGCCCGAGCCGTTGCCGACCAACGTCTGGCCGAAGTCGCCGAAGACCATCTGTGCGGTGTCGGACGTCCCGGTGATGGCGTACGCGACGCTGAGACCGCCGATGTACGCGAGCGCCTGCGCCGCCATCGTGGTGGGCAGAGTGACCTTGATGACGTTGGCGTTCGAGAAGAATTTTCCCGAGTCGTACCCGGACATCCACACCGTGCCCGTGGGGGACACGTACAGCCCGTACTCCCGGTAGGCGGAGAGGAGGCCGACCCCGAGCGCGACCGCGGACCAGGTCTGGCCGCCGTCGGAGGAGATGAGCAGCGGCGACTGCCCGCCGGTTCCCCAGACGGTGGCCACCATCTGGTTGGTGGCCGGGACCTGGGCCACGTTGAGGAACTGTGACGTGGTGTAGCCCACCGGCGCGGTCATCGCCGTCCAGGTCGAGCCACGGTCCGTCGAGCGGATGATGGTGCCGTTGTCACCCACCGCCACGACGACCGAGCCATCGCAGTTGATCGAGATGCCGTTCGAGCAGCGGGCCACCGCGCGCAGCGTGTTGGTCGTCGGCGAGACCACGGGCGCCATCGACGTCAGCGGACTGGCGCCGAAGATCCAGCCAGTCGCGCCGTGGAGAATGGTCCCCGCCTCTCCGACGGCGACGAAGTCGTACGCCGTGTACGAGGGGAAGCCTCCATAGAACACGGAGCCGGCGAAGGCGTAGCCGTAGAGATGGTGCTGCCGTGGCGGCACGAAGGAGGTGCTGGCCGCCTCGGTGTTGGTGACGAGGGTCCAGGTATCGCCGTAGTCGCCGCTGAACGCGAGGTGGCCCGAGTCACCCACCGCCATCAGCCCGGTCGTTCCGGTCACGGCCCCGACCGCGATCGCGTTGACGTTGCCGTCCGTCATCGGGTCACGCCGCGCCCAGCTGGTGCCGAGGTTGTCGGTCACGAAGAGCGTGCCCAGGTCACCGACGCCGAGGTAGCGATTCGCCAGGCCGGTGTTGATGGTGGTCGCGCCGCGGAACGTCGAGGACGTGGGCATGTGGTGCGTGAAGTTGAACGGCCAGTTGGGCGTCCCCGTCGCGTCGACGCTCGCCGCCCCGACGTTGTTCGCGTTGTCGATCGCTCGGACCGCGAAGTGCCAGGTGAAGCTGTTGCCCAAGGTGAGAGTCTGGGTGGTGGTGGTGCCCACCCCAGGAGGAATCATGGTCTGCCACGCGTAGGAGCCCGCGACCTTGCCCACGCCGACCTGGTAGCCCTTCACGCCGGCGGCGCCCACGTCGGAGACGTTGGTCCAGGTAAGCGTCACCGAGCGGTGGCCGGGGACGACCCCGGGCGCGGCGGGCGTGCTCGGCGCCTGGTTGTCGTAGATGACGGTCGCCGTGCCGGGGACCGGGCTCACGTTGCCGGCGTTGTCGAGGAGCCAGCAGAAGATCTTCCGCGAGCCGACCGCGGCCAACGCCTGGTTCACAGGGGTAGCGAAGGTGGTGACGAAGGTGCCAGCGGAGGGCGTCGCCGGCGTCGCGAGCGCGCTGCTCTGCTCCATCAGGTACATCTTGCTGGGGCCGCTACCCGCTTCGGTGGGGGAGATGTTGACCGAGACGGGGCTGGTTTGCGTGTAGGCCACCGTGCTGATGCTGCACGCCGGCGGCGTGGTGTCGAGGAGGATGAAGTCGCTCGGGTACGGCGCGACGCTGTAGTTACCCGCCCCGTCCTTCACCCGCACCCAGACGGTGCGTGTCCCGTCGCCGGTGGCGGCGAGCGTGTAGGACTGGGTCGCGAGCCAAGCGACCTCCGCGCTCCAGGTGACCCCGTTGTCCTCCGAGAACTGCATGGTGGAGACGCCCGAGGTGGCGTCGGTGGCCGTGGAGGCAATGGAGACGGCGGGGTTGTTGGTGTTCGCCTGCCCGCCGTTGATGGTGACGACCGGGCCGACGGTGGGCGGCGTGGCGTCGTAGACGATGGTGTCGCTCGTGAAGGCGCTGAGGTTCCCCGCGCCGTCGTACACGGAGATGGACACGGTCTTGGTGCCATCAGGGCCCGTGATGGTCACGCTGGGGGTGGCGGTGTAGGCCACGCAGCCCGCCGCCGGAGGCACGGGCGGCGCCGCGCCTGCACCCACGCACACCGTAGCGAGGCCAGAGCCGCCGGTGTCGGCCGCCGAGTTGTTCATGGTCAGGGTGAGCTGGTTGGTGGCCGTGGCCCCGGCCTGCAGGCCGAGCCCCGGGCCGGTCACGGTCACCGTGGGCACCGTCTGGTCGAGGATGATGGTGTCGGTCGCCGCGCTCGAGCTGTAGTTGCCCGCCGAGTCCTTGAACCACACGTACGCCGTCTTGGTGCCGTCGCCGCCTGGGAGGGTGAAGGCGCCCGCCGACGGGTAGACGGTCCAGCAGGCATCGCTGGCGCTGGTCGGGGCGGTGTTGGTGGCGTTGGCGCAGTAGGCCACCACCGAGGTGGTCGCGTCCGACGCCGACAAGGAGAGCGTGGCCGAGGTCAAGTTGGTCGCCGCCGCGCCGGCGTTGATGCTCACCGTGCCAGTCGGGAGGGTGGTGTCGAGGGTGATGGCGTCGCTCGACGGGGCGCTGGTGTTGCCCGCCGCGTCGATGACCCGCACGGACACCGCGCGGGGGCCGTCGACGGCCTGCAGCGTGTAGGCCTTGGAGATCGCGAAGGCCACCGCCGTCTGCCAGGTGACGCCGTCGTTGGAGAACTGCATCTGGGAGAGGCCGGAGGCGTTCGCGCCGCCCGGGTCAGTCGCCGTGGTGCCCACGGTGACCGCGGTGGTGTTGGTGTAGACCGCGCCGGTGTTGATCGACACCGCGCTGATCGTCGGCGCGGTCTGATCCAGCAGGATGGTGTCGCTGGCCATGGTGCTGGTGTTGCCGGCCACGTCGATCACCGTGATGTAGAGGGTCTTGGTACCGTCACCCGCGGGAATGGTCAGCGAGGGCGTGGGCGAGTAGGTCACGCAGCTCGAGGGCTGCGGCGGCGGGTTGGTGGTGCTCACGCAGACGAACGCCAGCCCCGTGCCGGCACCGTCGCTGGCGCTGTTGTTGAGCGTGAGGGTCAGGCCGTTGGTGTTGACCGCGCCGCCGTTGATGCCGAGGCCCGCGCCGGAGACCGTCACCGTGGGCGCGGTCTTGTCGAGGATGATGGTGTCGCTCAGCGCCGAGGCGGTGAAGTTGCCCAGGCCGTCCTTCCACCACAGGTACACCGTGCGCGTGCCGTCGGCGCCGGCGGCGAGGTTGAAGGCGGTGGTCGCCATCGCCGTCCAGCAGGGGTCGGCGGCGTTCACCGGGGCGGTGTTGGTCTCCTTGGCGCAGTAGGCCGCCACCCCGCTCGGGTCCGTGGCCGACATGGACAGGGTGACCCCGAGCGAGTTGGTGTTGGCGGCCCCGCCGTTGATCGAGAAGCTGCCGGTGGGCGCGGTGGTGTCGAGGAGGATGCTGTCGGTCGCCTCGGTCGACACATTGCCCGCCGCGTCACGCACCTTCACGCCGACCGTGGCGGTGCCGTCGCCACCGGCGAGGGTCTGGGCATAGGTCGGCGCGCCGGTCCACGCGGCCCAGCTCGTCCCGAAGGCCGTCGGCTGGTTTCGCAGGATGAGGTCGGCGAGCCCGCTGCCTCCGGTGTTGTCGGTGGCGGTGACGCCGACCGAGACGGCGGTCGAGCTCGTGCCCACCGCGCCCGCGTTGATGGAGACTCCCGAGATGGTCGGCGCCACGGTGTCGATGGTGATGGTGGCGGGCGAGGCGCTCGAGGTGTTGCCGGCGCCGTCGACCACGGTCACGTTGATGATCTTCAGCCCTTCACCGGCCGCCAGCGTCACCGGGTAGGTGCCGCCCGCGCTCACCGCCACGCAGAGGGGCGAGCCCTGCACCGAGGTGCCGGTGAAGCACACCTTCGCGACGCCGGTGCCGCCGGTGTCGGCCGCGGTGACCGCGAAGGTCAGCGTCGACGAATTCGCCGCGGTGGCGCCGCCGTTGATGGAGACGGAAGAGATGGTGGGCGCGGAGGCGTCGTAGAGGATCGACGAGCTCGCCTGCCCGGTGGAACCGGCGGAGTCCTTGAACTCGACGTACACGGTGGCCGTGCTCGACCCGGTGGAGAGGGTCCACGTCTTCGACGTCGCATAGGCCTCGAAGGCGCTCCATGAGATCCCGTCGTTCGAGAAGCGCATCTGGGAGATGGTTCCCGAGGTCGAGGTCGCGCTCAGGGTCAGCGTCACCGAGGCGCTGTTGGTCGCCGTGGCTCCGGAGTTGATGGCGACCGTGCCGGTCACCGCGCCGGCCAGGATGGTGAAGGCGGCGTTGCCCGAGTTGAACTGCGTCCAGGCGGAGAGGTTGTTCTGCGCGTCCTCACCGCGCACCTGCCACTTGTAGGTGCCGGGCGAGAGCGAGGTCAGGGTGAGATCGGTCTGGCCACCCGCGGCGTAGCTGCCGGTGGTCGTGGGGCTGCCGGTGAAGGACGCGCTGGAGAGCACCACCTCCGCCTGCAGGCGCACCAGCCCACCCTCGGGGTCGGTCACCGTCGCGCGGAGCTTGGGGGTCAGGTAGACGCTCACGCCGGCATCGAGCGAGACGCCGCCGGTGTCGACCTGGCCGAGCAGCGTCACGGTGGGCGGCTGGTTCGCCGGGGCGGTGACGGTCACGATCGCCGTCTTGCTGTCGGACAGCGAGCCGTCGGAGGCCGAGACCACGAAGGAGAACGCGCCGATGTTCGAGGTGCCGGGGGCGAGCGTCAACGCGTTGCCGCTCAGGGTCGCCCAGGTCGGGTTGCCGGTGACCGAGTAGGTCAGCGTGTCGCCGTCCGGGTCGGTCGCCGTGATCACCAGGTTCTGCGAGGTGCCCGCGGTCAGGGTGACGGCCGTGGGCTGCGTCACCACCGGCGGGCGGTTGACGTTGTTGACAGTCACCGAGAACGAGCCGTTCGTCTGCGCGACACCGTCGGAGGCGACCACGTTGATGGTGTAGGAGCCAGAGTCCGTGAAGCCCGGCGCGATGCTGATGGTCGAGCCGGACAGGGTGACGAAGGACGGGGGCGAGGTCAGCGAGAAGGAGACCGTGTCGCCGTCGACGTCGCTCGCGGCCAGGGCCACCGAGGACGTCGCGCCCTCGTTCACCGCCACCGCAGCGATGGGGCTGAGGACTGGAGCGTGGTTCGCGGTGCCTCCGCCCGTGCCACCACCGGTCGCGCCGCCGGTGCCACCGCCGGTGCCGCCGCCGGTCTCGCCGCCCGTGCCGCCGCCGGTCGCGCCGCCACCGGTGGCCCCACCGCCGGTGCCGCCGTCCTCGCCCACCGGAGTGTTGTTGCAGTTGCAGCCAGAGGCGACCGCCAGCATCGCCAGCACCGTCAGGACTCGACCCAGTTTCATCATGTGCGGTTCTCCCCACCTCACAACGCGACCCCGAGGGGCGTTGCGGTTTCCCTGCCCGAAGCCACTTTCTAGAGCACTCCCCAGGCGGAAGTCACCGACGTTCACGAAGATCGCTCACCAACCTCCGATGGACCCCCGGCCCCCGAGCGACTGGTGTGGGATTCCTGGGGCGCGCGCACAAGTCCTGGGCGCGCTCGGATTCAGTCCGTCGGGTTCACCGCGGACAACCCCACCCGGATGAGGTTCTCCATGAAGGGGGTCGACGACGACACCCGCACCGCGAACGGCGTCGTCGGCGCCGGCGTCCGCCGGGGAGGGACAGGGACAGCCGGTGCGAAGCCAGGTGAGAGCGCCGAAGAAGAGCGCGTGGCGAAGGACCACCCCAGGAAGTCTGCCCTCGGATGGAGCTCGGCGAGCGAACGCCAGCGCTACTGCACGCCCACCACCACCGAGCTCGCCTTGAGCTGCGGCGCGTGGGCGAGGAAGGTGAGCTCCGGGTTCTTCTCCTCGGCGTGCTGCAGCGCCCAGTCGTCGCGGAAGAGCACCAGCGGCCGGCCGTCGCGATCCTGCACGGTGAGCCGGTTGCCTTCCCAGTCGAAGCTCTTGGGCTCGAACTTCGGGCCCACCACCCAGCGCGCGTGGCCGTAGGGCAGCTTGTCGAGCGCGATGGTGGCGCCGTACTCGTGCTGAATGCGGTACTCGAGCACTTCGAACTGGAGCTGGCCGACCACGCCCACGATGGGGTCCTTCATGCCCATCTGGAGCTGCTGGAAGATCTGAATCGTGCCCTCCTCGGCGAGCTGCTCGAGGCCCTTCTCCATCTGCTTGCGGCGCAGGGGGTCCTTCGAGCGCACCACCGCGAAGTGCTCCGGGGAGAAGCGCGGCACGCACTCGAAGTCGAACTTCCCGCCCTCGATGAGCGAGTCGCCGATGCGGTACTGCCCCGGGTCGAACAGCCCGATGACGTCGCCCGGGTACGCGTCCTCGATGGCCGTGCGCTCGCTGGCCATGAACTGCGTCGGCTTGGCGAGCTTCACCATCTTGCCCAGGCGCGTGTGGTACGCGCTCATGCCCTTCACGTACTTCCCCGACACCACGCGCAGGAACGCCACGCGGTCGCGGTGCGCGGGATCCATGTTCGCCTGGATCTTGAAGATGAAGCCCGAGAACTTCTCCCGGCTGGGCTCGATGAAGCCCTCCGACGACGTGCGGCCAGAAGGCGCCGGCGCCATCGTGAGGAACGCATCGAGGAAGGGCCGGACGCCGAAGTTCGTCATCGCCGAACCGAAGAACATCGGCGACAGCTGCCCGGCTTGCACCTTCTCCAAGGTCAGCTCGTCGCCGCCGATGTCGAGCAGCTCGATGTCCTCCTGCAGCTTCTCCAGCTCCACGTCCGACAACACCTCGTGGATCTCCGGTGAGGCGAGCTTCACCACGCGCTCGGAGACCTCGGTCTCGCCGTGGCGCCCCGTCGCCGAGAACACGTTCACCGTGCCCGCCTGGCGGTCGTAGACCCCGCGGAAGTCCGGCCCCGAGCCGATCGGCCAGTTCATCGGGTAGGCGCGAATGCCGAGCACCTTCTCGAGCTCGTCCATCAGCTCCAAGGGCGCGCGGCCGTAGCGGTCGAGCTTGTTGGCGAAGGTGAAGATGGGAATCCCCGCCAGACGGCACACCTTGAAGAGCTTGATGGTCTGCGGCTCCACGCCCTTGGCCGCGTCGAGGAGCATCACCGCCGAGTCCGCCGCCGCCAGCGTGCGGTAGGTGTCTTCGCTGAAGTCCTGGTGGCCCGGCGTGTCGAGCAGGTTGACCGAGTGGCCCTTGTAGGGGAACTGCAGCACCGACGAGGTGACGGAGATGCCGCGCTCCTTCTCCAGCTCCATCCAGTCGGAGGTGGCGTGGCGCTTCGCGCGCCGGGCCTTCACGCTGCCGGCGAGGTGAATCGCGCCGCCGTAGAGCAACAGCTTCTCGGTGAGCGTCGTCTTGCCGGCGTCGGGGTGCGCGATGATGGCGAAGGTGCGCCGCCGCGCGACTTCAGTGGGGAGACCGTCGGACATGGCCCCGCGCCCATAGCACGTCGCGCGGCCGAACAGCCGCACGCGTTCGAGCGCACGAGACGGATCGCGGACTTCGGGGCTGGCACGACGCTCGCTCTAGCTGGGCGCACGGGAGACGCCTCCCGGAAAGGTCAAACCGCCCATGTCGAAGAAGCTCGTCGCCGCCTGCCTCACCGCCCTCGCCTTCAGCGCCTGCGAGGACCACCCCACCACCTCCACCCCTCCACCCGTCCGGGTGGAGACGACGCTCGCCGTGAAGCCGCCGCCGGAGATCGCGCCCGAGCCCGTCGCCGTCACCGTGAAGACCGACGGCGGCACCGGGAAGCCGAAGACCGTCGCGCAGGTCGAGCCCGGCTTCGACGCGGTGGCCCTCGCTCACGACACGCCGGCCGTCGATCACCTCGCGCGCGCGAAGGCCCTCGTCTCCGACGGCGACGTGAAGGGCGGCCTGGCCGAGGCCCGCCGCGCCGTCTACTCCAACCCCACCGACTCCGAGGCCCTCACCCTCGCCGCGCGCCTCGCCCGCCGCGCCGGGCAGCCGCTGCTGGCCGCCGAGGCCTGGGGCCGGGTGGGGCTGGAGTCCCCCGACGACGCCGCGCCCCTCATCGAGCAGGCCCGCGCGCTCTACGTCGCCCGTGACTTCCCCGGCACGGTGATGGCCGGCCGCGAGGCCATCGGCCGCGACGACGAGAACGCCGAGGCCCACCACATCGTCGGGCTCGCTCAGCTCTCCATGGGCGAGCTCAAGGGCGCCATTCAGAGCTTCGAGCGCACCGTGCAGCTCGAGCCGGGCCACGGCTGGGCGCTCAACAACCTCGGCTTCTGCTACCTGCGCGCGAACGAGAACGAGAAGGCCGCCACGGTGCTCGGCGAGGCCGCCCAGAAGCTCCCCCACGTCGCCTTCGTGCAGAACAACCTCGGCGTGGCCCTGGAGCGCGTCGGCCGCACCGAGGAGGCGAAGCACGCCTACCAGAAGGCCATGGACCTCTCGCCCAAGTACGTGAAGGCCCGCATCAACGCCGCGCGCGTCGCCCGCGCCGAGGCCGAGGGGCTTCTGGGCGAGGACGTGCCCGAGATTCCGGTGACCGCGCCGGTGGAGAGCGAGACGCCCGCCGCCGCCCACCCGATGCCGGACACCACCCGCTCACCCTGAGCGAAGCCCGTCCCGAGCGGAGTCGAAGGGTCGAAGAGTGCCGAACAGTCCGCCCCGCCTGCTCACCCAGGCGGGGCCTTTCGTCGTCCGAGGGAGCCCCATGCGCTCGTCGTCGCTTGCTGAGGCGCCATTGACTACAGTCGCGCACCCGATGTCCCCGTGGCGAGCGCGGTTGTGGAAGTGGCTGAAGCGGCTGGTGGTGGCCGCGGTGGTGGGCCTGGTGCTCGCCACCGGTCTGGTCCTCGGCGCCTTCTGGTACTTCAGCCGCGATCTGCCGTCGGTCGAAGAGCTGAAGACCTTCCGCCCGCCGCAGGTGACGAAGGTGACCTGCCGCGACGGTCAGGTGTGCGCCGAGTTCTTCCGCGAGCGCCGCACCTGGGTCGACGTCAGCACCATGCCCAGGCACGTGCGGGAGATGTTCCTCGCCGCCGAGGACGCGGACTTCTACAGCCACGAGGGGCTCGACTACCTCGGCATCATCCGCTCGGCGCTCAAGAACCTGAGGCCCGGCGGCATGAAGTCGGGCGCGTCCACCATCTCGCAGCAAGCCTGCCGGCTGCTCTTGCTCACGCAGGAGCGCACCCTCTCCCGCAAGATCCGCGAGTGGATCCTCACGCCGCGCATGGAGAAGGCGCTCTCCAAGGACGAGATCCTCAACCTCTACGTCAACTCCATCAACTTCGGGAACTCGCGCTACGGCGTCGAGGAGGCGGCGCTCTTCTACTTCGGCAAGCACGCCAAGGACCTGCCGCTGGGCGAGGCCGCGGTGCTCGCCGGCACGGTGCAGCTGCCCGAGCGCATCAACCCGCTCACCAACGTGGTGAAGGCGAAGAAGCGCCAGCGCTACGTGCTCACCCAGGCCTTCAGGCACGGCTTCGTGGCGCAGGACGTGGCGGAGAAGGAGATGGAGAAGCCCATCCTCCTCGGGCCCCGTCTGCCCACGCCGGTCGGCGCCTACTACGCCGAGGAGGTGCGCAAGCAGCTCGTCGCGCACTACGGCGACAAGGCGGTGCTCGAGGGCGGCCTGCGCGTCAGCATCGCGATGGACCCGAAGCTCCAGGCGGCGGCGGAGGCGGCCGTCGAGAAGGGCCTCGAGGCCGTCGATCACCGGCAGGGCTACCGCGGGCCGCTCGGCAACGTCGATCCCAAGCGCTTCGAGACGTTGAGGCCCCTGCTCGAGAAGCGCCTCGCCGAGGCGGGCCGCCGGCACCCCGACGACGTGCTGGTCGCCGACCTCTCGCCGCTCAAGGACGCCAGGGCGGCCGAGGAGCCGGCCACCGAGTCGCTGCGTGATCCCGACGAGCAGGCCGCCGAGCTCGAGGAGGGCGTCCCCACCGAGGACGAGAAGCTCGCCCGCTCGGTGCCGGCGAAGAACCTCGCCGAGGGCGTGGAGAGCATCGGCTGGGTGAAGGACGTCGACGACGCCAAGGGCTTCGCCACCATCGATCTCGTCGGGCGGAGCGCGCGGCTCGACTTCGCTTCCTCGGCCTGGGCGCGGCGGCGGGTGAACGGCCGGGCGGGCGCCGCGCCGGCGAAGCTCTCCGAGGTGGTGGCGGTGGGCGACCTGGTCCGGGTGCGGCTGGGCAAGGCGGTGCCGGCCTCGCGCCTGGTGGAGGCCACGCTGGCGCAGCTCCCCGCGGTGCAGGGCGCGCTGCTCGCCATCGATCCGGCCGATCGCTCGGTGGTGGCGATGGTCGGCGGGTCCGACTTCGCGCTCTCGCCCTTCAACCGCGCCACGCAGGCACACCGGCAGCCGGGCAGCTCCTTCAAGCCCTTCCTCTACGCCACCGCGCTTTCGACCCAGAAGTTCACGCCGCTCTCCATCGTGAACGACGCGCCCGAGGCCATTCGCGATCCCTTCACCGGGAAGACCTGGAAGCCGCAGAACTTCGAGAAGGGCGGCTACGAGGGGCCGATCACCGTGCGGCAGGCGCTGACCAAGTCGAAGAACACGGTGTCGGTGCGGCTGATGGAGGCGGTGGGCCCCGACGCGGTGATCGACTTCGCGCAGAAGGCCGGCATCAAGAGCGCGCTGCCCAAGAACCTGACCCTCGCGCTCGGCACCGGCGAGGTGTCGATGCTGGAGATCGCCAACGCCTACACCACGCTGCAGTCGCTCGGCCGCTACGCGGAGCCGGTGATGCTGGTGAAGGTGGCGGACGCGAAGGGCAAGGTGCTCGAGGAGCACCACGCCGTACCCGAGGAGGTGCTGCCGCCGGCGGTCGCGTTCCTCGCCACCTCGCTGATGCGCAGCGTGGTGGAGGAGGGCACCGCGGTGGCCGTGCTCGAGCTCGCCCGTCCCGCCGCGGGGAAGACCGGCACCGCGCAGGAGTACCGCGACGCCTGGTTCAGCGGCTACACGATGGACCTGGTGGCGTCGGCGTGGGTGGGCTTCGATGATCACGAGCCGATCGGCCCCCTGGAGACGGGCGGCCGCGCGGCGCTGCCGATCTGGCTCGACTTCATGAAGGCCGCGCATCAGGGCCTGCCAGTGCGGGACTTCGAGCTGCCCGCGGGCGTGGTGCAGGTGAAGATCGACCCGGCGTCGGGGCTGCTCGCCGGTCGCGCGGTGCCGGGGCGGACCGAGTCGTTCCTCTCGGGCACGGAGCCGAAGGACGAGGCGCTGGCCCCGGGGACGATCGATCCGAACGACTTCATGATGCACGACGGGCGGAGAGGATCGCCGTGACCTCGGCGGTGGGGGGGAAGTCGGAGCACGGGCGAAGTCGAAGGCTGCCGACCGCCGTTCACCCTGAGAGGTCTGATCGGAAGAGCGACTCCGATCAGCCCGAGCCCTTCGGCTCCGCTCAGGACAGGCTGCGTCGAGGGCCGGGCGGGCTCCGGAATCCGATCGGTTCAGGCGAGGTCCTCGACCTGGCTCGGACGGAACGGTGGCAAGTTCCGCATTTCGGCCGGCCCTCTTCTGCGCTGAGTCGAAGGGTGCCGAATTCCTTCTCCCTCCTCGCGCTGGTCCTCTTCGCCGCCCTCCCTTGCGCGGCGGCAGCGCCCTCTCCCGACTCGTCCCTCGAGAGGCTGGCCCGCGAGCTCTCCACCCGCATCGAGGCGGCGCACCTCGAGCCGCCCGTCGGCGTCTGGACCGAAGGCAAGACGCCGCTCGCCCGCGCGGTGGCGTCGCTGGTGGCGGCGCGGCTGTCCGACGCGCGGCTCGCTCCGGTGGCCATCGCCGGCGCCGACGCGGCCGAGGCCGAAGCGCAGGCCCGGCAGCACGGCGCCCGCTCGCTGGCGCGCCTCACCATGACGCTCGACGGGGCGAAGCTCACCGCCCGGGGCGACGGCATCTCGACCTGGGTGAACTTCTGGTCGGGGAAGACGCCGACGCGCTCCGGTCCAGCGGCGGTGCTGGTGGCCGCGGTCGACGCCGACACCGAGGCCCTGGCGCTGGCCGGCTCGTCGCAAGCCCCGGCCTCCACCCCGCCGCGCCCCACCCTCACCCTCGAGCCCCGCGTCGCCGCACACCTGTCGAGCCCCCCCGCGGCGCTCGCGGTGGGTGACGTGGACGGCGACGCGAAGCCCGAGCTCGTCGCGCTGACCGGCGACGAGGTGCAGGTGCTCGCCCTCGACGGGACGCTGCTGGCGAGGGCCGACCTGTCGAGCGCGCCACCGGCGACGCAGCCCTGCCGAGACGCGTTCGGGGCCGTGGCGGTGACGCCGGGGGCGAGTCGGGTGGTGGCCTGGTCGGCGCGGCGCGCCAAGGCGGTGACGTTCGCCTGGGAGAAGGGCGCGTTGAAGGCCGCGGGCCTGGTCGACGCGATGGGGCTGGAGGGCCTGGCCGTGCACCTCGATCCCGGCTTCAACCGCTTCGCCGCCGACGTGACCTGGGGCGGCCGGCCGGTCGCGCTCGGCACGCCAGTGCAGGCGCTCAGCACGCGCGGAGCGGTGACGCTGCTCGTCTCTCCCGAGGGTTGGGCGTCGCTCGTGCGCGGCACGCCCCCGGCGCAGCACCTCGGCGGCGTCGGGAGCGGCAGCACGCTGGCCGACCTCGATGGCGACGGCACGCCGGAGCTCGTGGCGTCGTCGTCGAAGACCATGGGCGACGCGGACGAGGTGCGGGTCGTTCAGCTCTCGGTCGCTGAGCAGGCGCAGGCCCGCGCGGCCACGCTTCCCGAGGCGACCGTCGCGTGGCAGGGCCCGGTGAAGGGGCGCGCCCTCGTCGCGGCCGCGGGTGATCTCGACGGCGACGGCGCCGAGGAAGTCGTGCTCGGCACCTGGCTCGCGGACGGCAGCGGAGAGCTCGTGGTGTTCAAGGGGGGGCGGCCGTGAGCCGGTCCTCCGCTCATGCTCGTGGTGCGGCTCCGAAACCCGTTCGCGTCGAGCTCGTCGAAGCGCTCCACCATGGCGGTGCCCGCTTGAATCGATCGCGCGAACCTTCCGTTCAGGGTGAGCGGAGTCGAACCCTGCCGACTTCAGGCTCCCGAAGTGTGGGCCTGGGTTCGGCACCCTTCGACTTCGCCCAGGGTGAACGGCAGGCCGCCGCAAACGATCGCGGCCATCAGCGCGGAGCGCGCTGCTTGATCACCCTGCTCTTCGCCGGCCTCGCCCTCGCCGCCCTCCTCGCCCTCCCCGCCCACGCCGGCGGCCGCCCGCGCTTCGGCGGCGCGCTCAAGATCGCCGCCGTGGCCAGGTCCGTGGAGAGAGATCCCCTCCTCGCCGACACGCCGGTGGAGGCCGCGGCGCTCTCCCTCTCCGCCGCGCCGCCGTGCCGCCTGGGCGAGCTCTCCTCCCCCGCCCCGAACCTCCTCCGCCTCGCCCTCGCCCCCGGTCAAGACGGCGAAGCCATCGCCCGGGCCCTCACCCGCGCGCGCGCGTCGACCTCTCCGTACCGCGCCCTCCTCGCGCCGGTGAAGCGCGTGACGGGCACCCGCACCGCCGTCGACTTCCAGCTCGAGGGCAAGGCGCCGGACCTCGACCGCGTGCTCTGCCACCCCTCGCTCGCCGCCGCGCCCGGCCCTTTCTTCGGCCCCTCGCTCGCCGCCAACGCCGCCTTCCCCGCCGGCCGCCCGTACCTCGACGCCGCCGCCGTCGTGCCCGCCGACGCGCGCACCGCCGACCGCCAGCTCGCCCAGCGCCGCGTGCAGCTCGTCCTCGGCAGCGGCCCCGATGAAGAAGGCCCGCAGCTCTTCGCCACCTGGCTGGTCGCCGCTCCAAAGCTCGCGCCGCACGTGAAGCAGGCCGTCGAGTCCACCATCGAGCGCGCCGATCTCGTTCGCTTCTTCGTGCGCGCCCCGGCGTCGGCCCTCACCGGCCTCGTGCCGCCGTCCCTCGGAGGCCCCACCGTCGCCCCGCCCTCCCCACCCAGGCCCGCGCCGCTCTCCCCGCCCAAGGAGCTCACCCTCCTCTACGACGCAGGCCTCGACGATCACCGCGCCGTGGCCGAGCGCCTGCAGGTCAAGCTCCTCTCCTCGGGCTACAAGCTGGTGCTCACCGGGCTCGAGCGCGCCGAGCTGCGCACCCGCTGGGCCAAGGGCGACTACGAGCTGATGCTCGCCTCCGCGCTCCTGCCGGAGTCGAAGGCCTTCGCGCTCGCCCTCACCGCCGAGGTGGCCCGGGTGCCGACCGCCGCGCCCTTCGAGCTGTTCTCCCTCACCGAGCCCGCCGATCTGCTCGCCCGCGCCGATGCCCTGCGCGCCAGCCTGCCCCTGGTGCCGCTCTACGTGCAGGGCCTCTCGCTCGGCGCCTCGAAGGACCTGCGCCACCTGACCCGCGACGGCCTCGGCCTGCCGCGCCTCGACGACGCCTTCCTCTCGGGAGACTAGCGCGTGCGCCTGCGGTGGACCCTCGCCCTCGCCTTCCTCGCCCTGGCCGTGCTCCAGGTCGCGGTGGTGGTGCCGCTCGCGCTCCAAAACCTCTCTCAGCTCCTTCAGCAGCAGCACGCCTCCCGCATCGAGCGCGCCATGGCCGCCGTCGACGCCGAGCTCGGGCGCTCGAGCGACGAGGTCCGCCGCGCGATGGACGAGCTCGCCCAGAGCGCAGGCCTGGAGGACGTCGCTCGGGACTTCGCGCAGGTGCCGCCGCCGGCCCACGTCACCACCGCGGCCTCGCAGCTCATGACGCCGCGAGGGCTCGACGTGCTCGCGCTGCTCGACGAGCACGGCCGAACGCTGAGCTCGGGGCACCTCCCGGCGCGCCTCGGGGAGCCCAACGATCCGCTCGCGGCCGCGATCGGCCTCACCGGGAGGCCGGTGGTCCCGCTGCGCGTGCAGTACCTGAGCGGGGCCGGGCTGATCGACGGCCCCGCGCTCGTCACCGCCCGCGCCGTCGACTACGGCGAGCACTCCGTCTGGGCGGTGGGCGGCATCCTCCTGGGCGATGCGCGCGCCCGCACCCTCTCGAAGCTCACCGGCGCCGAGGTCACCTTCCGCTCCGGAGACGAGGTCGTCGGTCACGCCGGAGAGCCCGTCTCGGGCGGCAGCGTCCGCGAGCTCCACCTGCGCGAGCTCCACGAGGGGGTGTCGTCACCCCGCACACCGAAGCCAGCGAAGGTCGGCGGCCGCCTTGCCTCGGCCGACGTCGAGCCCACGCTCGCGGTGATCGAGCTGCGCTTCTCCGACGCCGAGATCGCCGCCACCCGCACCGAGGTCCTCCGCGGCTTCCTCACCTTGGCTTCGGTGGGTCTCCTCCTCTCGGTGGCCCTGGGCTTCCTGGTCAGCCGCCGCGTCACCCGCCCCGTCGAGGCGCTCACCGAGGCCACGAGCCGCATCGGCCAGGGCGCGCCCGGCGTCACCGTCTCGGTGGAGGGCGCCTCGGGCGAGCTGCGCGCGCTGGTCGACGGCTTCAACCGCATGACGCTCGATCTCAAGGCTGCCACCGACCAGCTGCTCGCCAGCGAACGCATCGCCGCCTGGCAGGAGGTCGCCCGCCGCCTGGCCCACGAGATCAAGAACCCCCTCACGCCCATCCGCATGTCGCTGGAGACGCTGCTCGCCGCCTCCCGCCGGGGCCCCCCCGACGAGCGCTTCCAGACCCTCTTCAAGGAGAGCGCCGCCGCGATGCTCGAAGAGGTCGACCGCTTGAAGCGCATCGTCGACGAGTTCAGCCAGTTCGCCCGGCTGCCGCGGCCCACCCTGGTGCCGCTCGAGCTCGCCGAGGCCGTGCAGCCGGTGATGGCCCTCTACGCCCCGCACGACGGCCTGGAGTACCTCACCCAGCTCGCCCCGGGCGTCCGAGTCAGCGGCGATCGGGATCAGCTGGCCCAGGTGCTGGTGAACCTGGTGAAGAACGCCGAGGAGGCGATGACCGGCCGCACGGGCACCATCTCCGTGCGCGTCCTGGGAACGCCCACCGAGGCGATCCTGGAGGTCGAGGACGAGGGGCCCGGCATCCCCGAGGCCCTGCGCTCCCGCGTCTTCGAGCCCTACGTCACCACCAAGCAACAGGGCACCGGCCTGGGCCTCGCCATCGCCTCGCGCATCGCCCAGGAGCACGACGGCCGCCTCGAGCTCGGGAACGTCGAAGCGGAAGCCGGCGCACCCGCGAAGGGGGCCTGCTTCCGCCTCGTCCTGCCCCGCATGTCAGACCGTTAGCGGCCCGGCAGCGCCCGCACCGGCGCGACCCTGATCAGCACCGGCGCCGTCACCGGGTCCCCAGGGCCGCCGGTGTGGAGCGGGATGGGATCCTGCGGCAGCGCCACGGCGTCGCCCGGGGCCACGGAACCCTGCGCCGTTGCTTGGGTTTGTCCCAGCTCGTCGGGCGTCGGCACGCCCTCCAACGCCTGGGTCTGGCTGGCGCCGCTTCGGCCGTAGATGGGGTTACCCTGCTCGTCCAGGGTATCGGTGCCCACGCCGCAGGCGGCGAAGACGAGCACCACTGACAGGAAGAAGACGGACCGCGGCGACATGGTTTTGCCCTTCAGCAAGCGGGGTGCCATCGCGAGGAGCTCAGTTTCCACGGACCACCTCCTTGAGCGACGGCTCGGCGTTCACGATCTGCGACAGCCGGGAGCGCTTCATCATCAACAGCCGCGCCGCCTCGGAGATGTTGCCCTTCGCGTCGAGCAGCGCCCGGCGAATGCACTGCATCTCCACCTCGTGGCGCAGGTCCTTGAGCGAGATGCCTCGGGAGCGGGCGAGCTCGTAGAAGTCGAGAGCCTCCGCGGCGCGCGGCGCCTGACCGTCGGCCGTCGCCCTCGCCGGCACGGCCGCCACCTCGTCAGGTCCGTCGTCCGCGTCGTCCTCTTCCTCGTCACCCACCAGCAGCGCCCGCAGCTCGGCGACGTGGGAGAAGGCGTCCGGCTCGATGACCTCGCCCTCGGCGAAGATGGCCGCCGAGGCGACCACGTTCTCCAGCTCGCGCACGTTGCCCGGCCACTCGTAGCGCTGGAGCAGCTCCAGCGAGGCCGGGGAGAGGGTCTTCGGCTTCTGGCCGGCCGGCGCCGCGCGGGCGAGGAAGTGCCCGGCGAGCCCGGCGAGATCCTCCGGCCGCTCGCGCAGGGGCGGCAGCACCAGGGTCACGCCCTTCAGGCGGTAGTAGAGGTCGGCCCGGAAGCGCCCCTCGGCGATGAGCGCCTCGAGGTCGCGGTTGGTGGCGCAGATGACGCGCACGTCGACCTTCAAGGTCTTCTGGCCGCCGACGCGCTCGAACTCGCGCTCCTGCAAGACGCGCAACAGCGCCACCTGCGCCTTGGGGCTGATGTCGCCGATCTCGTCGAGGAAGATGGTGCCGCCGTCGGCGAGCTCGAAGCGGCCCTTGCGCTCCTTCACCGCGCCGGTGAACGCGCCCTTCTCGTGGCCGAAGAGCTCGGAGAGGAGCAGCTCCTCCACCATCGCCGCGCAGTTCACCTTCACCAGGGGCATGTGGCGCCGGGGCGAGCCCTCGTGGATGGCGTCCGCCAGCAGCTCCTTGCCGGTGCCGCTCTCGCCGCGGACCAGCACCGTCGCCTGCGAGCGCGCCACGGGCCCCAGCATCTGCGTCACCAGCGCCAGCGCCCTCGACGCACCGACCAGCCCGTGCGCGGGCGCGGCCACCGGCTTCGGCTCGCTCGGCGCCACAAGGCGCCCGTCGGAGACCAACGCCGCGCGCACCGCCGCCCGCCGGGGCACCGAGAGGAAGGCCGGGCGCAGCGCCAGCGGCACCCGCTCCAGCACCTCGTCGAGCAGCCGCCCGGCGCGCTCCAGCTCGCTCTTCGCGCCGGTGAGGTCCCCGTTCACCCGCTTGAGCCTGGCGGCCAGCTCCGCCGTGCGCCAGGGGCCCTCGAGCTCGGTGCGCTCCACCAGGGCCTCGCGAGCCCGGCCGAGCGCCCGACCCGCCACCGCCACGTCGCCCAGGGCGAGCGCATGTTCGGCCTGGGCCAATGACACCTCCAGCGCCGTGGCGGAAGACGCCTTCGCCCCCGCCTCGACGCAGGGCAGCGCCAGCACCACCTCGGCACGGGCCAGGAGCCCGCTCTCCAGGTGCACCCGCGCCTCCAGGGCCGCCGCGAGCCCGGCCCAGCCGTGGCTCTCCAGCGCCGCGTAGAGCTCGCGGGCGCGCTCGAAGAGCTGCACCGCCTCGACGAGCTTCTTTCGATCGGCCTGCACCGCGCCGAGGGTCAGCGTGGCGCCAGCCTCGACGTAGCGATCGCCCAGCTGGCGACCCTTGGCGAGCGCGAACTCCGAGAGCTCCTCCGCGCGGCCCAGCTCGCCGAGCTGGTGCATCAGCCGGCCCAGGTTCGACGCCGCGAGGGCGGCCTCGCGCTGGCTGCCCAGGCGCGCGAAGGAGTGAAGCGCCTGGGAGAGCGCCTCCAGGGCGGGCTCGAAGTCTCCGCCCTCGGCGTGCAGCGAGCCCAGGTTGGCGCGGGCCTGCGCCCAGGCGCGGGCGTGCCCGGCCGGCGTCTCGGCCCAGCACTCCGCCGCGCGCTCCACGTCGCCGGTGCGGAACGCCGCCACTCCCTCGTTGAGCCGCGCCAGCGCCGCCTCTCGGGGCCGGCCGAGCTCGTGCGCCCGGTGGGCGAGCGCTGCGTAGGCAGCCTTCGCCTCGTCGAGCCGGCCGAGCACCAGGAGCGCCTTCCCGCGGGTCATGGCCAGCGAGAGCTCGGTGTCGGGAACCAGCGCCCTGGCCGCGAGCGCCTGGCACTCGGCCAGGGCGTCGGCGGGACGGCCGGTGAGCACGTGCAGCTCGGCGCCGAGGGCGCGGGCCTGGGCGGCGACCGGCGAGGCGGCGAGCGCGGAG